>SHOL01000259.1 GCA_004294945.1 Treponema sp.
GCACGAGTCGACGCAGCGCGAACAGGCGGCGCAGCGGGGCGAGAGTTCCGGGGAGGCAGTCGGAACAGACGATTCCGGTTGAGCCGGCAAGTCCCCGGCTTCAGCGCTCTGTACGCCGGGGGCCGGTTTTGCAATTTCCGCAAGTTTGCTCCAGTCGGTGAATACGGTAACGAGCCGGACGCGCGGACCCCATTCGCGGTGCAAAAACAGGTTGCTCCTGCCCATTGCGCCGAGTCCTGCAAGGCCGGCTGCTTTTTTGTGCGAATACCGTCCGTCGAAGGGCGTCGCCTTGCTGCCCGGCGCGGCGGGCACGCTTTGCGAGGCGGCGACGGCAATGTAGCGGGCTCCCTTTTCCTGCAGATAGAGTCCGGCCTTTAATGCCAGCTGGTCCAGAAACGCGTTGACGGTGCGATAGTGGTGGAAATAGGTATAGGTCGGTTCGTCTGCGATCTCTTCGACGACCGCGTCGGAAAGCCGGATTGTCATTGAAACGGCGAAGGGCAGCCCAACCGGACCGTCGGCTATCCGTGCGCAGGCAATGTCGCCCGCTCCCTGTTCCCGCATCGCTTGTAGAAATAATTCCGCAGTGCTCATGGTGGGTATGGTCGCATACTTATTCTGCAGGTGCAACAGGATGCGCCGGGCAACGCCGGGCAATGCCGGACACCGCCGTGCCGCAGCACGGATTTCAGTTTTCCGCGAATTCGAGGATCGCCGCCTTCATGCTCTGATTGACTTCAGCATGGAGCTCGACCCACGCGAGAATGGCGAGCGCGGCTTTCGGCGTGCTCCGGTAGCCCGCAATCCCTTTGTCGAACAGCTCCGCGAGCTCGGGCCTGAGGAATTCGACTCTGCGCTCCCGGTTGTACGGATCGTCTTGTAGCCCGTCTCCTCCGGTGCGCGCGGGAATCCAGAGTTCAGCCACTTGCAGAACCCGGGCGATGCAGTAGTTCTGGACGAAGCGCCAGGCAGATAGCATTTCCCCCCGCCGGAAACAACACAGACCGACATAGAGGCAGGAGAGCAGTTCGCCGATCGCATAGCTTTCGTCGGCGACGGGCTTGAGCCATCCCTGGAGGCTTTCGGGTTCGACGATCGATGGATCGAAACCGTCACGGGCCCAGACGAGCTTCCCTTCGGCGAAGGGGATTGAGCGCAATTCCGCGGGTTCGAAAACTGCCATCTCCGCGAAAATGCCGTCAGCGTACAGCAACTTATAGCCGAGGCAATTGCAAAAATCAGTGATTTTTGTAATTGAAACAAATAATGTATGTGGACTTCAACAACAAGTCATTATATTATAAAGACTTGTTGTTGAAGTCCAAGAGCTTCGTGCAAAAGTAACCGACTTTTGCACGAAGCTCAGCCGTCTGCCGTATTGCGGAAAATCCAGGAAATCTCCTGCGCCGAGGAAAGCCAGCGGACGTCGTTAAGAAACCGCTGTTTGCTGCCTTCGCGCACGATCGCGAAGAAGTCGAGATCAGGCCATTCGTCGAGGCGATCCCGCTTCTTGCCGACTGAGCCGAGCCCGAGAAGGGCCAGTCCGTCCCTGTCCGCTTTCAGCGCTTCCGCAATTTTAGCAAGTCTTTGTTCGAGCAGGACGATTCGTTCGTTCATGGGTTCTCCATATAATCCTTACAGGCTTTCGCGCAGAACAATCCGCGCGGGGATCAGAACCGGTTCGGGATTCGGCTCGCCGAGGAGCGACGCGATGGCCTGCCGTCCGATGGCGTCTGCATGCTGGGCGGCTGTTGTCAGCGCGGGCGATGATAGGCTTGCCGCGGGAATGTCGTCGAAGCCGGCGACTCCGAGATCGTCCGGGACTGAGAGTCCCAGGTCCCGCGCTGCGCGTAAGCAGCCGAGCGCCTGAAGATCGCTTGCGCAGACAATCGCTTCCAGTCTTTCGCGGCCACTGACTGCGCCTGTTTTTCCGCCGCCGAGAAGCTCCATGGCCGCATTGTAGCCGGCGCGCATATTCAAGGCTGTGTCGATCATCAGTGTTTTGTCGATCAGTCCGCGTTCGACGCAGAAGTCTTCAAACGCCGCGCGCCGCTCCGTGCCGACGTAGCCGCCGCCGTGGATTCCGATGTAGCCGATGCGCCGGCAGCCGCGCGCGCAGATTTCTTCCAGCATGTCCCTGATTCCCCTGCGGTTGTCTGTGGACACGAATCCCCGTGCGGCTCCCGGGATAGGCGTGTCGATCGATACCCAGGGGAAAACGTCGTCCGACAGGCCTGCGCACAGCGGATCGTTCGGCCACATGCCGACGAAGACAACTCCGT
>SHOL01000063.1:0-7280 GCA_004294945.1 Treponema sp.
CCTATTTCCGCAATCAGTGCCGTCCGTACCGACTCATCGTGTTTCATGGCCGTGATTCTACCATAAAAAAACGTACTCGACAAAAGGAAGCCGATGAGGTATTATTTTTTTATATACCAATTGAAATCAGGAGAAGCGCATGAAAGCTTTGTATTGCGATATTTGCCGAAATGAAATTGAACAACCCGTAAAACGCCGCAACTATTTTCATATCCGCGAGTTCGATATCTGCGAACCATGCAAGGATACCATCGACGCCCGTCTGCGCCCGATACTCCGGAATCATTTTCCCTATTCTCCGGAATGGTACGAGCAGCAGCTCATGTCCCTCATCGAAAAGGGCATTACAGCTAAAAAACCCTGATACCTCTGCCTCGCACAGTACATGCATGCCTCGTTCGGAAAGCGTGTCGATTGCGGCAAAAAGCCCTTTTTTCCGGTAAAATAGGGCTTTTTGCGAGTCTTGACATGCTTTTTTTCATTATGGTACTATTTTCACGTAATGCTCTGATCCAACCATTATAGAAAATCACCACAAGGAGACAATATGTCAGGACATAGTAAATGGGCGACAATCAAACACGCCAAAGGAGCAGCTGACGCAAAACGCGGTCAGATGTTCACCAAGTTCATCAAGGAAATTTCCATCGCAGCCAGAATGGGCGGCGGCGACCCCGCTTCCAATCCCCGGCTCCGCACCGCCATCCTCAAGGCCCGCGGCGCGAACATGCCCAAGGACAACATCGAACGGGCAATCAAAAAAGGAACCGGTGAACTCGGCGCAACCACCTTCGAAGAACTCACCTACGAAGGCTACGGTCCCGGCGGAGTCGCCGTCCTGGTCGAAGTCCTTACCGACAACAAGAACCGCGCAGCTGCAAACGTCCGCAACCTCTTCTCCAAGAACGGCGGAAACCTCGGCGCAACCGGTTCAGTCGCATACATGTTCGCCCGCAAAGGCGTCATCGAATACGATGCCGAAACCATCAACGAAGACGAACTGATGGAAGTCGCCCTGGAAGCGGGAGCCGACGACGTTTCGAACGAAGACGGCGTCCTCACCGTTACCACCGATCCCGCCAATTTCGAAACTGCCGTAGAAGCCCTGCAGGCCAAAGGCTACGAATCCGTGTCCGCCAGCATCTCGATGGTTCCGGACACCTACACCTCCCTCGACGTCGAAACCACCCGCAAGGTCCTCAAACTCATAGACAAGCTCGAAGAAGACGATGACGTCCAGAACGTGTACTCCAACATCGACATCCCCGAAGGATTCGAAGAGTAATCTATATAAATCGAGTACGGGCGCCCGTCGAGTCAGCGAAATTGCGAACTTCGGCAAGCCTCAACGAAAGAATCCCGAACGGCGGCGACGATTCCGCTTTCGGGGTTTTTTTTTGTCCCGATTCCCGCTACAATGGCGTTCTCATGGCTCAACAAAAAAACCAGCGCGTCATCGGGATCGATCCCGGCCTTGCTTCTACCGGGTGGGGCATTGTCCATTCGGTGTCGAACCGGCTCGTGTATCTCGCCCACGGCGTTATAGAAACCAGTGCGAAAGCGGCTCACCAGGACAGGCTTCTCAAGATATTCACCGAACTCAATGCAGTGCTCGAACTCTATACGCCGAATCTTGCGGGCATGGAAACCCTCTATTTTGCCAAAAACGTCACGAGCGCCATGGGCGTCGCAGAATCCCGGGGCGTCATCACGCTCGCGCTGTCCCTCAAAGGCATACCGCTTTCCGAATATACGCCGCACGGCATCAAGCAGGCCGTCGTCGGCGTCGCCCGGGCCGACAAGGCACAGGTGCAGGAATCGGTTCGCCTCCTCCTCGGGCTTGCCGCAATTCCGAAGCCGGACCACGCCGCGGACGCGCTTGCCGCCGCGATTACCCGCATTCATACCGCCGTCATCCCCAAAGCCTAGCAGGCGCGTGCGCGGTTCTTGCGTCAACCGGCCGAAAAATGAGATACTGGTGCTCATGTTCAACAGTATCAGCGGCACCATTACGGCAAAAATGCCGAACGAAGTGTTTCTTGAAAACAACGGCGTCGAGTGGGCTTTTTTTGTCTCGACGCTTGCCGTCGACAGTTTCGGTCCGGTCGGCAGCGAAGTGCGCGTGTATGTCTGGCTCTACCACAGGGAAGACCAGATGCGCCTGTTCGGCTTTTCTTCATCGCACGAGCGGGATCTTTTCATCGATCTCATGAAGGTCGAGGGCATCGGACCCAAGCAGGCGGTTAAAATTCTGTCCAGCATACCGGTCGACGAGCTCGAAGCCGCTCTCGAAAACGAAGACGTTGCAAAACTCGAATCGGCCCCTGGCATCGGCAAGAAGACGGCGCAAAAAATGATCCTGTCGCTCAAGGGCAAACTGACCCGCATCGACACCAGGCCTTCTTCAAAGGCTTCCCAGGTTCCGGCAGAGCACGAAGACATCGTCGCCGCCCTCGCGGGTATGGGCTTCGACCGCAAAGCGGCAATCGATGCAGTCGCAAGGCTTGCGGCCGAACTCGACGCCGAGCGCCGCGCTTCCGGCGCCGATTCCGGCAAAACCGGCACCAATGCATCTGGCGCCAGCACTCCCGCAGGCAAAAAAACCGCCGAGCAGGAACTGTTCAGGCGCGCAATTGTCGCGCTGAGCAGCTGAAAGGCGGTCAATGAATGAAAACCATGCATAATCAGGAAGACAATCCAGAATTTTCCGCTGGCCTCGTGCGGCCGGAACTTGCAAGCGACGACGAGCGCGACCGCGCGCTCCGTCCCCATTTCCTTGCCGATTTCCAGGGGCAGGAGCAGATCCGGAGCAACCTTGCCGTTTTCATAGAAGCGGCGCGCGAACGGGGCGAAAGCCTCGACCATCTCTTTCTGATCGGGCCTCCGGGTCTCGGAAAGACAACGCTCGCACAGATTACGGCCAACGAGCTCGGGGTAGACTTCAAGGTCACCAGCGCCCCGGCCCTCGACAAACCGAAGGACCTCGCCGGAATTTTAACGACGGTTACCGAGCGCACCGTGTTCTTCATCGACGAAATCCACCGGCTCAAGCCCGCAATCGAGGAAATGCTGTACATCGCGATGGAGGACTACGAACTCGACTGGATTATCGGGCAGGGCCCAAGCGCGCGAACCGTGCGCATTCCGATTCCTCCGTTCACCCTTGTCGGCGCCACCACCCGCGCGGGCATGGTTTCAAGCCCCCTTATCAGCCGCTTCGGCATTGTCCAGCGGTTTAACTTTTACACGCACGAGGAACTTGCCTCCATCATCATGCGCTCGGCCGGCATTCTCGGGGCGGGAATCAACCGCGACGCCGCCTTCGCGCTTGCGCGCTGCTCCCGGGGAACGCCCCGCGTGGCGAACCGCCTGCTCCGCCGCATGAGGGATTTTGCCCAGGTGCTTGGTGAAGGCACAATCACAAGCGGAATCGTCTCGGTCGGTATGGAAAAGCTGGAAATTGATTCGCTCGGGCTTGAACGCTACGATCGTGAGATTCTTTCATCGATTATCTTGAATTTCGGAGGCGGCCCGGTTGGTGCCGAAACCCTCGCAATTTCCGTCGGGGAATCGCAGGACACCCTCGAAGATTATTACGAACCCTATCTCATTCAGTCCGGCCTGCTGCAGAGGACGCCCCGGGGCCGCATGGTCACCGACCGCGCGTACGAACTGCTGGGCATGGAAAAACGGAAAAACGCGCGGAACGACGACGATGCAAACGAAAGACTTTTATTTTGACCTTCCCGAAGAACTGATCGCGCAGGAGCCGAGCGCCGTACGCGGACGTGACCGCCTGCTGCAGCTCGACCGCAACACCGGCGCTTGGGCCGATCACGAGTTCGCCGACCTTGTTTCGCTTATCGATCCGGGGACGCTGATGGTATTCAACGATTCCCGCGTGAGAAAGGCGCGCATCTACGCGACCGCAGACTCAAGCGGAAACCGCACCGAGTTTCTGCTTATCTCGCGAATCCACTCCTTACCGGGCGCGGATTCTCCTGCGATTCCTTCCGCGCCCTGCGTCTGGAAGGCGATGGTCCGCAACGCAAAGCGCCACAAGAGCGGCCGCACCTACACCTTTGCCGACGGCACCCGCGCCGAAATCATCGCCGATTCTCAAGGCCTTCTGGACGGCACCGAATTCCGCTATCTGCAGTTCGACCGGCTCGTGGACGATGTCTGGCTCGACGCTCAGGGCCACCTTCCGCTTCCGCCGTACATCCGCCGCGACGACTCGGCCGCCGACCAGGACCGCTATCAAACTGTGTACGCCCGCACCGTCGGTTCTGTCGCCGCTCCCACCGCAGGCCTTCATTTTACTCCCGAAATACTTGCAAGCCTCGACGAGCGCGGCATCGAGCGGCGCTCTGTTACGCTGCACGTCGGGCTCGGCACCTTCCTGCCGGTCCGCTCCGAGCGGTTGGAAGACCATACAATGCATTCGGAATCCTTTTCGGTCAGCAGGGAAACCGCCCGCGCGGTGACGCAGGCAAAAAGGGAAGGGCGGCCGGTGCTTGCCGTCGGGACTACCAGCATCAGGACCCTCGAGTCGGCATGGAACCGCGAAGAACGCGTCCTGGAACCAGGAGAGCGGGATACTTCCATCTTTATCTATCCGGGATATGAATTCGGGGTAGTCGATCAGGTGTTTACGAACTTTCATACGCCGGAGTCGACCCTGTTGATGCTGGTGTCGGCTTTTGCCGGCAAGGAACGCATTTTTGCAGCCTACCGGCACGCGGTCGAAAGCCGCTACCGCTTTTTCTCGTACGGCGACTCGATGTACATCCGCTAGCAGCCCGTTTTACACCAGCATCGACAGGCTTTCTTCGAGCATATTGAACAGGCATTTGCGTTCGTAGGAAGGCGGGAAGAGGTTTTTGTCGAAGTAGGCATCCGCCTTGTCCATCAGGTAATCGATGTCTTTTTCCGACAGCGGAAGGCTCCTGCCGATCATCAGGTTTTCGAATTCACGCCGCCGGAAAAAAAACTTTCCCGCATACGCAATGCGGATATCTGCCAGTACGTTTTTCTGCGACTGCACCAAAAACGCGAACGTTGCTGTGGTATCCGTAACAATGCCCGGTTTCCCGATTCTCCGGTACTCCGAGATTTCCCAGGCATCGGTCGGCACCCGTATCTTGCTTATAAACTCGGGTTCCTTCGACTGTTCCTTACCGGTGTTGGAAAAGTAGCGGGCCATCGGAATCCAGTATGCCTCGGTTGGTGTCCGGATTTCCAGCCGTGCGTCCAGTGCCAGAAGGGGCGCAAACGCGCACAGGCGTTGTCCCTTTGCCGCTATATTGCCGCCAAGGGTTGCAAGGCTCCGTATGCCCGGGCTCGCGATTCCCTGCACTGCCCGGTACAGAATATCCGGCACATTCTTGCTGCCCAGCTCCAGCAGCGACTTCAGCGTAATGCACGAGCCAAACTCGATATACCGCTCGGTTTTTGCAACGCCGGTCAGTTCGGCAATGCGCGAAACCGGCAGTATGTTCGGTGAAAAATGCAGCGTTCTGCCGGTTTGCCTGCGAACTATTTCGGTACCGCCGGCAACGATAGAAACACCGGAAATATTCTTGAGAATCGATTGCACGTCGGCAATCGTCGATGCCTGATATACGGTTGAATTTCTATTTGCCATGATCCCGTTTCCGCCGGAGTAGTCCCGCCTGCCTGACGCCGGCGTACAGGTCGTCGATACTGGTGCACCGGCACAGATTGCCGGAAAACCAGTTGTTGATATCCTGTTTTGTTGGTTTGATATTTTCCTCCAAAAGGGTATGGGCTGTCAGAATTTTTCCGGTATTGCAAAAGCCGCACATCGAAACGCCCGCCAGGCGGAACCCTTCAACGATATCGGCGTAGGCATCGGTTTCTGCGAATTTCTCTATGGTCATAATCGTCGTGTTTTTCACCTGGAATATCGGGATAATGCACGACGGAACGGCGTTCCCGTTCAGGAGCACCATGCACGAACCGCATTTTCCGGAAAGACAGCCTTCTTTCGTACCGGCAAGGCCGAATCGCCTGAGCACATGTACCAGCCGTTCGCCGGGATTGGCGTCGATAAAAACCTCGGACCCGTTAAGGGTAAACGGTATCATCATGGCGTACTCCTATTCATGTTCCAGCGCCTGATACAGCGTTCGCGCATCAAGGGGTATCGAACGGAACGGAATTCCGGAAATTTGTGCGAGCGCGCTCGCGAAGGCAGCAGGAATCAAGTTGTTTGCTATCGTTCCGATTCCAGCGGGAGCTTCATCAGATTCGAGGAACGATATGCGCAAATCCGGGATTAACGCCGGATGCAAAAGGTCGTACTGGACACTGTCTTTTGGTATCAGTTTACCGTCGCGGATGGTAATCCGCTCTCCCAGAATCCTGGATAGCGCAATCGATATGCTTTTCGATACAGTCGTCTGCGCTGCTTTTCTGTCGTACAGCTTCCCTGCGTTCACCGCAATCCAAATTCCGCGGATGACGGGTTCGTAGGTTACCGTATCTACTTCCACTTCCACGGCGCAGACGCCGCTTGTGATCGATACAAAGGGCTTTCCCTTGAGTGTGTGTCTGTCCCACTGGTCTTTTTTGGAAGGCTTGTATTCCCGTTTCACGGTTAACGGCAGCGGCTGGCGGAACCGCTGCTTCTGGATTGTCTGGCAGCACTTTTCCACCAGAGGAGCAAGTATGGTAATCTTGCTCGACAAGGTTTCCGGTCCGGTTTCGGTCATTTTCGAGGTATCGGTTCCCGTAAAACCTATCTGCGCGGCGTCGATTCCCAAAATAGATGCGGTCATGTCGCGCAGTATATTCTCCATCTGCAGGGAATGAAATCCCGTTTTTATCTGTACCCGGCTGTTCGTGTCCATGGTCACTTCGACTGCGTACCGGGTTGTTTCTCCGGTTTTTCCCAAAAAACCGTTTCCCTGGAATCCGGCGACAATGCCAATACCTCGCAGGGGACCGTCCTGTATGTTTTGTCGTCTGGAGGCGAGCAGCTTGTACGCAGTATGTTTTCGTGGAAAGTCGCTTGCCAGGCACACGGTTTCAAAAAGCTCGTCAAAGCGGTGTTTACCCGTAAAATCGGCACCGCCGGGAGTCATTTTTTCGCCCGGGTTGATGGTATTCAGTAACTTCCATTCAACCGGAGCAAAATTCTTGCGGGCGATAATATCGGCAATATGGTTTTCAAGTGCAAAAAAGGCCTGGGCTTCTCCCCATCCGGAGAGCGCACCCATCGGCGGGAGATTGGTGCGAAGGGCATAGGTTTCCAC
>SHOL01000063.1:7290-9521 GCA_004294945.1 Treponema sp.
GCGTACAATCCTACCGCCGAAACGGTAATACGGTCTACAATTTCATCTATCAGCGGGCTGTAGGCGCCGGCATTCACCAGTATGCGGACCGTCATTGCCTCGATGGTATCCATCCCCGAAAGCACGGTCCGGTACCGGATTTGGACCGGAGCGGATTTTACAGAAAAGAGAAAATCTTCCTGGCGGCTTAAGAGTATTTTTACCGGTTTCTTGCACAGCACCGAGGCAACGGACGCCTGGGCTGCAAGGAGAGACGGGTACCATATCTTCCCGTCCATCGCCTCGCCGATTGTCGTTGGTATAACGGTAATTTCGTCCGGATCAAGATCCAGCACCGCAGAGATGGTAGCCCGGACATGAAACGGCCATTGTGTCGCCGTATAGATTTCCAGCTGCTCGGTGGTCAGATTGACGGCGACCCCGAGCGGTTCGGCGTAGTAGTGGTCCTGAAGTCCGATTTCGCTCGTTGTTTCAATAACTTCGGATTCGTCGGTCATCAGAGAATCAGGATCACCTTCGTAGAGTACCCGCTTCATCACAACCTGCGATGCCGGAAATTTTTCGCTGAAATTCCAGGGATCAAGGGGCTCTGTACCGATGCTGACCGCGGCAACCAGTTCGTGCACCTTTGCAGGATCAGGCCCGACGATAATGCCGAGTGGTTCGCCGAAATACATGATCTCGTGGGCGGTAAAAACCGGAATCGAGGTTCCGAGCGCTGTCAGTCTGTTTTCTCCGGGAATGTCTTTCGCAGTATACAGATAGTAGCCCTCTGGAAGCAGGGGCGGCCTGATATCTACCAGATATCCGTGCTGAACAGAGGAACGTATAAGCATCCCGTAGTATTGGCCGGGAAATTCCAGATCGCTGAAGAAGACCTGATCCATCGACTGTCCTCCGCTTTTTTTCGTCACCTGCGTTTCAAATGGGCATCGCCCGTTTCAAGTACAGTCCGCACAACGCGTTCCTGCTGTTCGGCCGACATATCCGGCCAGAAGGGCAGTGAAATCGTCGCATCGTACTGCTTCGCCGCATTCGGAAAGTCCTTTCGGTCCAGTCCGTACCGCTGGCGGAAGTAGGTCATCTCGAAATGTGGTATAAAATGAACGGAAATACCCAGTCCCGCTTCCTGCAGTTTTTCCGCAAACTCGTCCCGTCCGATCGTCAGCTTTTCCGGCACAATCCGAAGCAAGTACAGGTGCCAGGCGTTTCCGGGACCGTCCGGAGGGAGTTCAAGCCAGTCCCGTCCGGCAAATTCACGGGTATAGAATTCAGCAACAGCTTTTCGCTTCCGGAAAAAATCATCCGCTTTCTTGAGCTGTTCCCGACCGATCGCCGCCAGGATGTCCGGAAGGTTGCATTTCCATCCTTCCGCTACCACATCGTACTCCCAGGATGCGGTCTTCGAGGTGTATCGGTCCCAGATTGTTCTGTTTATTCCGTGGGATCGCATCAGGGAAATACGCTGTGCCCGTTCGCCGTCCTTTATGTTTATCATGCCGCCTTCGCCGGTGGTGATAGTCTTTGTCGCATAAAACGAGTACACGCCCGCGTCCGCAAGCGTTCCGGCATATCCGGAACGCGTCAGGGCAGGGAAGGCATGAGCAGCGTCTTCAATGACAGGCACCCCGTACTGTGTGCCAAGACTGGCAATTTCATCCATTTTACACACGTTGCCGGCAATATGCACCGGAACTATCGCCCGAATGTCCGGATCAGCTGACAGCGCCTGTTCGATCCCCTCCGGATCAATATTATAGGAATCCCCTTCAATATCCGCATAGACAATCTCTGCACCCAGATGCCGGGCGCTTGTCGCCGTGGAAACAAAGGTGTAGGGCGTTGTCAGTATTTTTGTTCCCGCTCCTATTCCGAAGGCGTCCATCGCGAGCATCAAGCCCGAACTTGCACTGTTTACCGCAAGACTGTGCGGACTCCCGGTGTATTCCGCAAATTCCTTTTCGAACGCAATCGCTTCCTTGCCGGTGGTAAGCCATCCTGATCGAAGCACCCTGATCACGGCATTCTCTTCAGCCTCAGAGAACGATGGGCGAAAAAAGGGAACAAAATCGTCCCGATCAGCTTTCGGCTGCATGTCTGAACTCCTTCAATGTCGGAACCGCTGTGCACAGTATGTCCAACAGCCGGTCCCTGTTTCTGTATTCTGCACTTCGCAACGGATCCAGACGGCACACCGGCTCCAATTCGTCTATCAGCGCTTCGACATCTAC
>SHOL01000063.1:9531-12231 GCA_004294945.1 Treponema sp.
GGCTAGAACGGGCTCCCCCGTTGCGTCCGGGCTCAGTGTTTCAAGCCGGAGTATCTTCGGATATCCCGTCTGAACCGGACATTCCAATGTCGACCATAACGGCTCGTCAAGCCGTTCCCCGGGCCTTTTGCCGATAAACTCGATCTGTATATCTTTCCCGGGCTCATAGCCCATGAAGCGGATCAAGTGTTCCGCCACATCTACAATTTTTACCGGTTCACCCATATCCAGAACATACGATTCACCGTTTTTCCCGACTCCTCCGGTTTTGAGTACCAGCGAGCACGCTTCCGGAATCGTCATAAAAAACCGCACCATTTCAGGATCGGTTACCGTAACCGGCCCGCCTTTTTTAATCTGGTCAATGAACAGGGGCAGTATCGAACCTCTCGACCCCAACACATTCCCAAACCGCACAAACATACAGGCTCGGCCATTCTTTGCGCACCCTTCCTCACTGTGCCCGGAATCCCCCACCGCCGCTCCTGCCTGCTGCAGTTTCCCGGCTGCCAGCCTCACCAGCTGTTCCGCCAGCATCTTGGACACTCCGTACACGGAAACCGGATCCACCGCCTTATCCGTAGAAATCAGGACAAACCGTTTTACCCCGGTCGAAAGGCACGCTTCCAGGAGATTCCTCGTGCCCAAAACATTGTTTTCAATTACTGCTACCGGATTCGCTTCCATCAGGGGAACATGCTTGTATGCGGCTGCATGAAAAACAACGTCGCATTTCAGCTGTTCCAGAATAAAGTGCATATACGCACGGTCCTTCAGGTCTCCGATCACCGGAACGATTGTCGCCTTTTCGCCGACTCCGCCTTCCTGTAAAAGTCGGAGTTCCTTGTCGATCTGGTAAATCGAATTCTCCCCATGACCGAACAGATACAGGCGTTGGGCGCCGCCGGAAAGCAGCTGGCGTGCAAGTTCGCTCCCAATGGATCCTCCTGCACCGGTTATCAGAACCCGTTTTCCTCTCAGCCAGGACAGGCTTTTTTTCAGATCGATCGTAACGGGCTCGCGCGCCAGTAAATCCTGCGGATTTATTTCCCTCGCCTGCACCAGATGTGCGGTTCCTTCGATTATCTGGGCGACTGCGGGCAAAAGACGAATTTTATCGAACCCTGCATCTTTAAGTACGGTGTATATTTTCTTCAGTGTATCGGTGCTTGCGCTGGGAATAGCAATAAGTGCTTCATCGCCGGTGTGTATTCGTATCAGGCCGGCTGTCTGTTCTATGGGCCCCAGAACGGGAATTCCGTCTATTGTCGTCCCGATTTTTGCCGGATCATCGTCAAGAAATGCGCTTACCTGGCCAAAAATGCCCTTTTCCCTTATTTCACGGGCAAGCATCGTGCCTGCAAGACCCGCTCCTATGATGAAAATTGTTGTCGTCCTGTGTTCATGTGCCATATTATTGGGAACCCATCACTTCGAACGCCAGATCGATAAGAAACGAATCGTCGTACATGTCCAGCTGTACTTTTGCGCGTCCTTTTCTCTTGTCGACTTTAACGATCCGTCCCTCAAGTCCTTTCAGCGGCCCGTCCGCAACTACGATACGATCGTTTTCATCGAACCGGACCCGTGATTTTTCTGCAACCGCTCCAAACGAAAGGAAATGCTTCAATGTGGCAAGGTCTCTGCCAACCAGCGGTTTCGGCTCCTTGTTTTCGGGAAGAAACCGGTAAAAGCCCGGGGTAGTACGCAGCACCCAGTATAGATCATTCGAAAGGCTTTCAGATTCCAGAAATATATAACCGGGAAACACAGGTTGAATTTCGTTTTTTGTGGCACCATCTTTACGGATTGTCAGCTTGCGTCGTGGAAACAGCAAATTGGTCTCTTCGATCTGTTGTGTACGGAATGAAATTGTCGCTCTAATTATGTATTGCTCCTCGGCGTTTGTCTTGACCTGGAGTGCGTAATAGTTCATTCAAGAAAAATACCATAGAAAAAATGAAAAGAAAAGTCTCAATGCTTTGTACAGAAAACCGATTATCTAATGAGAGACTCTTTCAAAACCCGGAAAATTTTGAAATCGGCTCTAATGAGAGGCTGGAGGTCTTATGTCCTTTTCTGTCAGGAATATGCTTGTTCTTCTTTTTTGTACGGTTGCAAGCGCTGGATTTTGTTCAACTGTTACCGTCACGTTGGTGCAGAATGAACAGGCTCCGTTTGTTGCGCTTCAGATGAGTCAGACCGTAGAAGACGAACTCATGACTGTATTATTCGACTCCGGTCATATTGTTTCGAACACATCTGTACGGCTCGACGGTTCTCTGTTTTCCGGGCGTTCGTTCGGTCTGAAAGAAGCGGCGCACGGGCTGTCCGATTACCTGCTGGTCGTCCTGCTCAAGTATAATCCCTCAGAAAAGAAAAAACCGGACGATTCTGCAGCCTATGCGCAGCTGGACGGGCTTAGCTGGCGCTTGGTCAACGTTGCCGGCGGAGCAGTCCTGGCAGAAAAAACACTCGATCTTTCAAAAATTCCGATTACCGATTTTGATCCGTACAAGCAGTCCCGGCAGCTGGCCGATATCGTTGGCAGGGATTGCCTACAGTTGTTGTACAACAGCTCCAAGGGAGGAGATAAGTGATGAAACGTTCTATGCTGTCGGCAGTTTTTTTTGTTGTCTGTCTGGTGCTGCCATTGTCTTCCGCCTGGGCTGTCTGGGAAGGAAATGCCGGAATCGCGGC
>SHOL01000260.1 GCA_004294945.1 Treponema sp.
CATGTACATCTACGGTTGCTCTTTCAAAACTTTCCGAGTTTTGAAAGAGCCTCATTCTTCTTTTTTTTGTATATTACTCGCAGGAGGAACTCATGGAAAGTTTCAAACCGACACAGATGCAGTATCACGTCACGCGCGAGAACGGCACCGAACCTCCATTCTCGAATTTATATTGGAAGAATCATGACGCGGGTTTGTACCTTGATATCTACACGGGGGATATCCTGTTCCGATCAAGTGACAAATTCGATTCCGCTTGTGGATGGCCCAGTTTTTCGCGGCCGGCCAATCCGGCTTCCATTCGGGAGTTGCCCGACACATCGCACGGCATGGTCAGAACCGAAGTCCGTAGCGTTTCCTCCGATTCTCACCTTGGCCACGTGTTCGACGACGGTCCCTCTCCGGGAGGCACACGGTACTGCATCAATTCCGCGGCGGTCCGGTTTGTGCCCCGCAACGAATGTACTGCCGTATTCGCCGCAGGCTGTTTTTGGGGAACGGAAGCGTATTTTTTCCGCATCCCCGGCGTGCTTACCGCAACGGCCGGCTATACTGGCGGCTCCCGCGAACGCCCGTCCTATGAACACGTGTGTACCGGAACAACTGGACATGCCGAGGCGGTATTGATCGAATTCGATCCTGCACGGGTTTCATACCGCGACCTTGTCCGCCATTTGTTCCGCATGCACGATCCGACGACGCTCAACCGGCAGGGCAACGACATCGGCACCCAATACCGCTCTGCGGTGTTCGTTCTGGACAGCGAACAGGAACGGATTGCTTCTGGCGTACGCGCCGCCCTTGAGCGTTCGGGATGCTTTTCCGGTCCGGTCGTAACAGAAATCACTCCCTTCGGCACTTTCTGGCCGGCCGAGGAGTACCATCAGCAGTACCTGGAAAAACATCCGGGCGGCTACTGCCACGTAAACCTCGCACTCGCCTCGAAGCCGCTGGAGCCGCTGTGAGTGCGTTCACCCGAGCGCAAGGCCTGCCTCGGTAAAGCTGAAGTAGCCACCCCTCGGGCTCAGTATCAGATGATCCAGCAGATGTATTCCCAGCAGTTCTCCGGCCTCTGCAAGGCGGCGTGTGATATTGCGGTCTTCCTCGCTCGGTTCGAGCTGGCCGGAAGGATGGTTGTGCGCGACGATAATTGCCGCTGCCCGGTCGGTGATCGGGTCGCCGAATACTTCCCGCGGGTGCACGATAGTCCGGTTCAGAATACCGACGCTGACAACCCGTACTGCGATCACTTCATGCGCTCCGTTTAGCGATACGCAGATGAACTGTTCCTGCTTCCGGTCCGAAAAGTGCTGGATTACCGGATACACATCCGCAGCAGTGTGCACCTTTCTGCTCTGATACCCGGCATACCGCCGGCCCAGTTCCATTGCGGCCATGACTGTTGTGGCCTTTGTGGGCCCCATGCCTTCCATGGAGCACAGGGTTTCGTACACGGCTTCCGGCCGTGCTGTTTCCATGCCTTTTGAAACCTGTCCTGCCAGTTCCATGAGCGGCGTCGAACTGGTGCCCGTCCTCAGAATAAGAGCAATCAGTTCTGTGTCGCCGAGGTTTGTCGGACCCAACTGTCTAACCCGTTCGCGCAAGTCGATTTTTCCTTTTTTCATCTGTACGTCTCCGGATACTATGGTGTGGTCGATTTGACTTTTTGCCCGAAAATACCGATGAAAAAGGTATGAAATTACGTACAATTCGTATTGTCGCAACTTTTTTTGCATGTATGGCTGTTGTCCTTGTTTCTTCCTGCCAAACCGTACCTGTAACCGATGCAGAAGCTACAGCCGCTGCGGCAGCCGACGCCGACGCCGCTTCTCTTCCTGAACCGGAACGTCTGCCCCGGAAAGCCCCATCACTTGCAATTATGGGAACAGGCAGTATGGACGCGGATCGTCTTGCTGCGTTTCTTGTTTCGCACAATCCCCGTGCCGATATCGATCGGGTGCGTCGTCTGGCATCGTTTTATATAGAAGAGTCTTTGATTGAAGGGGTGAATGCCGATGTGGCCTTTATCCAGATGTGTCTCGAGACCGGTTTTCTGGGATTCGGGGGTCTGGTAACCGAGGATATGCATAATTACTGCGGGCTGGGGGCAATCGGTCCGGAGCAGCCCGGCCTGCGGTTTCCCGATGAACGGACCGGTGTGCGCGCGCATGTGCAGCACTTGAAGGGCTACGGGTCGACAGAGGCTCTGGTGCAGGAGCTTGTCGATCCGCGGTATAGATATG
>SHOL01000261.1 GCA_004294945.1 Treponema sp.
ATCTTGTGCACAGCATAATTTTGCACCGGTGCGGTCACCGGCGTTTTTACAACAAGATAGTTTTTATTGTCGGAATGGTTTCTGTTGTACGCAAGACGAAACAGCATCTCATAGGCTCTTTGCGTATAATACACGAATTCGTTGTGTCCCGTACGGATGTCCCTCAGCTTCGCGATAACCCGGGATGCTTCAGCATGGCTTTGTTCTTCTGTTTCGAACGAAAACACTTTAATGCCCGGAGCCTGTTTGCAGATTTCCTGCATAATATGCCCCATTTCATTAAACACTTCGATAACCTTTTTTTCTTCATTCGCCAGCGTAGATGAAAAACCGCCAACGGCCAAAATCTTGAACGAATCCATAGCCCGTGCGTATAAACCATCCATACGGGACAAATACCCGATATCGCTTTCAGTCAGATACCCATCAAGAGAATCAGCCCCTAACACTACTTTACTCATATCTATTCCTCCCTGTTACACAAAAAATTGAAATACTGAGCCGAATTCTCCAGCACATTCCTACCGGTGCCCCTGCAGCCTTTTTTGCCGCATGGACTCAAGAACAACCGAAGCACGACGGGAAACATCGCTGTCGGAACAAAATCTGGCAAGATCGGAATACACAGATTCAGCCAGACTGTCTTTATTCAGAGAAAGCAGCACTGCAGCAAAGGTGTCCAGCATTGCCCATATCTCCGAATCCCGTGCCCATTCTGCGATGCGGGAGTTTTTTCCTGCATCCGAAAGTATACCGGGAAAACCGGAATATACCCACTCAAAATCGCGGCCGGAAAGCGCCTGTGAAAGGCTCGAAACTGCAATAATAGCGCCAAGAGCCGCAGCGGGCAAGGCGCGATCAGGACGATTGCTGTTCATATACAAACGTGACAACCGGTTATACGCCGGCAAAGCGACGGTATTATAATGCCGATACAAACCGAAGAACTTATCCAGCGAAGAATCTGAAGAAAGCGTTCGCAGAATTGCATTCAGCGTAGGAGGTTCGTTGCCGGGCAAACCGAACAGAGCGTCTTCCTTGACAACAAGAAGCAGATATTTCTCCTGGTCTCCGAATTTCCCCATAGCCTCGGCAAGATCTGCCATGGCATAGGCCAGGGAAAAACGTTCATCGGGGATATCAAAACCTTCCCGGTCAATCCAGGCCTTTTCGTAAAACGACAAGGCGAGATTATATTCTCCTTCTGCGCGGTAGACATTTCCTTCAAGGAAATCCGCCTCGGGATACACCATCCTGGTAGACAGCCATTTCATCAAACTGCTTGCAGAGTTTCCAAACCGTGAAACAGGATAATTCAGAAAAACTGAATCCAGAATAGTCTTCGCAACCATATCGTTTCTGGTAACAATTACCTGATACACCGCAGTCAGTTCATCGCCGGCTTTTCGCACCTCCAACGGAGAAAAGGACACTTCAAGATCTGCGATATACCCGCCGACCAAAGACCTGTGGGCAAGACGGGCTTCCTCGCATCGCTTCAGTGCAGTTCCATAATCGCCGGACTCCAACGCCTGTTGGGCTATATCCAGGAGCTTCCATGCCTCGCCTGAAAGCGGAGCAGAAAAAAGGCTGTGCGAGACAGCAGCGGTAAATACCGCACAGAGCAAAAAGTGCTTGACTCCAGCAGAAAAAAGGTTCACAGCTTCTGAAGCTCCTCGCGGAAAGCCCTGTCGGCAGATTCAGCATCGTCTTTGACCGAAATTGTCCGGACAATCTCTCCGTGCCTGAAAATCAGGACGCTGTCGCCTGCGCCGGTAATCCCGACATCCGCATGCCTGCCCTCTCCCGGGCCATTTACAACGCAGCCCATAACAGCAACAGTAATATCCTTGTCGAGCCCCATAAGCTCCTTTTGCCAGCGGGAAACGAACCCGTGCACATCAAAACCGTTTCTGCCGCACCGGGGACACGAAACAATTCGGACTCCCCCGGAACGTTTTCCGCATTCAGAAAGTATTTCCCGAGCCGCAATAACCTCGTTTTCGGCAGAATCGGACAGGCTCACCCTGACAGTATTACCGATTCCCCGGCCAAGCAGATGGCTGAACGCAAGAGTGCTTTTTACCACTCCGCCGATGAGCGGACCAGCTTCGGTTACGCCAAGATGCAATGGTATATCGAATTTCCGGGCAAATTCTTCATTGCATAGAATAGTTTCACGGACAGAAGATGCCTTCATCGATACAACTACGGTATCGAACG
>SHOL01000064.1 GCA_004294945.1 Treponema sp.
TACCTGGGTGCAGGTTTTTTTATATTCCGCACATGCCCTCCAGTCAAAGCTCGGGCGTTTCAGGCGAATCGGGCGGGCCGGATGCAAAAGACGAATCGCCCGCTTCAGACACATCAGGCGAATCGGGCGCTTCAGGCGACTCGGATGAACCACATGAAACGACCAAATCAACCGAATCAAAGAAAAGTTTCAGTTCTCCAGGATCCAGTAGCTGCTCCGAATACAAGGCTTTTTCGAACAGAAACGCAATGCGTTCGAGCGCGGGCGCGCAACCGTTTGCGGAAATCAAACCGCAGTATTCGCCGGGCCCAAGATTCCGTTCAAAAACCACGCCCCGCGATTCACCCCAATCGACCACACGCAAAAAAGCTTTGGCAAGCTCGCCGATCTCTTTCTTTTTTTTCCGGCTTTTCCCGGGCCGCAGCCTGGAAAGAACCGCCCGGGAAAACGCGTCCCGGGAGGCAGCCTCCGGAAACACCCGGGCTTTTCGTGCGCCGCCGAACAAAACCGGAAACGCATCCCGGACAATCCGCACAAAATCGCGCATCGCTTGAACGAACGCATGTACATATCGCGCCAGGCGGAGATCTTTCCAGAACGCCTTCCAGGCACCCGAAAAAAAAGTGCCGAACAAAAACCGGAACGCCAGTACGGCCGACACTGCGGCAATCCCGATTTTGAGCGCTTCCAGCACTGTTCCATACACTCCTGAAGGTTCAGCGTCGAATATTCCCGGGCCCGCATCATCCTGATACGAAAAAGTGTTCTGCGACACAAACTCCGGAAGCTCCTCTGCCCCATTACCCGAAAACCGCAGCGCAAAGCGTTCGATCAGCGCTAAAAGCCATGCGAGTATACGAAATCTGAACACCGGAGCATCCGACGTCAGCACAAAACAAAACAGAGCACACACTGCCAACACTGTGAACGATACAGCGGCATTCCGAACCGTCTGCGTAAAAACAGATGACAAGCCCATGCCTGCGTACCGCAGCTCGTCATCGTAGAGCTTGAACACCGAGCCGGTCCACATCGACACAACCAAAAAGGCCGCCACAACCGCCGCGGTTCCCCCGGAAACCGGAACGCCCGAAAGATACACGATTGAAGAGGCCACACCGATGAACCCAGTAAGTAAAGTCCGCATTGTCCCGGCCGCGCGGCGATCGGAGGTAATCGAAGCGGACAAATATCCGTCGTCCCGCATCTCGGCAAGCAGCATCGCACCGTCTTTTCCCGATGCCGCCTCCAGAAGCTGTTCGCGCCCGGAAAAAAAATCGTAGAACTGTCCGGCCCAAATCCACTCGAAAACAAACGATATCAGCACAATCAGTTCCGGCAAATCGGGAACAAGCCGTTCAGGAACCGACCCGCCGCGAAAAACAGAAAAACCAAGATGCACCGCGATCAGCCCAAGAACCGAAGCCCGAACCCGCGCCGAAGCTCCCGAACGTTCGCCTGCAACCACTGCCGAAAAACTGACGGAAGCGATCCCCGAAAGCAGCACGACCACCGTAAAAATCGAAACGCGTACACTGAAAAAAGGAAGCACTGCATGCACCAGCGAAACGCAGGACGACAAAAACAAAAAAGGAAACACTACGGCGATCACCCGATCCGCCATCACCAGCGCCCCGGTTCCGGCCCGAGACAGCGAATCTTCAAAGTTTTTCATACACATACTCCGCAGCCTTGACGAACTTCCACTTCCACACCGGAACAATCTTGCCACGTACCGGCTCGGGATTATCATACACAAGACAATCAGGGGAAGCAGGAGCAACAAAGAAAAAGGACGCGCCGGAGGGCAGCGATACAAGAGCCCTGGACAAAAGGGCGCGGTCGAGCTCAAGGCTCGAAACAGAGACGGACTCGGGCGTCGACGATCCGGCTTCCGGACGGCCGGTTTCAGTCGGCGCGGAGTCGAGCGGAGGCGGAGCTTCGTGCGAAGCTCTGATAACCGCAAGAATATCCAGAATCGTGTCGGCCAGGTTTTTGCCGCATGCAATAAAATACTCGCGGGAAGCAAACCCGCACAGTTGCTTCTTGGCGTCGGCGAGGCGGATCAGGGAAGCGGCGACCTCTACGAGCGTCTCGGAAAGTTCGCTCCGGTGCCGCTCGGGAAAACGCGAGTACGAAAGATCCAAAAACACAAAAACAGGACAGTCGCGCGTTTCCAGGAATTCGTTCGTGCACAGCCTGCCGAGCCGGGCCGACAGCTTCCAGTTGATGCGCCTGATTTCGTCGCCGGAACGGTAGTCCCGTGCGGAGCGAACCTGCGTGGAATCTTCAAAGGCAGGGTTGCGCGCAGGGAGCAATCCCAGCGGAGAGCCGCCGTGCAGCAGAATGGCCGGATCAGAGCGCGCCGGACGCACGAGCACCGCGCATGCAGCGGGAAACTCGATTCTGAACGGATACCGTCCGAGCGGATCGGAGCAGGAAACTGCGACAGGACCTGCTGCATACGAGCCGCGCTCGCTGACCAGCACAGACCAGGACAGCCGGACTTTCCGACCCGGAGAAACAGAACACAGCCAGCGGGCATCACGGTCGGCTGAACCGGGAATATCGGAGGAGTCGAAGATCAGGCAGGAAAGAGCCGGAAACCGGGATCCGTTCGACACAATCAGGGAAAGTTCGAGCCGTTCGTGCCGGTTGATGCGCAGCCGGGCAGAAATGCGCGAAACAGAAAAAGACCGGCGGAGCGAACGGCTCCAGACAAATGAGAGCGCGTCCGAGGCAAGATACAACAGCGCGGCAAAGCGGAGAATCTTTCCGGGGAAAAAAAGAAACACAGCCAGAAGCAGAAAATTTCGGAAGGAGGCGAACGAACGCATTATACGTCCCGGGAAACGGGCACCGGAATGGTTTCCGCAATTTCCGCCACGAGGTCCGCAACCTTGTAGCCGCGCGCAAGATATTCGGTGGAAAGCAGAATGCGCTTGAGGAAGCACGGTACGAGCAGCTCCTTGACGTCCTCGGGGACAACCCAGGAACGGCCGCGTATCGCCGCAAGCGCCTGGGAGGCGCGGTACAGGGCGAGCGTACCGCGCGGGGACGCACCGAGTGCGATGCGCGGATCGTTCCGCGTTGCAGTGGACAGGGCGAGCATATAATCCCGGACCGCCGGATCGACATGCACCTCCGTAACCAGACGCTTGCACAAACGCAAATCGTCGGCGCCCGTCACTGGCGCTATGTCGTCCACGGGATGCCCCGAACGCCGATGAGATTCAAGTATCAGTCTTTCATCGTCGGCTGAAGGATATCCCGGCGACACCGAAAGCAAAAAACGATCCTTCTGCGCCTCGGGAAGCGGGAAGGTGCCTTCCTGCTCGACCGGATTTTCGGTCGCGATTACGAAGAAAAGATCGCTCAAGGGGAATAGCCGGCCGTCGGCGTTGATCTGGCCTTCAGCCATTGCTTCAAGGAGGGCGGACTGGGTGCGGGGAGTTGCGCGGTTGAGTTCGTCGACCAGGACGATAGTGCTCATCAGGGGGCCTTTGCGGAAGCGGAATTTCTGCGTGCGGGGCGAGAAGACGGAGACCCCGGTGATGTCTGCCGGCATAAGGTCGCTGGTGCACTGGATGCGGGAAAACGGCAGGGCGACTGCTTTTGCGATAGCGCGGGCAAGAATTGTCTTGCCGGTACCGGGTACATCTTCCAGAAGGACGTGTCCTCCGGAGAAAAAAGCGGCAAGAATATGATCGACTGTTTCGGGTTTGCCCCGGAAGGCGGTCGAAACGGTCTGTGCTATGCGGGAAGCGGCGGCATGAACCGGCGCCGTATCGGTATATTCGGTGCGTGACATGCAACCAGTATACAACTGTTTTACTATGTAAAGAATCGGGGAGATTGCCGAAGCAGGCTTATTTTCCTATATTTATCTTAAGGAGATTTCCATGCGTCTATACAGCAGACAACAGGTTGCGATTATTGTTCTTGTAACAGCTACGCTTGCGGGGGCGTTTGCCTTTGGATTTGGAGGCATGAAAGTTGGCAGCAGCAGTACAGCCGACGGAAATCCCGGGAAAGCGAAGGCTATTGAAGCTGCGGGAACTGTGGGAACTGCGGACATCTTTGTGGACGCACCGGCCGAAGAACACTTTCCCCTGAAGGGAAATCCCGGAACGCTTACTGCTGCCGCTGCAGGCAAGGAAGAATACACGCAGGACGAGCTGCAAAATATAACGGTGTACGAAAATGCGAACGATGCAGTCGTAAACATCACAACGGAGACGGTCGGCATCAACTGGTTCCTGGAGCCGGTTCCGCAGGAAGGCGGTTCGGGGTCGGGTTCGATCATCGATACCCGCGGCTATGTGGTTACCAACACCCACGTTATTTCCGACGCGGTTAAAATTTATATTTCTCTTTCGGACGGCAGCCAGTACGAGGGAAGCGTCGTTGGAACCGACAAGGAAAACGATATAGCCGTCATCAAGTTTACGCCGCCGAAGGATGCGGTGCTGCGCACGATTCAGTTCGGAGACTCGGACAACCTGAAAGTCGGCCAGAAAGTGCTCGCCATCGGCAACCCCTTCGGACTTGAACGGACGCTGACCACCGGAATCGTCTCGGCGCTCGGCCGCCCGATCAAGACCGAATCCAATACGATTATAAAAGACATGATACAGACGGATACGGCGATTAACCCCGGAAACTCCGGCGGACCGCTTTTGGACACAAAGGGACGAATGATCGGTATCAACACCATGATCTACTCGACGTCGGGAAGCTCTGCGGGCATCGGCTTTTCGGTGCCGGTGAATACGGCAAAGCGCGTGGTGTCCGAACTGATACAATATGGAAAGGTTCGACGCGGTTCCATCGATGCCGAACTCGTCCAGCTCAATTCCGCCATTGCGAACTATGCGCGGCTTTCAACACGCGAAGGACTTTTGGTATCGCGCGTCGGCTCCGGCAGTTTCGCCGAAAAGGCAGGCTTGCGCGGCGGAACGGATGCCGTGCGCTACGGCGGCGGACGGAACAGCTCGATCATCTATCTCGGCGGCGATATTATCACCTCGATAGCGGGGGAACCCGTTGCGACGCTGACCGACTACTACTCGGCGCTTGAATCCAGAAAGCCCGGCGAAACCGTCGAGGTCACGGTGCTTCGGGGAAGGCAGCAGATATCGCTCAAACTGACGCTCGCCGAGCGCGCAAACTGAGTCACTTAAATCGGCGCGCAGGAGGCGGCAGCATGAGGCCTTTCAAGGTAGTTTCTGAATACGAGCCCTCGGGAGACCAGCCCGAAGCAATACGGGCGCTTGCCGACGGCCTTCGCGCCGGGGACCGGTTCCAGACGCTCAAGGGCGTTACCGGCTCCGGGAAAACCTTCACGATGGCAAAAATCATCGAGGAAGTGCAGCGCCCTACCCTGGTAATCAGCCACAACAAGACGCTCGCCGCGCAGTTGTACCGGGAGTTTAAAAGTTTTTTTCCGAACAACGCGGTCGAATACTTCGTGTCCTATTACGACTACTACCAGCCGGAAGCCTATGTTCCGGCGCGCGACCTGTACATCGAAAAAGACGCGTCGATCAACGAGGAAATAGACCGCATGCGCCTCTCGGCAACGTTCAGCCTGATGGAGCGGCGCGACGTGATCGTCGTGTCCACCGTATCGTGCATCTATGGCCTCGGACTTCCCGAATCCTGGCGCGACCTGCGCATTTCGGTGGAACTTGGCCAGAGAATCGATCCCGACGAGATAAAAAAGAAGCTGGTGTCGCTTCAGTACGAGCGGAACGACGCAGTGCTCGAACGCGGCCGCTTCCGATCGCGCGGAGACGTGCTGGAACTATTCCCCGCCTACCTTGAAGAAGCCTACCGCATCGAATTCGATTGGGATACGATTTCGCGGATTCGTAAATTCAATCCGGTAAGCGGCGAGGTTACGCTCGAGCTGGACGAGCTCACCATATACCCGGCCAAGCACTTTGTCATGAAGGAAGACGCCATACCGAACGCGCTTGCGAGCATTAGGAGAGGACTCGACGAGCAGCTGGAGCGCTTCCGCATCCAGGGAAAGGTGCTCGAAGCCGACCGGCTCAAAACCCGAACCGAATACGATCTAGAAATGCTCGGAGAAATGGGCTACTGCCCCGGCATCGAAAACTATTCGGCGCCGATTGCTGGGAGGAATCCGGGAGAACCGCCTGCGACGCTTTTCCACTATTTTCCGGAAGATTTTCTCCTGTTCATGGACGAAAGCCACGTTACCTGGAGCCAGGTCGGCGCCATGTACGAGGGCGACAGGTCGAGAAAGCAGAACCTCGTGGACTTCGGCTTCCGCCTGCCGTGCGCCATGGACAACAGGCCCCTGAGGATCGGGGAATTCGAAGGCATGCTCAAGCAAGCAATCTTCGTGTCGGCAACCCCGCGCGAGGAGGAACTCAAGCGGTCGACCCGGGTCGTCGAACAGATAATCCGCCCCACCGGGCTTCTGGACCCGATTGTCGAAGTGCGGCCGAGCGAAGGTCAGATGGAAGACATCTACCGCGAAGTCAAACTGAGAATCGAGCGGGACGAGCGAAGCCTCATCCTGACGCTCACCAAGCGGATGGCGGAGGATCTGACCGACTATCTTTCGGGCCTGGGCCTTAAGGTGAAATACATCCATTCGGAAGTCGAAACCATCGAACGCGTCGAAATCCTGAAAGGGCTCCGCATGGGCGAATTCGACATCCTGATCGGCATTAACCTGCTCCGCGAAGGCATCGATCTTCCGGAGGTGTCATACATCGGCATTCTGGACGCCGACAAGATCGGCTTTTTACGGTCGACCACGAGCCTTATCCAGATTATCGGACGCGCGGCGCGAAACCAGAACGGCAGCGTCGTGATGTACGCCGACCGCATGAGCGACGCGATGGCGCAGGCGATAGCCGAAACAAACCGGCGTCGGGCGATCCAGGAAAAATGGAACACCGACCACGGAATCACTCCGACCACCATCAAGAAAGCGGTGAACGACATTCTGGTCCGCGAAAACGAACTGAAAAAAGAAGCCGCTGAAACCGAATCGGACGTGCTGATTAACAGCTTTAACCTCCTGATTCCGGCAGAACGCAAGAAGCTGATCAAGCAGCTTGAAAAGCAGATGGCCGAGTACGCAGAACTGTTACAGTTCGAGGAAGCCGCCGCCATCCGCGACCGCATCGCCGAAATCAAGAAGATGGGCCAGTAGAAGCAAATTCTTGCCACATTTGATGTTTCACGGTATTCTACACCAATGAAAATACGCGTACCTGCACACATTGGTCTCCTTTTTCCGCTGTTTCTTTTTTTCACCCTGCCGGCAGCGGAAGCTCAGCCGTTCGCCGGAGGCAGTGTCGGCGTTTCGTACACACTGCATCCCGGAGCAGCCTTGATGAAAGATCAGGGCTATGTTATCGAACAGAATGGCACTCCGTTTTCCGCCGAGGCAGGATGGAAATTCGAGCTGAGTGCCGATCCGGTCACTTTTGCGCTTTCGGCTGGAATCCGTGCCGGCTCACAGCATGTCGAAACGATGACGCCGGACAGTGCTGATAATTCGGGTACAGAATTCGCGCTGACAACGATTCCGGTTCGAGCCTTTGCCCGAGTCGGCACCGGTTACTTTTTTCTTGAAGCATGCGCGGGAGTTCATCTGAGCGATATAACGTATAAAACCGATACCGGAGATTTTTCCGGCGATCGAACCGATTTTTCTGCAGGACTTTCGCTCGGCACGGAGGTGATATTCCTGAATCGGCTGGCCGTGCGGGCAGGACCGCAGGCAGATTATTTCTACGTTGGCGATACCGGAGCGGGAAAAGCCGTACACATGATAAGCGTCGGCGGTTTTGCGGGCGTCGCGATACTGTTCTAAAGCTATAGATCAAGCAGTCTGGCGATATCTGCGGTATCCGCCGGTTTCCCGATATGCGCCTGAACGAAACTCTGGTTTGCCCTGGATCCGTACAGAATTGCGCCAACCAGTATTGTTGCGTTGTTTGCAGCAAGATTGGGATCGGCAGAAGGCGCAAGCACGTACTTTTCATACCGGGATCCGCCGCTCCATACATTCATGAGTATTTCATAGCGCCCTGCGGACGCTTCTTCGTTTGTCGGAACCGCTTTCCCGACGGACATCAGTTCGATGCCGGCAATCTTGAGCGCAGTTTTGGGAACAGTCTGGACATATACCGGAGCTTCGGTGGATTTGGTAGATTCGGTGGATTTGGTAGATTTGCTCAGCGCGCTTACAATTTGTTTTGCCGCAACCGGCGCCTGTTCAAGCGCCGCAGGGATAATGCCCCATACGATTCCGCCGAACTCTGCGCAGTCGCCTACCGCATACACATCGGGAGCGGAGGTGTGCATCCGTTCGTCAACGACTATTCCGCGCTTGACTTCGAGCCCTGCAGCTGTGGCCAGTTCGATGTTCGAATGAACGCCCATCGAAAGAAGCGTCGTCGCGCTTTGGAACACTCGTCCGTCCTTCAGGACTATCAGGCCCGGCTCGAGACGGGCTGTTTCAGCGCCGCAGACGACTTCTATGCCCATTGCGGCAAACCGTGAAGCCAGCAGGGCGGCTCCGGTTTCGTCCAGCTGCCGCGGAAGCAACCGCGGAAAAAGCTCGAATACGCGGACGGTTTCGGCTCCGGCGTCCTTGAGGGCGCAGGCGGCTTCCAGGCCGAGGAGTCCGCCACCGATTACTGATGCCGACGAAGGGTGTGCAAGCACGTGAGAGCGTATTGCAAGAACATCTTCCATTGTTCGCATCGTGAAGACCCCTGAAGATTCCACACCGGGTATGCCGGGACGGTTCGAGGAAGCTCCGGTTGCAAGGACCAGGGCGTCCCAGCTCTCGATGCGGCCGTCGGCCAGTGTGAGGTTTTTTGCAGACGGGTCGAACGAAACAACTGATGCGGAAAGATGTACGGAAATACTACGCTTTTCGTACCAGTCCGGCTTGTAGAAGGCGATGTCTTCGGGCTTCGCGCTTCCGGAAAGCACCTCCGGCAGGCGCACCCGGGAATAGAACGGCAAAGACTCGGATGTAAATACGTCGATTGCAAGAGAGGGACCCGAATTGCCGTCCTCGCCGCCTGCCCTGACAGGAGGCAATCCCGCGCTCAAACCGTCCTGGCGCAACGCCGCAGCTGTATTGATTCCGGCAATACCGTTCCCGATGATGCATACGCGCATGATGTCACACTCCAAGAAGGCCCTTAAGGACCATTTCGAATTCGTTCCCTGAAACGGAACCGTCAAGATATGATTTTATCAGAGATTTAACCTCTGAGGGAAACTTTTTCCAGTAAACGGCTGTCCAGTCGCCGAGCACTTCGCGCAGGGATTCCTGTTCCGACAGCATCATCGAGCCGGTACTGTAGCTGATAAACTGGATTGCCATTGCATACAGAGCGTCGGCAGGAATATTGTTAATTTTCCCGCCTGTGGCTCCCGGCGCACCACCGGTTTTTTCGTCTCCGTAGACGGATTCGCCCGTCCTGCGCGGCAAAGACTGAGGCATCCAGGATTCGACCAGAGAAGCCGCCTGTTCGCTGGTAAGCTCGGGCGCTTCGCGCGCAATCAGGTCTGCGGCAAAGTTTCTGAATGTTTCGCGGATAGAGTCCATACTGGTGTCGATAGACTGCTGCACAGCGCCCGACATTTCGCGGGCAGCCCGCGCAGGATCCAGGGATATAATTCCGCCCGAAGCGGCAAGATCTTTCCTGCGCCGCTCGACAGCTGTCTGGACAGCATCGATCTCTCGCAGGGTGCAGCGGTTCAAAATATAGTCCAGAACCGCCATCAATTCTGAAGGTTCACGCTCTTTCTTCATCCAGTACAGGGTACTCCCAACGCCATATTTCTGCAAGGCAAACCTGCGGCAACTGCCATCCAGACCGGTATTGACGGGATTACCGGCTCCCTTTATGCTTTCTTTCAATGGAACTGCTTATTCTTGGTTCAGGCACCAGTCATGGCATACCGGTTATCGGCTGTTCATGCCCAGTATGTGTATCGAACGATCCACGGGATTCCCGAACACGGGCGAGCGCACTGATCCGCGGGAACTGCGGAGAATCGATCCTTGTCGACGCAGGTCCAGAATTCCGTATACAGGCAATACGTGCGGGAATCCGATCGCTGGATGCGGTTCTGGCCACTCATGCGCATGCCGACCATATCCACGGGCTTGATGATATCAGAATCTTTTCTGCCAGAAAAGATATGGATGTATGGGGAAATACCGAATGCATTGAAGACATCCGGGAGCGTTTTGCCTATATTTTTAGACCGACGCAGGAAGGAGGCGGAAAGCCCCACCTGAAGCTCAGAACCGCAGGAACCGGCGGAGAACCGATTGTGATCGGAAGTCTTTCCATTACACCGATACCGCTCTTTCACGGAACTTTGCCGATCCTCGGCTGGAGAGCCGGAGACACTGCGTACCTGACGGACTGCAATCAGATACCCGAATCGTCCTTCGCTCTTCTTGACGGCACCCGGAAGCTCGTTATAGATGCCTTGCGGGCAAGGACTCACTCGACTCATTATAATTTTGAAGGCGCTCTTGCTGTTATAGAAAGGATTGGCGCTGAAGTGGCCTGGTTTACGCATATTTGTCACGATTTTAGCCATGAAGGCATCAGGGAATGGCTGCGATTGAGGGCGCCGGGCAAAAAAATAGAGCCCGCGTATGACGGGCTCTGTATCAGGATTGAATAATCGTTCCGGACAGAATAAATCAGACCTTTTTGGTTACGTAGCCGGTCTTGAGGCAGCGGGTGCACATTTTGATGTGCATGGTTGTTCCGCCGAGTTCTGTTTTTACGGAAATGATATTCGGCTTCCACACGCGGCGGGAGTGGTTGTAGGCCTTGCTGACCTTGTTGCCGCTCATGGCGCCCTTACCGCAAATTTCGCATCTACGAGACATATTAACCTACCTTTCAGAAAGGGACGCACGCACCCCTTGCAAATACAAATAATGGAAGCATAGAGTAGCAAATATCATAAAATGTGTAAAGGGGCGCGGGCGCGCCAACAGCGGGCGCGCCAACAGCGGGTCGGTGGCGGGCCGGCCTACTGCTGTGCGCGCTGAACGTTAAATAGTTCCCTCGTACACCAGTTTTTCTCTGCTGTCCACGGTTATTGTCAATCCGGGTTCGAGCGTTTTCATGGCGCCGGACACCTGAGACACCCACACAAGGTTCGGATTAATCATGGAAAGCGTATCCTCGCCCAGTTCTGTCGGGTTTTCGATTACAAGACCGTTTACCACGCGAAGGATGGGAACGAAGGACATGTCCAGATTGCGGGTTACAAGGATTTCGCCGCCCTTCTTCCGCAGTGCAACAAAGGCATCCTCAAGGGTTTCTGCGCGTACGACGCGGCCGGTTACGCGGTAACCAGAATCGTCGCGAACCGGTTCGGCCTGTGCCGAATGTATTTGGGCTGCCGCTGCTGTGGGTACGTAGGAGGTAGAACCAAGGCCTGCAGTCTGATGCTTGGACGCCGACAAAGAAGAATACCCGCCGCCGTTTTGGCCCCGGGCAAGCACATTGCCGACGAAAAAAACCCGTATTGTGTTGATCATCATCGGACTGATGATCGGAACTCCTGCAACCATGACAACCTTGTCCGATTTTTTAAGGTACCCGGTGTCGATCGCAACGCGCATTGTATTCTGGATCATTTCTTCGGAGTCGTCGGCGATCGTGACCAGCAGGGGAACAACACCCCAGTTGAGCAGCAGCTGGCGCTGTACGGTTTCGTTCGGCGTAGCCGCGATAATCGGCTGCTCGGGCCTGAACATGCTCAGCAATCGCGCAGTATTGCCGCTCAGAGTCGGAGAAACAAGCGCGGCGGCTTCGATATCGGTTGCCGTCTGATAAGCGGAATGAGTCATAATTTCGGCTATGCCGCTGTGCTTGCGGTCGAAGCGATGATCGTCCCGCATTTTGCGTTTGTATTCCTCCGAAGACTCAACCGTCCGCGCGATCTTGGCCATAGTTTTGACCGCTTCAACCGGATATGCAC
>SHOL01000262.1 GCA_004294945.1 Treponema sp.
GACCACCAGTTACTCCATAAAAAGGAGATTCCCTCGCTCGAAAACGCACTTCCGGTTTTTCGTGAAATTTTTGGAGTTGTAAAGCCGTCACTCTTGCACGGAGACTTGTGGGCTGGAAATTACCTCATCTCCACCGACGGAACCCCTTACCTTATCGATCCTGCCGCCTATTACGGACACTCACTGGTAGATATAGCCATGAGCAAACTTTTCGGCGGTTTCACCTCATCATTCTACGACGCCTATCACGAGATCATTCCCAAATCAGGGAGTGACGGCCAACAGATCGAACTCTATCAGTTATACTACCTGCTGGTGCATTTAAACCTCTTCGGAAGCGGATATTATTCTTCTGTTACCTCTATTTTGCAAAGGTATTTTTAACGGACTCATTCCACCTTAAACCTGATTGTCAACGAATTTCCCATTTCATCCACCACCGTCAACCCATGTGCACCCGATTCGGGTGAAAGCTCCATCTGATGAACATCCGCTGTTTCACCGAGGTATTCATTGTCCAAGTGCCAGAACACCCGTGCCGAAGGGTTTCGGTGAGCAAGTTCGAAAACCGCTTTTCCACGCGAACCATCCAGTTGCCTGGTTATTTTGATGACTGAGTTGGGATAAGGGTAGATAAACTGCATCACCTCTCCCGAAGCACCATCGCTACATTCAGGCGAAAAAGGCGGAAGCGACCGGTATGTAGGGTGTTGTTGTTTGTAATACCACTCCCACGACGGAGGCAACACAAACCACGAAACCGGGCGAATTCCCCTGCCTACAGCACAATGTTCATAAACCCGGTAACGCTCATCTTCCGAAACATGCACCCGTTGGTGATAATTGCAGACGCTTCCCTGCACCGCATTTGCCGGAGCAAAAACAGTATCTGCCGATGAAGGCGGACAATGCAATCCCACGAGGCATCCGCTCTCCCGGCAGACAACAACCTCGGTCAGATGATTATAAGGTGTCTCGAACCAGGAAGTGGGCGGCAACAAGTTGAACAAATCAAACATCACCCGCGCCGATGTACGCGCACCAGTCAGTCCGGGACGGCCTTCGCCACTCGCATTCCCTGTCCATACCGCCACAAGATATTTCGGTGTAACACCCACTGCCCAGGCATCGCGGAAGCCGAAACTCGTTCCTGTTTTCCACGCTACCCTTCGCATCGAAGGGATAAACTGCCAGTCGATCTCTTCGGGGCGGTTGACGTTGGTCAGCGCTTCCAATGTCAACCACGCCGCTCCAGCATCTGTAAAGGCGTTTACCCGTCCTCCCCTATAATCCTGTCCTTCATGCACCAGTGAAAATTCCTCCTTACGGGGAGCAACCGTCCTTACGGCGTTCGCCATATCCGCATACGCGTTTGCCACTTCCCAAAGTGTCCCTTCAGCACCGCCCAGAATAAGCGAAAGTCCGTAATAGTCGGCCGGGCGGTTAAGCGTTGTCAATCCGGCTTTTTTCAGAAAATCGTAAAATTTCGGCACTCCATACCGGCGCAGCGAGACTACAGACGGAACGTTCAACGAGCGTGCCAGCGCCTCATTTGCATGAACTGCTCCGTCGTATTGCAAACTGAAGTTTTTGGGCGAAAAACCGCCAACATTTATCGGTATATCGGGCAATAACTCACCCGGTAACAGTGCGCCCTCCTGTAACATGGCACAGTAAAGAAAAGGTTTGAGGATACTGCCCGTACTTCGCGACGATTGAATAATATCCACTTGATTTCCTGATTGTTGTTTGCCGAAGTTTACGTTACCGATATACGAAATGACTTCGTTTTTTTCCAAATCGACAATCAGCGCCGCGAGGTTCAGGATATGGTTCTGCGAAAACTCGGTGTTCCATCGCTCCAGCACATTATCGGCTTGGAGTTGCAAGCTTTTGTCGATAGTGGATTGCACATGCGTTCCGGGTTGAGACAAATAAAGCCGTGTGACCAAATGAGGGGCGATTTGTGGCAACGAATGTGGGTTTTCGGGTAGCGGCTCGGCGGTGGCTAATCGATAATCGGTTTCGGAAATCGTGCCGTTGTCAAGCAATTTTTGCAGCAAACGATTTCGTTTCGTGAGTAACGCATCCCTGTTCCTGCCGAAATGCATTAACGACGGTGAATTAGGCAGAACAGCTAGAGTGGCAGATTCGGCCCACGACAACGACCACGCGCCGTGACCGAAATACCGCCACGCGGCGGCATCAATT
>SHOL01000263.1 GCA_004294945.1 Treponema sp.
TTTTTTCCGAACTGGGAAAAAAATATCCCGAGGAAAACTACACCTATATTTCTGACGTGTTTTATCGCAAAAGCCTGTTTTTTTATCGGCGGGCAGTCGAACTCGAAACGAACGGGCAGGAGATGATAGCGAATTTGAAGTCGTTCGGACCAGATGTTGACAAGAATTACGGGTTCGACGGAGTGTTGTATCTCGCAGCCCTCCTGGAGCTTAAATTTGGTTCGAAGAACGATCCGGTAAAGCGGAAAGAGCACCTGACCTATCACCGGCGGTCCCTCGCGAAAATGTTTGGTTTGGGAAAATCGTCAAAAAACAAGCCGGGTCCGCTTCTTGAGCATGCGCGCAATCTGTATGATTTGATCGTAGCCGCACTTGACGGCGTCGAAGACGATGACGAGTGAACAGTCTGAACGCCTGGCTACGAGGAATATCGCAGTGACGGTTTCCTACGACGGACGGGGCTTTTCCGGTTGGCAGAAGCAGAACAGTCAGGCTGCTCGAGGCGAGCGTACTGTTCAGGATGAAATCGAAAAAGCTCTTGCACGGATGCATGGCCATACCGTTCCGCTGTCCGGTTCGGGCCGAACTGATGCGGGCGTGCATGCAGCAGGCCAGGTAGCCAATTTCCATACCGATATCGAATCCATTCCTGCGGAGCGTTTTATTCCCGCCCTTAATTCCATGCTTCCCCGCGATGTCCGGATTATGGCGAGCCGGGAAGTTCCTCGGGATTTTCATGCACGATACAGCGCTCTTGCGCGCACGTATCGCTTTTTTATCTATTGCGGCAAGCATCCTCTGGCGCATGAACTTCCGTATGTCTGGCATCTGGGCAGATGGCCGGACATTGCCCGGCTGAACCGGATGGCCGGGAGCCTGTACGGCGAGATCGACTGCTCGACATTTGCCGCTGCCGGCGATCAGAGCTCGTCAAAAACCCGGTATCTGTACGGCGCCTCGTTTTATCCGGAAGGCGAGAAGCTCGTGTTCGAGATTACTGCAAACGCATTTCTGTGGCGCATGGTTCGCTCAATAACGGGAACGTTGATTCATCTCGATTCCATTCATGCGTCTGAGCAGGAGTTTCGCCGGCGGCTTGAATCCGGAAACCGAAAAGAAGCTGGTCCGACTGCGCCTGGAGACGGGCTTTTTCTGTGGAACGTCCGGTATCCGGGGTGGGAGAGCTGAGCATTTTCCTGGCTGAACTACAGCAGGCTTGAAGGATCGACGTCGGTCTCTATGTACAAGGAGGCCGGCGGCTTGTAGGCCACAAGAAACCGTTTGACCGCTCGGGCAAGCGGGGGAAGTTTTTCTCCCCTGAGGATAATGTGCCACCGTGTGTTTCCGGAAATCATGCCGATCGGACATTCGGCCGGTCCCATAAGCTCGCCGTTCTGTCCGAGTTCTTCTGCAATAATGTGTGCCGCCCCCTCTGCTCCGGTTCGCGAAACCTCCGGATTCTTGCTGCGAAATACAAGGCGTATCAGTCGTGTAAAAGGCGGAAATCCAAGCTCCTTTCGCTGGGCAAGCTCCCATTCATAGAATCCTTCAATATCGGAGCGGCAGGCAAACTGGATGGCTGGATGATTCTTGCTCCAGGTCTGGATAAGCACCCGTCCGTCCGGGAAGAAACGCCCGGCACGGCCCGCGACTTGCACAATCAGCGCAAACGTGCGCTCCGCCGCGCGGAAATCCGGCATGTGCAGGCCTGTATCAGCAAGGGCAATGCCGACCAGTCTGACTCCAGGGAAATTGAGCCCCTTTGCAACCATTTGCGTGCCGAGCAGAATATCGGTTTTGCCGCTTCTAAATTCGTCAAGGGCTTTTTTCAGTTCGCCTTTTGCAGTGAGCGAATCGGTATCTACCCTGCGGACTGAGCAGTCCGGAAAGGTCTTTTTCACTTCGTCTTCGATAAACTCGGTGCCGAACCCGGCGTAACCTACGTCCAGGGAGCCGCATTCGGGGCAGCTGGACGGCGGGGAAAGCTGCCAGCCGCAGTAGTGACATTTCATGACGCCGATTTGCCGATGCCAGGTCAGGGGAACGGAACAGTTTTTGCATTTCAGTTCAAAGCCGCAGGTAGCGCATCTAAAAAAGTGGGTAAAGCCCCGCCGATTCAAAAACAGGATGGACTGGCGTCCTGCTTCTTTGGTTTCCCGAATTTCTTTGGCAAGCTCTGCAGAGATGGCTCCCGTC
>SHOL01000264.1 GCA_004294945.1 Treponema sp.
CCGTGTAGATCACCTGCAACGCACCGCCGGTCGCAACATACAGCTTCCCGTAGAAAAGCGCGGAGATTATAGGGGAATCGTTCGTCAGCGCGTTCGTCACCCCGAGATACAGCGCCCTCCCGCCGGGAGCTTCCGCCGCACAAGGAAGCGTCGCCGGTTCCTCAACCACCACAAGCGAAACCGGTTCCTCGCAATCCCAAGTAAACCACTCGCCTTTATCGGACATGTAATACCGAACAGAAGGAGCGTCGTCATCATCGTCAACAGCCTCCCTGACAGTGTTCCCGTCGAGCGTTTCCCATTCTCCCCACGACCACCCCGCGTTCAGCCCCCAGTACGAAACCCTCGGAATGGCGAACACCTTACGGTCGGCGAAGAGGATGTACACGTCGGAAGAGGGGAGATAGTCCATGTTCGTGATGGAGAGGTAGTCCGTCCCCGTCGTCGATTTCGTCACCGGATACTGCGCCTCGCCGATACCGGACGTCGAAAGAGGGACCGGCATCATCTTCTTCGTTCCCCATCGCGTCCCGAACTTCCCGTAGGGCGACACCCAGAAGTTCACGCTGTCCACTATCTCCGTCTCTCCGATCTCGTGCGGAGGGCGCACCGTGTTCATTCCCTTGACCGGAGTCTGCAACCTTTGTTTGAACTTCGGACTGAGATTCGGCGCTGTTCCCGCAGCCTCATTTATGGGCACGGAGCATCACCACCCCTTCGGAGCGGGAAGCCAGTACCCGTTGCACGTCACCAGAGGCGGCTCGCGAATCTCAAGGGCGCGCATCACATCGCGCTTGTACTGCTGATACAGGGACGCTTCCATCTGCGGCCTGCCGCCGAGACGGTTCTGCGCCTTCATGATCACGAAGTTGACAAGAAGCTCCAGCACCGAAGAAGGCATCGGCACATCGTCGTCCGTCAGCGTGGACGCCTCCAGCCGAAGAATGTCCGGCTCGCGCACCAGGCGCACCGTCAGCGTCGTCTCCTCCGCGGGCGTACCCCACACGCGGAGCGTGTCCAGTCCTTCGACCGTCCACATCTCGATCTTGGAATACTCCCGCGTCGGCATACTGCCGGGGTGCTCGTAGGGGAGAACAGCGGCATCCAGCGTCACCGAAATCATCTTGAGCGGCGGACTTGGGAGCTGCACCGAATTAGCGGCGGCGAGAATCGTCACATCGTCCGTCTGCTCCACCAACGGGTGATGGAGTTCCGCAGCCAATCTCCACGCCGAAGCGAACCCGTCGTTCAGATACGAAACAAGCTCGTCGTCCTTCCACTCGCTCGCGGTCGGTTCGGCAAGCTCGTACCGTACCTTGCGGACGATATCCGAGACTCGCATAACCTACCTCCTACTCCTTGCCTTCGAGCAGATCGAGGAGTTCTTCCTTCGTGTTCGACACTTTGTACCGGATACCCCTGTTCGCGCACATCGAACGCACTTCCGCCATCGTCTTGCCAAGCAGCGCGTTCCTGTCGATACCGGACTTCTTCGGTTCCGCTTCCGCCTTCGCTTCCGCCTTTGCTTCCGCCTTTGCTTCCCCCAGGTCGAGACTCAGCGCGCTCTGCCGCTGCCCGACAATGGGAACCTCCGCCGGTTTCGGCCCCTCAAGCACCACCCCGCCGGAAGGAACGGAAGGCATATCCACCATGCCGTGCGTCGTGATTGAAAAACGAGGCATCCACCTTGCATACGGATCGCTCCGCACCTGACCGGAAACCGTATCCTCCATCTGCGCCGAAAGATAGCTCCCCTTGTTCTCAAGCACCGCGAGAAACTTTCCCGAAACGCGCGTCTGCTTCCCTATGGGAATCCGCACCTTCTGAAAGTTCACCGCCACAAACTGCTCTCTGGAATCCCTGTCCTGATTATCGAATACCGTTACCGTGTACATCCTCTCGGGCTGAAACATACTCATTGAAAATCCTCCCTTTCACATATGAAAAAAGCGGGGAGACTCTCGCCTCCCCGCTCGTCGTTCACTCTCCGTTATCCGCCTGAAGGTTACGGATCGGCTACAACCGTCACGACGAACGTCGCCGAAGCATTGAAACCGCACACTTTCGCCGTCACCGTCAGCGTCGCCGTGTCGTTGGGAGCCCATGCGGATTTGCTCAGCGTCACTTTGGCCTTATATGTTCCGCCGTCCATAGCATAGCTCCCAGCGACCGGATCGACCGCCATCGCGGCCC
>SHOL01000065.1 GCA_004294945.1 Treponema sp.
ATACCGGAAGCCGAATCTGCTGTCGAATCATCGGCCGCCGAATCATCGACCGCCGAATCATCGGTCGGGATTTTAGCCGGGACGAACCTCTTCGCGCTCGGCTGGTCCGGGCTCGACAGCGGCCGCTGGAGCGAAAACTCGCCGACGGGAAAAGACACCTCGTATACCATCCAGCAGCCTTCGTACAGAAACCGCTTTGCTCTTGCACATCCCGCGCTCGAATTCGGCGTGTATTTCGGTTCAAAGCGTTTTTACGGCACAACTTCAATCGATTTCAACACCGACACCTTCACCTGGTACAGCACCAAACAGGGCGAATCCGGAATTACCGGCTTCTGGAACCCTCTCGATGTGCTTTCCTGGTGGATATTCCCCGAAACCGGATATCTTTCGTACGCAGACGATCGCGTTACCCTTGCCGCAGGCAGGTTTCCTTCCGGTATCGGTTTCGGAAATACCAACCTTTTTCTGAACGGACAGGCGTCGTTTTACGACCAGATACAATTCAGCTGGAGAACCGACAAGTTCAGATTTTTCAGCATGGCAGGTACCTCTGCCTCGCATCTGAACGAGGAAGAATATGCCGTGCAGAATATGAGCACGCAATGGATCGATGAAGAGGGCGAACTCCGCAACTCCTGGGGTTGGGACGTGATCAACAATCATGACGCTTCAACACAAACCATCGTGCCGATCAAGTTCTTCACATATCACCGCATCGAATTCAAACCAGCGTCGCGGATCGGTTTCGGCGTGTCGGAAATGCAGATAGTCGGAGGCAAGGCGCCTGAGCTTGCAAACCTGCTCCCGACAGTATACTGGCACAATACCTACAGTGCCGGCATATCCAACGTCATGATACTCGCGGACATCTGGATTGCACCTGTCAGGTCGCTGATGCTCTGGGGAGAATACCTGATGGACGACAGCAATTCTCCTGCCGAGGACGAACTTGCAAAGCCCAGGTCCTGGGGCTGGTCGTTTGGCGGAACCTTTGCCCCGCCAGTGCACGTGCACGATTTTCGTTTTTCGCTTTCGGCCGAATACAGCCATGTCGACCGCTGGACCTACAACCGCTGGCAGCCCTGGCTCACGATGTATCAGCGCCACGTACTCACCGGAGGCTATCGAGGCTTCGACACGCCGCTCGGTCACCCGGAAGGAGGGGATGTCGACAGTGCCGAACTGCGCCTGACTGCCCTCTCGAGGCGCGGCACAAGGCTGGAAGTCGGCTATTCATACACCGCGAAAGGTCCGGTCTATCTCGGCCGAATCTGGACGGGACAAAGCAAACCCGACGGCGACGGCAACACGCAAACGGTCAGCATCCCTGTGTACTACGATTTCGATTACTGGTATGGACGGCTTGTCGGGGACGGAAAGGTTACGCTCGACGGTCTGCTCGGTTCGGCGGTCAAGCATACGCACGCGCTGTCGGCCGCATTAAGCTGGCCGCTACCGCATGGATTCGAAGCCGACACCGGCATCGACATACGTGTTATTATGAATGCAGAACATATTGAGGGTAAACGCGCGTTGGAAACGGTCTGGAAAACAGGACTTGTCTGGCGGTACGACAAGACTCGAAACAGCAAGTGATTTTTGCACGTGCCGCTCCAGCTACTCAAAAACGGCCTAGTCAAAAACAGCCTAGTCAAAAACGGCAACTTCGGGCGCAACACCGTTTTTCTTGACAATTGCATAGAGGCACAGCTCCATCAGACAATCATGCAGGGCGCTTCCCGAATTTCTGACTGACCGATCAGTTTCGGCAAGAAGGGCAAGCACGGCACCAACAGCAACGGAATCCCAGCGTCGGGATGCGGTCCGATATTGGTCTATTGCGCGCTTGCTGGTAAAGCCGGCTTTTTTAAGCGAAAACTCATCGGTCGCGCCCGATTGTGCAAGCCGGTGCCAGTCACCAAGCCGCCTGAAGCAAAAGGTTAGCCCTGCTATGGTCTGAACCGGTGAAGAATCCTTCCCCAAAGAAAGCTTCCGGTAAATCTCGAGGGCACTGTCAAGCAAACCTTCAGCCAGGGAATCAAAGAGAGTAAACGGAGACTCTTCGCGATTGTGGGACAGAATCGATTCGGCATCAGCTGCGGTCACACAGTACCCCTGCGGATAAAAAAGAACGAACTGGGTACACGCAGTCCGAAGCGCATCGGTATTATTCTCTACAAGATCAAGAATAGTCTGCACAGCTGAGGGCTCGATCCGATATCCGGCCTTTCTGAAAAAATCGGAAATCCACTGCTCTTTGCGGTTTTCGAATAATTCCCAAAAGATGCGTTTATGTTCTTTCGGAATTAAAGCTTCCAGTTTTTTGTCCACCCCGATCTCGTCGGAAACAAGCACTAGATATGCCTCGTCCGAACCGCCGGATATCCAGTCGGCTAACTGGTCAATATCATCTTTTTTCTTGATTTCTTCTGCATTCCTGAGCACGACGAAGCGGATTTCAGCAAAAAGAGATCCGTTGCGGAGCAAAGAAACAATATCCCCGATCTTGACATCTGATGCGTACAACGTATGCGCATCAAGCACACCGCGCTTTGCGGCCGCCGTACGAATCTGCTCGACCGCATCGTTCCGTTCTCCAATTTCGGGACCGGTGAAAAGCCAAACCGGAGCGCTAGCTGACATAGAAACCCCCAAAACAGAGTACCGTTTTTCGGTTGTTTTCTCAACCGGAAAAATCAGACTGGCGGAGGCTCTTTCAAAACCCGGAAAGTTTTGAAAGAGCAACCGTAGATGCACATGCACCTGAGCCGATTATTGCAATTACCTCATGGACCTACTGTTTCAATTGAATGCTGTTTTTCTTTCGAGCTTTGGAACCGGACGGAGAATCCTGGTTCAAGCCTGCGCCGGGCTGCAGGGCTTCTGCATGAGTATCCGGTTTTTGGGAAGACGCAAGTCCGTTAAGATGCTGCCCAATAATGGATAATTCATCCGAACCGTGAGGAATAACGCGAAATGACGAATCTCGTACAGACAGGCGGGATGCCAGGTTCGAAACAGGTTTCGCTGGCAAGGCAATTTTCATGGACATCGTCCAGGCAAGCGAGACGAGCAAAAACAGGAGCGGCAGGCAAAACAGTGCGAATATCCACACTCCCATCACCGGCAGATACGGTTTAAGGCCGTCGATGACCAGAGATTGGGAATAGGCCAGTTCAATTGCCCGAATTCGTGCGGAAAAACCTTCCGGCAAAGCGGATGTCAGGACGCAGATATACTCAACACCGTTATAGCGTACAACTCTCCCGTAACGATTCACCGCTTCGCCCGGTTCTAGTGAAAACAGGCCGTCAGAAACCAGAACCAGAGAACCGGGAGGAACAAAGGCTCCCGAGTCGCCGGATTCATGCACCGGGACGGCAACCGGAGTGCCCGGATTTTTGCGGTCCATTGCATATACCTGGCAAGCTGCGGCGAGCGGATCAATAGTCCGGATATCGCTCATCCAGTCGGTTGGATACTTGATGTAGGTTGTAATGGCTAATCCGTTGAAATACTTGATTGCGGCCTTCTCCAGGACTCGATGGCGTTCACCGGTATACAGCCGTGCAATATCTGTCGCGGAAAGGAGAGACGACGACAGTTCGCGCGTAAACCAGGCCGAAAGCGCATTTCCTGCGAAACGGCCGATGGTAACCGTAACCGGAATTCCCGTGAAGAGAATCAGCAAACAGAAAGACATAAAAATGCGCATCCCGATTTTCGTTATTTCGTGCCGGGACAGGGTGTCGATAATTGTCATGTACAGAAAAATTCCGGTAAAACACAGCAGGGCAAAGGGAATTGCAACGAGGACGACAATACCGCGCGGAGAAGCAAACAGGACGGCAGAAAAAATACCCTTTCCGCCAATGTCAGACAGTATGAACAGTCCGACAGAAACAAGAATAACTATGAATACAATAAACGGTACCGAAAAAAGTACCGGCGGGATTCGTTTTCGGGACTCTTTCAATCTTCCTCGAATTTATTCTCGAATAGTAAATACAGTGCGTCTACAGCTTCCTTTTCGTCGGAACCTTCAGCGCACAGGGTCAGAACCGAATTATAGCTTGCTGCCATTGTAATAATACCCATAATCGATTTTGCGTTGATTCGTGTATCTTCCCGCTCGATGATGATTTCCGAAGCGAAACGGTTAGCAGTCTGGGCGATTAGTGCTGCAGGACGGGCATGAATGCCCGCACGATTCTTGATAGTAACAGATTTGGTTGTCATGCAGTATTCCTTTAATATGTGTCATCGACACCATAATACGGTGCCCGGGCAGCATCAGTTTCAATCCACTTCAGTACGTTCTGGTTGAACTCCTTGGCAGAGAAAAAGCCCATACTCTTTAAACGTTCGTTCATGGCCGCAGTCTCCAGAATGATTGGCACATTCCGTCCGGGTTTTACCGGTATTTCTAGCCGCGGAATGCGGACTCCCAGAATATCCATTGTCAATTCTTCTGTTCCAAGCCGGTCGTATACCTTATTCGCGTCCCATTCTTCAAGTTTGGCAACAATCTGCACTTCTTTGCGTTCCCGAATGGATCCGACTCCATATAATTGCGTAATGTTTATTATCCCAAGGCCCCGGATTTCCATGTGGTGGCCGATAATTTTATTCGCTCCCTGTCCAATAAGACTGTTTCCGTTCAGGCAGGAAATCTCGACAACGTCATCGGCAACAAGACGATGGCCCCGTTCAATCAGTTCGAGTGCAGTTTCACTCTTGCCGACGCCGGAATCGCCCATAATAAGGATTCCCAATCCGTATACTTCTACAAGAACTCCATGTAGCGAAATCTTCGGAGCGAATACGGTAGACATAACTCGAAGAAGCCGGGACGTAAACTCGCTCGATTCAAGCCCCGTCTGAAGCACCGGGCATCCAGTTTTTTCCGCAAGGTCGACAAAAGCCTGCCCGGGATACAGATTGTGAGTAAATATGCAGCACGGAAGATTAAAGGAAAAAAGTTGCTCTATAGTATCAAGTTTCCCCTCTGATAGTATCTTGTTGAGGTATGCTACTTCTCCCCGTCCGAACAGTTGTACGCGCTGATACGCAAACGATTCAAAGAAGCCTGAAAGAGCAAGCCCGGGCCGATTCAGATCCGGAATGGTAATTTCCCTGACCAAACCCCGCCTGCCGCACACGCAATGCAGATCGAGAGAGTCATGCTCTTTCAGGTCGAGAGCAAGCAGGTCAAGTACTGAGAACCGTTTCAGAGCCATACCTGACTATACTCCCCAGCGAATCTCTTGTAAAGTCGACAGCACCAGTTCCGCAAACCCTGCTCTGTGCAGCTGAACAGCCTGTTTTCCCGCACCGAATCAATATACCTCCTGTTACAGGAGGCAGTTGCACAAAATAAGGGGCACCGAGGAAAACTAACCGAGTTTTTTTCAAGGTGCCCGAATGTATGTAGAGCCTCGAGGCTCTTTCAAAACTCGGAAAGTTTTGAAAGAGCAACCGTAGATGTACATGGAGAAAACCACAAGTCTTTCTATTATAAAGACTTGTGGTTTTTCTCCAAAAGCCGATTTCAAAAGCAACCGACTTTTGAAATCGGCTCCCTCAGCTTCTTATTTTTTCTCCTGAACCTTGTCTTTTTCCTTCTTTATTTTCTGGTCCAGAACGTCCATCAGCTTGTTGACCCCAGCATAAAAATCGAATTCGTCAGCTTTGACATGCGCATTGCTGCCCCATCTGAAATTCACGGTGCAGTCAAGAAAAAACTGTTTTTGGTCCAGCCTGATAGTCAAAAGAACATCGGTGATTAAATCTTCCGCGTACTTGATGCGTTCAAGCTTCTTGTCTACGAAGGTTTTTCGTTCCTCATCCAAAGAGAATTTCACTGCCTGTACGTTGATGTTCATCATGAACCTCCTCGATTATATCCGCCGGAAAACAACCGGCATTTACATAATACGCTGTCTTTCCCCTAATTGCAAAAGTACCTGCGCTGTGTGCGCGCGGGGTTATCTGTCAAATGATGATTTGATATCCAGCTGCGCCCGGTATTTTGCGACAGTTCTTCGTGCAATCCGGATGCCCCGATTCGCCAGAAGATCTGCAATCTTCTGGTCGGATATCGATCCCGAGGCCTCAATGATACGACGAATATGTTCCTTGACGCTTTCCTGCGAATGGAGATTGTTTTGTTTAGACACTCCTCCCGGAACCGCCGTATATCCCCGCTGCGCCGAACCGACAGAGTTGGTGAAAAAATACCTGAGCTCGAAAAGGCCCCAATCGCACTGCAGATACTTGCCGTTTGCGGCCCGCGACACTGTCGTTTCATGGAAGCCGATTTCCGCAGCAATATCTTTCATGCGCAGCGGAGCAAGACGGCCTGGCCCATACAGGAAAAAATCCTGCTGAAACACGACAAGAGCCCGTACAAGCTTCAGCAAGGTCAGGTTCCGCCTCGACAGTATGTGCATAAACCACTTGGCTTCTTTTATCGACTCCCTGGCAAAGTCTCTCGCATCGGGCGCGTTGGCTGGCGCACCGGAAACGTTACCAGTACTGTCAAGATCCATAAAAAAAGGAGAAATACCTATCACCGGAATTTCTTCATCATTAATTGTTACGGTAAAACCGTCATCACCCCGTTTAACGTACACATCGGGAACAATCCAGGTATCGGGTTGATGGTCGAACATTCTGCCAGGAAACGGTTCGAGGGAGCGAATTACATCCATCACGCTTTCCGCCTGCTGCTTGTCCAAGCGGATTCCGGTATCTCCTTTCTTTGCCAGAGCCTTGAGCATAGCGTCGGCTCTTCCCTTTTCGAGAGTGTCAAGATGATCCCGGAGAATGAGAACTGAGGCATCGAGAATTGAATCGCGAACTCCATGGAGGGCAGCATACTCCGAAGCAAGAAGTTCTGCCTGGACCACCAGACTTTCATGAAACCCGGACGTTGCACATCCTGCGGGCTCCAGAGAACGGACTACAGCGAGGGCTTCGCCAATAATCTGCGAAGAACCGGTCCCCGGAAGTTCTTCCGGAGCGGCAAGCAGAAATCCGTCGTTGTCGAGATTCTGGACAATTAGCTCGGCGGTGGCACGCACCTGCTGGTCGATTTTAAGAACGCCAATCTGTTCCAAAAGATGTTCCTGCAAAGTCTGGCTGCGATGAAGCGCTCCTTCGATAAAATCCTTGTGCTCATCGCTTTCGTCATCGGCATCTGCCGCACTGGAGAGCGGAAAATCCGTGAACGGATCAGAATCCCGGATCATCGTTTTTTCAATGGGATCGGAAACAACCTCGAGTGCAGGATTCTGGTCGACTTCATTGAGAATTGCTTCTCTCAGATCAACGTACGGAAGGGCCATGAGTCGAATCGACTGAACCAGACGCGGGCTCAGGGAGAGGCGCTGCTGCTGTGCAAGTGTTTGCCGCTGACTTTGCATATCTTCATTAAACATACGTGACCCTGTCCGTCCGGTCAATATGCCCTCTGGAAGTTTCGGCTACTTGTACGCACCGAGTATTTCCGGCTAGTATTGCTTTCATGAACAGCACACTCATTTTTAAGCGTTACGGCCTTGCAGTGCCCCACATACTGCTGCCCCGTCCCGGTATTGATCTTTCCCGCTGGGCAGTCATCGCCTGCGATCAGTTTACCCAGGATCGTGAATATTGGAAAAATGCGGCTCAATTCGCCGGTTCCGCACCCTCGACCCTAAATCTTATCCTGCCGGAAGTATACCTCGAAGACGCAGACCGTGCAGAACGACTGGCTGCTATTCGTAACACCATGCAGGAGTACCGGTCGGGAGGAGCTGTCTTCCGGGAACCAATCCATGGTTTCATGTATATCGAAAGAAAAACAGCATGGGGACGCATCAGAAAAGGACTCGTTGCAGCCATAGATCTCGACGCCTACGACTGGAAACCGGATTCAAAAGCTCTGATCAGGGCAACCGAAGCAACTATTGTCGACAGAATTCCCCCGAGAATGGAAATCAGGAGAGGGGCGCCACTCGAACTTCCCCATATTATGCTGCTTGTCAACGATCCTGACAAAACCCTGATCGAAGCACTGGGATCGCGCATCCGCAACCATGCTCCCGTCTATGAAACTCCGCTCGAACCCGATGCAGGGTCGATTCGCGGATGGAGTATCACGCATCCAGACGATCTGGAAGCGGCTTCAGCAGCAATCCAGTCCCTTGCCGAAGCAGGAACCGCAGATGACGGATCCTGCTTCCTGTTTGCCGTTGGCGACGGCAACCATTCGCTTGCAACCGCCAAGGCGGTGTGGGAAGAATTCCGCAGCGCCCACCAGGAAGACGTAAAGAAAGGACTCATCGATCTGGAAAACCATCCAGCCCGCTTTGCCCTCGTTGAACTGGTCAATCTCTACGACGACGGACTTACCTTCGAACCTATCCACCGGGTGCTCTTCGGAACTTCCGCTGATGCCGTCGGTACGCAGCTTGCACAGACTCTTGGCGGAAAAACAGTGCAGACAGAATCCGCCGCTCACCTTGAGCAGCTTGTCGCCGAAGAAAACCAGACCCGTTTCGGTTTTGTCTCCACCGCAGGATTGCACATACTCGACACCCCGGATCCCGCGCTTGCTGTCAGCCGGCTGCAGCCTGCGCTCGATGCGTTCCTCGCTTCCCGTCCCGACGTGAAAATCGACTACATTCATGGAACGGATGAAGTCTTCCGCCTGGGAAAGCTAGCGGATACCGTATCAATTCTGCTGCCCCCTGTTAAAAAAGACAGCTTTTTTACCACAATTGCAACGGGTGGTCCCCTACCCCGGAAAAGCTTTTCCATGGGAGAAGCAAGCGAGAAACGATACTATCTGGAGTGCAGAGCCCTGTTCGACTGAAACAGCGGCGCATAACACGGCCGGAAATACGGCATGAATGTACGGAACAACATCTCTTTCCGGTGTTATTTCACAGATTCGTGCGTATTTCCTGCCGTTTTTCAGTCATTCCGGTTTGCATCCGCATTGCCGATGGGCGAGAATAAGCCTATGAGCATCTTTGACATCTCCCGGGAAAACAGGGAAAAACTCTGTAATGTCGATTCCTATCTTTTCCCTGCGGTCACCATACTTACGGCTCTCTGCCTGGCCATTTCAATTATCGGAATCTACAGGGGTACGCAGACAAATCTGCTCCCCCTGTTCTCGATTCCGGCAATACTCCTTGTTTTCTCTCGTCCAAAGGGATCGGTCATCTTTTCAACCTCTGTATGTATCGTGTATACCGTCGTTCACTTCATTCACGGAAAATACTACACTCAGCCGCCTGAACTTTTTGTCCGTACCATTCTTGCTCCCGCAGGACTGTTCGAGCTGCTTTCCATCCTTACAGCGCTTGCGGCCTGGCCTCGGGTGTATATGGCGAAATCGCTCACAAAGGAAATTGAACGACTCAACCGAGAGTATGCCGAAAAGGACAAAACCCTTGCCGAGCTGAAAAATCATCACAAACGAACAGAAGAAGCCCTCGATGAATCAGGAAAACGGCTGCAGGCTCTCATCGAACAAATAGGCTTTCCGGTTGTAAAAATAAACAGTGACCTGTATATTACAGCTGTCAATTCTCATTTTCTCCGGTTTACCGGAAAAATGGAATCGGAACTGATAGGAAGGAATATCGCAGCTTTACCGGAGTTCCATTCCCGACTGACCGGGGGCAGCAGCGACACGTTTATTCTACCGTCGAACCCGAACAGTTCGGCCGGAAAACATGTATGGCGAATATCAAAAATAACGCCGGATACCAAGCGGGATATGTACTATATTTTGATAACAGGAGTAGACGTGCCCAGTGAGTGACCAAGATCTCGGAAAAAAGGTCTTTTTCCTTTACCCGCCCAGTGTAATTCGTGATGAAATGATTCGCCGTCTGATCGAACAGGAATATGAAGTATATATGATTAAGGATATCGGCACAGCGAACAGACTGTTGCGAAAAAACCCGCATTCGCTCTGCTTTATCAATCTTGATGCAGCAAAATCGGAGCCCGAATGGGCAGCGTGGATCACCGAAACCATGAACAATCCGGAAACAGCTCATGTGGGAATAGGAATCGTAACCTATAACTCCGATGAAAACCTCCAGAAAAAATATCTCATGGACATCGGCATACAATGCGGCTTCATTAGGCTCAAGCTCGGCATCGACGAAAGCACCCGCATACTCCTGACAACCTTGCAGGCGAACGAAGCAAAAGGCCGCCGGAAATATGTCCGGGCTAATTGCCAGCATGACACAATCGCAACCCTGAACTTACGCGACGGACCGATCAAAACCGGAGGCAAAATACTCGATATCAGTGTCGTCGGTTTTTCCTGTTTTCTGGATCCTGATCCGGTAATGGAAAAAAACAGTTATATTCGCGACATCCAGCTGAAACTCCGCGCCTCCCTTGTCCGTGTGGAAGCAGTCATCTATGGCATGCGCGAAGTCGACGACAGAACTGTATATGTACTGATTTTCAGAAACCTTGACGCCAACAGCAGGGAGAAAATTCGGGCCTATATACAGATCGCGATTCAAGCCGACATCGAACTTCAGGATAAGCTGGATAGTGAACTGGAAGAAACCGTCAGCTCGAAGAAAACGGCACATGCAGGTACCTGATTGACAGAACACAGGAACGCTTCAATGCAAACCCTTTTCGACTATATCGACTGGAGAGGCGATCTGCCCTTCTCGCGCGACCCGCTTAATCCTGTCGACTGCCTGATTTTCTCGGTGCTTGCCTACATTCCGTTTGATGGTCTGATCTCCTCAAAAACGACAAGAAAAGGCATACCGCTCGCCGAAGCAGCTGAACGTTTTTTTTCGGACAGAGAAAACCGCCCCCCGATCCGCGAGCCCAAAGATGTAGAACTCCTTGCAGCAATGACAGAATCCGAACGCTTTTCCCGAGTCCTGCTTACCGCTTATGAAAGTGAAACAGACCCCCGGAGCGAAAAGCAGTTCTCTGCCATCACCGCACTTCCGGCACGAAACACTGTGTGCGTTATTTTCCGGGGCACAGATCTGTCCCTGACCGGCTGGAAAGAAGATTTCAACATGAGTTTCAAGTGTCCCGTTCCAGCACAGGAGGAAGCAGTGCGCTACCTGGAACGCGTCGCACCCCGGCTTCCCGGCAAAATCATCGTGACCGGACATTCAAAAGGCGGAAACCTTGCAGTGTACGCGTCGGCTTTCTGCTCGAGAAAAACCCAAAAACGCATCGAAGTCGTCTACAGCAATGATGGACCGGGGTTCAACCGTGAAACCATCAACCGCAAGGAATACACAGAAATAAGGAATCGCATCAGATCATTTATTCCCCACTCTTCCATAATCGGGCTATTGCTTGAGCATGAGGAAGATATCACCATCATACAAAGCTCAGCGGCCGGGGGATTGCTCCAGCATGATCCCTACTCCTGGCAAATCCTGGGCACCGGATTTATCGAACGGGAAATGCTTACCGGAGACAGTATACGGATCGACCGTACCATAAAAACCTGGCTCGAGCGTATCAGCCCGGCAGAACGAGAACTGTTCGTTGACACACTTTTCGGCGTCCTCACCGCAACCGGCGCAGCAACCGTCACCGAACTTTCGGAAAACTGGCTGAAAAGCGCCCTTGCCATCGGGAAAACACTCAAAAATCTCGATCCCGCAACCAGAAAAATACTGTACGACATCCTGGGCGAAATAGTCCGGGCTGCCGCAGAAACAGGCCGGTCTCCGAAAAAAAAGACCTGACTCGCGCGCACGCAACAAAACGCACGTACTAAAAGGCATACCCGCGCGCACGCAACAAAACGCGCGCACTAAAG
>SHOL01000066.1 GCA_004294945.1 Treponema sp.
ATATTTGGGAATCGGCGCAATTCTACCCCCCGGACGCACAAGGACTCGCACAGGCAATTTCCGATTGCACGATTGCCGCAGGTACCACCAGACGAATGGGACAAAAAAGAAAGTCATGGGGAATGACGCCCGAACAGTTCGCCGAACTCACGCTCAACGCAGGAGAAAGCACCTTTGCCGCAGTCTTCGGCAACGAACGAACCGGATTGACCGACGAAGAGCTCAATTGTTGTTCGCTTGCGCTCAATATTCCTTCGAACGACGATTTTCCATCCCTTAACCTTTCACATGCAGTCCAGATCGTTACCTACGCCCTGTTCAGAACTCGGGATAACCGCAAACGTGGCTACAATCATATTCCTTTGGCACAAGTGCAAGACCTGGTCGCCACAATAAGCGGCCACATGGACCGGATCGGGATCTATACCCACGCAGGGAAAGAAGAAAACGAACGATTCCTTGAAGGCATTTTTGCGCGGGCAGCGCTTTCAGGAAACGAAGCCCGGCATATTGAAAAACTGTTCCGAAAAATGGCATATATCAGATGCAATCACGAACAGCAGCAATAGGTTCCGGAAACTCATCAAAACTGGATATGTTCCGGATAAATAATTTCGGTCTGAGCGCACACTTCCGCACGGGACAGACACTGGAAAAGCTGTCGGACATTTCCGGGCCAATGGTATTCCTGCAGCTTCTCCAGTGCGCTGACCGACAGCATGCGATTGCGGGCTTTCAGTCGGGAGGCAGCCAGGAGCGGAATATCATCAACATGCTCCCGCAAAGGCGGAATAGACAACCGGAGAACATCGATCCGGTGCATCAAGTCCTCACGGAACTGCCCGCTTTTTACCGCGCTTTTCAGGGGTTTGTTCGTCGCGCATATCAGCCGGAAATTGACCCTGCAGCTTTCCTCGGAACCAACGCGGGATACCGAGTGATCCTCCAGCACCCGCAGCAGTTTCGGCTGAAAACCGCGATCAAGAGATGTAATTTCGTCAAGAAACAGGGAGCCCTTGTCTGCACATTCAAAGAGCCCCTTGCTATCCCGCGAATCGGTATAGGCTCCTTTCACAGAACCGAACAGCGTGCTTTCTGCCAGAGTCAGGGGAATACAACTGACATTGAACGCGATATACGGTCCATTTCGAAACGGAGAAAACGAATGAATAAGACGGGCCACCAAATCTTTCCCGGAGCCGCTTTCTCCGGTAAGAAGCACAGCAGCATCCGAAGCTGCATATTTGATAATCATTGAGCGAAGCTGCGTCATAGGCGTAGAATTTCCGATCAACTCCGGCATCAAACAGTCTTCCTGCGCATCACCCGCATATCGTGCACCGGCAGCGCCCCGCTTCTGATAAGCGATCAGGAATTTCTCTATCCGGTACGCAATCATGTCAGGATTGAACGGAACAATAAAATACGCTGCAGCCCCGACCCGTTGTGCCATTTCGGCAAAACCGCACGAATTTTCTTCCGAAAAAACGAAAAAGGGAATACGTGCATCGTGCTCCCGAATCCTGGCGATCAAATCGGGAAGATAAAATGATTCCGACAAAAAATCGATCAGAAGGAAGTCGAATTGGGAAATCCGGTTCAATTCACTTTTCGAATAGCAATCCCGGACAATACTAATCTGCCAATCAGACGACACATTTCTAGACAGCGAAAAGAAATACTCATCGCGGGAAGAGATAGCCAATACTTTTTTCAAGAACGTTCCTTTCCTCGTACCGTCCGGAATTCTATCTTGAAGTCTATCTACGATGCGTTCCGGAACAACCGGTAAAAAAGAAGTAATATGTTATACCATAAATATTGGAAAACTCGAAAAATTCTTGAGGGGTTTTTCAGGATTTGCGGAAAATACTCCAGACCGCGTTCAAAGGTTTTTTCCGAAACACGCCGTTTCCGCTCGGAAAAAATATCAAGAACGTCGGAATCATGGATAAACAAACCGCTGTGCAGAGCCTTCCGGTTTCGGTGTACCCATCGCTGAGACCCGGGAATGCCGTCGCCTACCAGCACAAGCGAAGGATGAGCTTTGTGTATCGCAGTCAGGATGTTGTGCTCCATCCCCCGGTGATAATAACCGGAGAACCGACCGACTACCGGAAGGCCGGGAAAAGTACTGCGAACATTTTTTTCAGCCTGTATCAGACTGTGCGGACGCGCGCCAAGAAGATACAGATTCTTCCGGTATTTTTCCAGCACGCCCAGAACGCTGATAATAAACACAAAAGGCTGATATCGGACCGGTTTAGTTTTTTTAAGAAACACCGCGCCGCGCACCAGACTGAGCGATGTCGGAATTACCAGAGCTGCGGACATAAGCATTGCCCGGTATTCAGACCGGTACTTTGCCCGCAACACATCCCACAAGTTGACCAGCATAATATGCTGCGGTCCTTCGCGGGTCAGAAGCTCCAGAATGGTACTTTCCAGATCCTCGGGTGCAACTACATCAATCGGCAGCCTGAGAAAATTTATACGTTCAATCGCCACTTTTCTGACTCCAGGAGAGCGGACTGAGCCGCCGCAATACCATACAGCGCGGCAGTTTCTGCTCTCAGCACATTCGTTCGGAAATGAACACACACAAAACCCGACTGCTCAAGAAAACGGGTTTCGGCCGCGCTCATGCCGCCTTCGGGCCCAACCGCCAGAGCGGTTACCTGCGGGGCATCACCAAGATACTCATGAAGGGTCTTTCGCGCAAGGGGTGCTTCGGAAAGCATAACCGCAAGCAACTTTCGTCCGGACGCATGGGACTCAAGAATCCCGGGAACATCCTCCAGAACAACCGGAGAAGAAAGCTGCGTAGGAACCGGCGAACCGCTTTGCTGAAGGGCTTCGCGGACAATACGCTCCCAGCGTTCGGTCTTTCCGCCACCGATCAAATCCGCCTCGCGCGACATGCAGCGCTCTCCTGCAACGGGAACAATCAGGCGGACCCCGGTTTCCGTCGCCTGGCGGACAACCTGATCCATCTTCGGCCCTTTCAGTATCCACTGAAACAGAACGATATCCGGAAAGGCCGCATCAGGACGGACAAGAGCCCCCATACTGCCGCCCGGGACAACCTCCCGGGCTCCGGGCAGAGCATCCGAACCGGCACAAGAGTGCGCACACTGCAAAAAAAGCACCCGGTCCCGCGGTAAAAAAGGCAGAACCGTCATAGAAACCAAAGAACCGTCGGGAAGGCGGACATCGACCGAGTCTCCGGGCGCGGCTCTCAACACCTGTACCAGATAACGGAACGGCCTGCCCTCCAGAGTAATTCTACCGTCACCGTCAGGCATTGTTTCGACAACAAGCTGCCTCATACGTCAGAGCGCAAGATCGGCTTCCGGTTCAACCGCAACATCCTCCGCCTGCCGAGCCTTCGCCTCATCCTGCAGTTCGCGGACTGTTCTGGTCGACTTCAGCAGAGCCGGAACATCCTCCTGTTCCAGAATCCGCACCGCCTCGGCAAGCTGAACATCGTATTCAAGATCGTACATGGGACTGATATGCGTTCGGTAGAATTCCTGCGTCACCAGCTTTTTCAGAACGCGAAGCTCGACCGGCCAGGTCTTGTACAGTTCCCCGGCAAACGCATCTACTTGTTCAGCACTCAGAGTTTCCTTGCCCGCAACAAAATCGGCAATCGTAGTCGTCCTGAGCAAATCGGACAGCGATTCCTCCTCTTCGACCGTCAGTTCCGGAAACAGAATTTCGCGGTCCGGAGGAATCCCGAGCTTGTCGATATTTGCGTCGCTCGGCGTATAGTACCGTGCCATCGTAATTTTCATTGCATCGTTATTTAGAAGATCTATCACCTGCTGGACCGAACCCTTGCCGTAACTTGTCTCTCCGACCACATAGGCAAGATGATAATCTTTCAGTGCACCGGCCAGAATCTCTGCGGCACTTGCAGACCCTCGATTCAGAAGAACTACTATGGGGAAGGTCCCGTCAAACGTTTTTTTGAAAGCACGAGCCCTGAACTCGCGATTTTCGTAGGCGATTCTCGATTTGGTAGAAACAATGATTCCTTCGCCGATAAACTTGTTGGCTACATCTACAACGCTGGTAATAAGACCGCCCGGGTTATTGCGCAAATCGATAATCAAGCCTTTGCACGGTTCCTTTTTGAAGGCGTCGAGCGCATCCTGCACCCGTTCAGCCGTAAGCGGAGTAAATTCGATAATGCGCAGATACGCAATACCGTCGTCCATCATGGTAAACTTGACCGTCGGTACCTCGATCAGAGCCCTGGTCAATGTGACGGTGAACTCGAGCGCCTTGCCGCGCCGGAGCAGTACCGACACGTCGGTTCCAACCGGTCCTCTGAGCCGGTCGAGCACTTCCTGCATGTCGATATCGGGAGTCGGCGTGCCGTCGATGGCAAGGATCAGATCACCGGGCTGCACGCCTGCCTTCCACCCGGGGGTATCTTCGATCGGAGAGGCGACTTCAACCCAGGCAGGAGCGTCTGGAGTTGAAAGAGTCGGTTTCGTTATTGAAAGGCCGACACCGCCGAACGCGCCGGTAGTTGTATCCTTAAGACTGGTTCCCAAAAGGCTTTCCGAATCGATATAGGTTGTATAGGGATCGCCGATCGAATCCAGCATCCCCTGAAGCGCGCCTTCGTACAGCGTTCTGGAATCGACAGGATCCACATAGTTGTTTTGTACAAACGAAAAGACGTACTGGAAAAGCTGCATATACCGGTCGGAATCGGGAGACTGCCCGTTTTTTCCCTGTGCGGCAAGAGCCGGTGAGGCAAGGGTTAGCAGAAGAAGAACAAACGAAAGCGCGGCTGCGCTGATCCATATCTTTTTAGTTGTCATGGTTTTTATTGTTCACGCAAGAGCCGACCTTTGTCAAGCTGAACCGAAACCCCTTGACCCTCGCGAAACTCTTCCGTAAACTTCTATATAATGCGATCCAAATCCGTCGTTTATTCATCTTTTCTGGTCTACGAACTGATCCGGCTTTTGTATATTCTCGCGTACGATTACGGAACTCTTGCAGGCACTCAATCGAGGGCCTGGTTTGCGGCAGTCCCGCTTCTTGTTCTTGTTCCGGTTTTTTTCCTCATGCTTGCACTTGACGAATCGCGGTTTACCCTCTGGCTTCCGCTGGTTGCGCTTGTCAAGGCGCTCAGTGCGATCTCTTTGGGAGTGTATCTTGTTCAGTCTGTTATCGACTATCTGGCAGCTGGAACCATCGGATCGCAGATCGATGCTCTGGTAATTTCTGTTTTTATTATACTGGCTGACGCAGTTCTTGGTGTATACTGTTTCGGGAGAAACCGGATACTATGCACATAATTCCAGTTGCAAGCGGAAAAGGCGGAGTCGGAAAGAGTCTTCTTTCCGCGAATCTCGCAATAGCCCTGGGCGAAGCAGGAAAAAAAGTTCTGCTTGCCGATCTCGATCTTGGCGCATCGAATTTGCACCTGGTTCTGGGATTACAGGCTCCCCGGACCGGTATTGGCACCTGGCTCACCGGTTCTTCCGACTTCAACGTCATCATTCACCAAACCTCATGGACCAATGTCTTTTTTATCCCGGGGGATTCTGAAATTCCCGGAATGACCACGTTAAAGGCAGTCCAGAAGAAGTCCCTGATTCGCCATCTGACCGCATTCGATGCGGACTATCTTATTCTGGATCTCGGCGCCGGAACGCACCCGGGAATTCTGGACTTTTTTCTGCTGTCTCCGCAGGGCATAATTGTTACCGCTCCCTCGGTCACCGCAACGCTGAATGCGTACCTGTTCCTGAAAAACACGGTATTCCGGCTTATGTACGCAAGCTTTCCCAAGGGCAGCAAAGCGTATCAAACACTGGAAAAACTGAAAAACGACAGCACTTCGCTCCAGCGCATGTACATACCCAGAATTCTTGAGGAAGTCGCGAAAGCCGATCCCGCAAACGCCCGCATATTTGCAGAAAAAAGCGCCCTCTTCCATCCGCGCCTGGTCATGAACATGATCGACGATCCCAAGGATGCGGACAAGGCCCTGAAAATACGCCGCTCCTGCAAGGAATACCTTAACCTCGACCTGGAACATCTGGGAGTCATCTACCGCGATTCAGTCCAGGACACGGCCCTTGCCTCTCGACTTCCCGTAATCGTGTACAAGCCCCAGTCAATGATCGCACAGGCAGTCTACCGCATTGCCGACAAGATAATTCAATCGGAAACAGATGCGAATCCGGACTTTGGCGTCATGACCGAAGAAAGTTTCCAGTCGGCCGAAATGGAAGCAGCGATCGATTTTGACGCAAAGATGAACTATGTTGAAGAACTTATCGGCAGCGGAGCTCTTTCTACCGGAGAACTGGCGGAAACAATCAAATCCCAGCAGTATGAAATTTCTGTTCTCCGAAAAGAAAATCTTCTGCTCAAGCAAAAGATAACAAAAGCCATACAGCACGGCTTCAATCTGTAACGGAGTGTATCGGATATGGCGCGTGCACTCTGGGAACTGACGGAAAATCCGCGAAACAGAAGATGGTTTGTCTCTATCCCGACAGGACTTGAGCCGGCTCAATACCCTACTGCGGAAGCAATTCATGAAGCGGCACGGGCTAAAGGCATCAATCCGCATTCGTTATTGTCCCTTGAAGCGCTTGGCCATACGCTCGAAAAAGCGCTGGCTGTACCAGGCGAAGAATATTCTTTTCCCGCAGTAATCGAGCCGTCGTTTGATGTCCGTATTATCATTTCCCCGGACAAAACCGAGGCAAAACTCTATATACGAAAAGCCGCGGATAAAACACCCCTGGACATGAAGTTGATTTCCGGAGTGATCAACAACAGCGGACTGCGCGGCATGAATGCAGAAAGCATCCGGAACAGAATCAAAGAATTCAGCACCTCCGCCGATATGGAGCTGACGGATCTTGTTCTTGCAGAAGGCACGCCGCCCGGACGGGGTGCAGACCGTGAACTGCTTCCGAAAGTCGAATGCCTTTCCGATGCCGGACTGGCAGAGATTAAACAGATACTTTCGGTTTTTGAAAAATCTAAACCGCCTGCAGAATCGGACCGGCTTTTTCCTTCTGCCGAAGCACAAAAAATTGCGATGGTGACCGAAGGCGAAATCGTCTGTTTGCTGTCGCTCACTGACCCAGGCCCGGACGGCGTAGATGTGTACGGAAAACCGATACCCGGTCTTCCGGGAAACGATCCCTTTATCCAGACGGTAGAAAATGTAACCTTAGGGCCATCGGGTCTGAAAGCCGAAAAAACAGGCGTGTTCCTGCTTGGAGAAAAAGACGGAAAAGTACGGGTACGGGTAATTCCCTACGTTTCAGGATCGTCAACAATCACCGTATCCGATGACAAAATGCTCGCCACTGTTACGCTCTGCAGCGAAATCGGAGCAGGCAAGAAACTTGATCTGGAGATGGTCAGGCATGCCATTGCAGACGCTGGAATTCGCGAACCGGCCGACTTCACACAGATATCTGCTACAATAAAGCTGGTGCGAAGCACCGGAATTGAAAAAAAACTGATTCTTGCGCGGGGGCAAAAACCGGTGCCCAAAGGCGGTTTCCGCATTGAGTGGGCAACAACGAGCCCCGACGGATCGCACGAAAGCATTGTACAGGAGTCTGATCGAATCCTGACCATCCAGAGCATGCCCCAGGGATGCGAGGGCTTTGACGTGTACGGAAACAGCATCCCTGCTTCCGGCCCTGGAGAAGAGGTTCCTCCGCACGACGAAACCATAATAGAAAAAGTCGAAACCCTCGAAGCTGGAAAAACCGGCGAAACTGGAAAAACCGAGGTTATCTGTTATGTTGCGGCCAGATCGGGAGAATTGCGAACCGGAAAAACGCTTTCGATATCGGATACCCGGAAACACACCGGAACAGTGTCGGCAGAAACAGGAGACATGTCGTTTCCGGGAAACCTGGAAATAACCGGAGAAATAAAGACAGGACGCACCGTAAAGGCAAGCGGGTACCTCCATATCACCGGAAATGCAGAAGCATGCCTGTTGTCTGCGGACAAATCGGTGACCATGATTGGGGGAATACGCGGTGCAGGGAGAGGAACCGTGTGGGCAAAGCAGGACATTACCCTGACTTTTGCAGAAAATGCACGAATCCTTGCCGGGCAGGATATCTCTATAGACAACTACTGCTTCCAGTGTACTGTCAAAACAAATGGAACCTTGTACATGAGAGGTAATCCAGCTGTTCTTATGGGAGGAACCGTGCGGGCCTCGAAAGGAATCGAAGTATTCGAACTCGGCTCGGAAAAACCCATCAGAACCAGTATCTCCTTTGGACAGAATTATCTGGTCAGCGATCAAATCGAAGTCTGCGAAAAAGAAACCCGAACGATCAAAGAAACTATCGAGAAACTGAACGACGCAATGAAGAAAACACCTGCCAACGATCCGGCGATTCACGATTTACGACGACGAAAGCTGGAACTTCTGAAGCGAAACGACAAACTCACCGTGAGAATTTTTACTCTCAAGGAACAATTCGAAACCCATGTGATTTCCCATATACGGGTGAACAACACCGTCTATCCGGGAGTCGTTCTTGAAAGCCACGGCAGATATTATGAAGTCCGGGAGCAAATGCATCACGTTGTGTTCATTTTTGACCAGACAACCGGACAAATAACCTGCAATCCGATTCCCGAAGAATGAGGAGCCTTCATGTTTGCATCTATCGCATATCCTTCCTGGATTAGACCGGAAATTATTCCGGGGTTTTCATTGCTGCGCTGGTACGGCCTTATGTATCTGGTGGCTTTTGCTGTGGCTTTTCTGCTGTTCACCCGGCAGGTAAAAACAGGAGAGCTTGCCAAAGCAGACGGTACGGGAAAACCGATCACCGATGACGATGTGTTGAGTTTTTTTACCTGGGGTATTGTTGGACTTCTTATTGGAGCCAGAATTTTTTCTACCCTGATCTACGATACAAGCGGATTGTATCTGCACAAGCCCTGGCTTGTTTTCTGGCCGTTCAGCGAAAACGGCGAGTGGACAGGATTGCAGGGAATGTCGTATCATGGGGGATTCGTCGGCGGGTTTATCGGAATGCTGTTGTGGACATTCAAGCACAAGCGGCCGTTTTTTGCCTGGTGCGACGCAATGGGTATTTCCATCCCGCTTGGCTACACCTTTGGACGGCTGGGCAATTTTATGAACGGCGAGCTGTACGGAAGGGTAACAACCAGCCCGATCGGCATGATTTTTCCGGATGCCCCACGATTTTCCCTGTCGCTCGACTGGGTTCAGGCGGTAGTCGATCAAACCGGACTCCTGGTGCCGGACGGAGCCGTGCTGGTGAACTTGCCGCGCCATCCAAGCCAGCTCTATGAAGCGCTTTTTGAAGGTGTTTTTTTGTGGGCAGTATTATGGTTTATATTCCGGAAGCGGAAACCATTTAATGGTTTTCTGACCGCCCTGTATACCATTGGGTACGGACTCGTGCGTTTTGTTATCGAATATTTCCGCGAACCGGATTCCGATATCGGCTATCGGATCACTGCAAGCGGACAGCCGGCACCAACCTACCTGAACGAATCGCTGCTGAATATTTCCACCGGACAGATTCTCTGCCTCATCATGATCGCAGGCGGATTAGCCTTACTGCTGGCTCTCGCACTGATCAACCGGAACCAGCCGAAAGCGCCGGCGAAAAATGCGAAACGGAGACGCTCGCATGGCCGGTGACAGATCGGACTTAATGAGCTCTTTCAACGACGATCTGGATCGAATCCGGACTTCCCTGTACACGCTTCTCGATTTCGACGAAGAGTCCTTTGGCGAAAAAAAAGACCTCGCAAAACGCGAGGTCTTGTTCGCACTCAACGAACTGAGGATTCGTATCGAAAACCTGTAAACTCCGGCGCGGATCTCTGCGCCGGAGACCGATGCTACTTTTGCAGAATTCCTGCAAGCGTGTCGGCGGTGAAGCCCAGATGCTCAGCAAGCGTGTTCGCCGGACCTGATTCACCGAAGCGGTCTATGGAAAAGCAGTCTGCAACACTGGAAGCCCAGCGTTCCCAGCCGTTCCGGACTCCCGCTTCTGCAGTCACTATACGGAGCGTGTCAGGGGAACCTCCGAGAATTGCGTTCTGTATCTCTTCAGGCTGCGATTCGAACAGCTCCCGTGAAACAACTGATACAATCCGTATATTCTTTCCGGAAACCTTCCCGGCAGCCTCAAGAGCGAGAGACACTTCTGAACCGGTTGCAAGAATCGTCATATCGGGCTTCTGCCCCCCTTTTCGGACAACATAAGCGCCACATTCGATCGTGTGCTTCCAGTCCGGATCGTCTTTTGCAAATACCGGAAGATTCTGGCGGGTAAGCGCAAGGCACACCGGCCCGTCGGTGCGGGCAAGCGCCATTTTCCAGGCATACACTGTTTCTTCTGCATCAGCGGGCCGGAACACGCGAACATTCGGAATTGCGCGCAACGAGGCAAGTGTTTCTATCGGTTGATGGGTTGGGCCGTCTTCTCCGACAAAAATTGAATCATGAGTCAAAACATAGATCGCAGGTACGTTCATCAGGGCAGAAAGCCTGAGCGCGGGGCGTAGATAATCGGAAAAAATCAGGAATGTTGCGCAAAACGCCCGATACCCGCCATGAACCTGGATTCCATTGGTAATCGCCGCCATTGCGAACTCGCGAACGCCGTAATGGATATACCGGCCATCGCGGGCTTCCGGACTGTACGGAACCGCACCCTTGATGGCAACCGCATTCGGTCCCTGCAAGTCGGCAGAACCGCCAACCAATGTGGGAACAACCGATGCAAACGCATTAAGAACTGCATTTGAGGCGGTACGGGTGGCAATGTTTTCGCCCTGCTTGAACTCGGGAAGCACCACCTTGTTCAGCGCAGCAGGGTCTACTCCGCCGGAAGCCCGGGAAGCATCCCACAGAGCGCGTTTATCCGGATAACGCGCCGACCATTCCTTGAACGTTTTGTTCCATTCGGCTTCAAGAGCCGCAAGCTCGCTGCGGCGGGAAGCACACCATTCATACGCCTCGGGCGCAACGAAAAAATCCTTTGAAGGATCAAGACCGAGCGCCTTTTTTGCCTCGGCGATACCATCCGGCCCTATCGGCGCGCCATGCGCCTTGGCCGTACCAGCAACGCTCGCTGCGCCTTTTCCGATAACGGATTTCAGCATGATAAGACTTGGTCGGCTGTCTTTTTTTGCTTCAGCGACCAGTTTTTCGATACCCGCCATGTCGTACATATCGCCCGAAAGCACTTGCCAGCCGTAGGCTGTGTACCGCCCGCCAATATCTTCCGAGAAGGTCATATCGGTTGGCCCGTCTATGCAAATTCTGTTTTCGTCGTAAAAGACGATGAGCTTGCCGAGCTTCAGGTGACCAGCAAGGCTGGAAGCTTCGGAGGAAACTCCTTCCATCAGGCAGCCTTCACCGACCAGCGCATAGGTATAATGGTCTGCAATGGTAAAATCTGGCGTATTGTACCTGCTGGCGTCCATTGTTTCTGCGATAGCCATACCGACTGCAGCAGACACTCCCTGCCCGAGCGGGCCGGTTGTAATCTCGACCCCGTCGGTATCGCCGTACTCGGGGTGTCCCGGGCAGCGGGAGCCGATCTGCCGAAACGACCTGATATCGTCCAGAGTCACATTGTATCCGGAAATGTGCAGTATTGAATACAAAAGCATCGAGCCGTGTCCAGCCGATAGTATAAACCGGTCCCGGTCCTGCCAGGAGGGATTGGCCGGGTTGTGTTTCAGGATGGATCCATAGAGCACTGCGGCAAGC
>SHOL01000067.1:0-11314 GCA_004294945.1 Treponema sp.
CAAGGCAAAAGCGAAAATCATGGGGATTCCTGCGTGCGCCTTCTACGATCTTTTTGCACCCATCGGGGGCAAGTTCCCCCAGTACGACTGGGAGACTGTCCGATCGACCGTTGTATCCAGCTTCGAAAGCTTTTCTCCCCGGCTGGGCGTCTTTGCGCGCCGTGCGTTTGAATCTGGCTGGATCGACGCCGAAAGCAGAAGCGGGAAGGTGAGCGGGGCGTACTGCACCGACATGCCGCTAGTCAGGGAAACCCGCGTGCTCGCGAATTTCGACGGTGCCTTTAACAGCGTGACGACGGTCGCGCACGAACTGGGCCATGCGTTCCATTCGGACGTCGTGATGGAACTGCCGCCGCTGCAGCAGGACTATCCGATGACGCTCGCAGAAACTGCCTCGATCTTTGCCGAGACAATCGTCTTCAACGATGTGCTGGCCAAGGCGTCTGCAGCAGAAAAGCTCGGGCTTATCGAAGCGCACTTGCAGGACGGGTGCCAGATTTTGGTGGACATACTTTCGCGCTTTTATTTTGAGCGTTCGGTTTTCGCCGACCGGGCTTCGGGAGAACTTTCGGCGGAGGATCTCTGCGCCAAGATGAGAGAGGCACAGCTGCGCACGTACGGGGACGGCCTGGATTCCAGTCTGCTGCATCCGTATATGTGGCTGGTAAAAATACATTACTATTCGAGCGATCTTTCGTTCTACAACTTTCCGTATGCTTTCGGCCAGCTGTTCGGGATGGCCCTGTACGCGCGCTACAAGTCGGAAGGCAGCGGTTTTGCGGCGGTCTACGAGGATCTGCTGCGGGAAACCGGCCGGATGGATGCGGTGTCGCTGACTGCCCGCGCAGGCTTCGACATCGAGTCGCGGGAGTTTTGGCAGAACGGCATCGATCTGTTTATCAGGGAAATCGACGAATTCGAACGCCTCGCCGACGCCTCAGAGAGCAAAAAATGAGACCATTAAATGCTGCACGATTTACTAAGGTGCCAAGGAGAAACACATGACCTACGATATAATACTTGCCGGAGTCGGCGGACAGGGAGTCCTTTCGATCGCAACCATCATCGCGCGCGCTGCTATGCTGGACGGGCTGACTGTCAGGCAGTCCGAAGTACACGGCATGAGCCAGCGGGGCGGCGGGGTGCAGGCGCATCTGCGTATTTCCGACGGAACCATTAACAGCGACCTTGTGCCCCTGGGCAGTGCCGACATGATACTCGCGATGGAGCCGATGGAAAGCCTCCGCTACCTTTCGTACCTGAAAAAGGGCGGAATCCTGGTGACCGCCGCCGAGCCTTTTGTGAACATCGGCGATTATCCCGATCCGGAAACCCTGTACGCGGCAATCCGCAAGCTTCCCGGCTCCCGCATTGTCAAGGCAGCGGATCTTGCAAAAGAAGCGGGACACGCCAAATCGGTGAACATGGTACTGATCGGCGCGGCCCTTTCGGCCCTGCCTGTTACGCATGATTCCGTCGCGAAAAGCGTACACGATACCTTTGCGAAAAAAGACCCCCGCCTTGTGGATATTAACATGAAGGCGCTCGAACTTGGGGGTAACGCTTCATGAGCGCGCGCGGGATACCCTACAGGGATAAGGCGGTTGAAACGGCTCCGCGCGAGGTGATTGAGTGGATGCAGCTGACTGCCCTGCGCAAGCAGGTCGCCGCAGCGCTCAAGACTCCGTTCTATGGACCCCGGCTTGCCGAACGGGGCATTTCTTCCGGCGAAGATATCAAGACGCTTGCCGATATCCGGAAGCTGCCCTTTACAACCAAAAACGACCTTCGCGAGGCGTATCCCTTCGGGCTTCTCGCCGTTCCCAAGGAGGAGGTTGTCCGGGTACACGCTTCCAGCGGTACGACCGGCACGCCGACTGTCATTTACCTGACCCAGCACGATCTGGATATGGCGAGCGACACTATGGCCCGCTCCCTGCAGGCTGCCGGCGGCACCAAGGACGACATAATCCAGAACATGATGACCTACGGTCTTTTTACCGGTGGACTCGGGTTTCACTACGGGGCAGAAAAGATGGGCGCCATGGTAATTCCGACAAGCGCGGGCAATACGCTCCGGCAGCTCAAGTTTATGAAAGACTTCGGCACCACCATGATCCATGCAACGCCGAGCTACCTGTTGCACTTGCACGCTGCGATCGAAGAAGCAACCGACCTGAAGCGGAGCGATCTGAAACTCCGCAAGGCGATCACCGGGGCGGAACCCCATTCCGAGGAACTCCGGCAGAAAATTCAGGACAAGCTCGGCATTGAAGTATACAACTGCTACGGCATGAGCGAATTGAACGGCCCGGGAGTCGCCTTTGAGTGCGTGTTCCGCACTGGGCTCCACATATGGGAAGACCGCTACATTATGGAAATTATCAATCCCGACACGCTGGAGCCCGTGGCTGAAGGCGAAACAGGAGAGCTGGTAATGACTATCCTTTGCCGCGACGCTATGCCGCTTTTGCGGTACCGCACGCGCGATCTGACTCGGATACTGCTCGATCCCTGTCCCTGCGGACGGACGCACCGGCGGATTGCGCGCTTTACCGGCCGCACGGACGACATGCTGATTATCAACGGCGTGAATGTCTTTCCGAGTCAAATCGAGGAAGTACTCCTGAAGGCAAAAGGCGTCGGAGCGAACTACCTTATAATAGTAGAAAAAGCGGGAGATCTGGACCGGCTGACCGTGCAGGTTGAAATAACGCCGGAAATGTTCGCGGACGACGCGAGGGTGATCAACGCGCTCCGCGACACACTGAAATCGGAGATGACCGCACTTATAACGATCAATCCCCATATCGAAATCAAACAACCGGGAAGCTTGCCCGTATCCGAAGGGAAGGCTAAGCGGGTAGAAGATCGTCGCCCCAAAGCATAGTGTTCGGTGCATCGCCGCATCGGCCGGCTGTCGGTTGTTGGCTCGCTGTCGGCTGGCTGCGTTTTTATCGGTGAGGGCGCGAAGTGACGTAGACTCCCGCAACGATAAGTGCGGCCCCGGCGAGCGCAAAGGGGGTGAGCGGTTCATCCAGGAAGATGGCCGACTCCGCGAGTGTAAACACCGGAATAAAGTAGATTAGGTTGTTTGCCTTGACCGCACCGAGTTCCTTGATAACCCGGTTCCAGACTACATAGGCTCCGCAGGAAGCGAAGAGCGTGAGAAAGAGCAGGTTGATCAGTATTTTCGGCTGCGCACATGCGGCGAGCTCGAAGCGGGGCGGGAAGAAAAAGAGTACGGGCAGAATAGTGAGCAGGGTGTAGAAAAAAATCTTGCGCGTTATATAAAAGGATGAGCGCTTGGTGTCCAGCGTGCGGATAACGATCGAGTAGATTGCCCAGGATGCCGATGACACAAGGGCGAGCAGGTCGCCGACGGGATTAAGGCGCAGGACGAATTTCCCGTTGAAGACGACAAAGCCGACGCCGAGGAAGGCAATGAGGGCGCCTGCGATAGCGGGTTTTCCGAGTGGTTCGTCCTTAAGCGCAAAATGCGCTACGATTGCGGTCAGAATCGGGGCTGTCGATACTAACAGAGAGACATTCGATGCGAGCGAATACTCGAGGGCAAAATTTTCCGCAAGAAAATAGACCGAGCCTCCGGACAATCCGGCAAGCACCAGTTTGAGTTCGCTTTTCAGGCTTTCCGGGCGGTGGATGCGCGGATACAGGGCGAACATCAGGACATACGCCAGAAGGAATCGGTACAACAAAATTTCGATGGGCGTAAAAGTGTCCAGAAGGACTTTTGTAGAGATAAACGTAGAACTCCATACAACGATTGTTGCGAATGCGAGCGCGTAGGCACCTGTTTTTCCCAGGTTCACCCTGGACAGTTTCCTGAGCTTTCCAGTTTCCTGTTGTTTCATGATGAGCTACTGTATATTGAAACCTGCATTGCATGCAAGCTTTTGAAATCGATGAGCGAATTTGTACCAATTTGATGGAAATTCGTTGTAGTTCATGGCAGTATGGTATGAAGGCATCCCTGATGCAATTCTGGAGGGACTGTATGAGCGCAAAAAAGCAGTTGGCGGGAAATCTGCCGGAGGTTGAGTGGTTTCGCGAGCGGACGGAATCGTTTAGAGGCACGTGGAAACGGGCTGAATGGCACGAAAATGGCGATCGCAAGCTGGCGTCGCTCAGGCAGTCGATACGTAGATATGCTTCCTCCATCAACAAGCTTCCCGAGAACTTTTTGCCCTCGGTGTTAGACCAGCACCTTGCGGTTCTTTCCCAGGGCTACGAATACCAGGTTTTGGAGATAATCGAAGTTGCCGGCGGCGACCGTTTTGTGTGCCGCAATACGGACGGAGAAGCCTTTGTTGTTTATTCGCACTCTATCGAAATAAATCGAGAGGAAGGGAGTGTTTCGTTTTTGACAGCTCTCATTCGGCTCGATGCAGCACCGGATTTGCCCGGTACAGAGGATTCGCCCGGGACATCGGATTTGCCCGGGACGGTTGACTCTCCGGTTCCTGCAATTACGTACGGGCCGATTCTCGGCTGGAAATCGCTTGTACTTGCGGATTTTTCGGTTCTTGCCCGTGAGTGCGCACGGGATCTTGCCAGGCAGAAGGGGGTGTCCGCCGTTGTCCGGCGCGATCCGGTTCCTTTTTGGGCCTTGTGGACTCTGAGCGAGACGCCAGGAGTTGTGCACGGGAACGAGGAAGTGTGCACCTGCTGGAAGGAAGGATTTTTTTCTGCAGATCCTGCGCCGTATCTTGGGGGAACTTCCTGGAAGCGCGATTCGATCGGCAAACGGGTCCGATACCGAAAGACCGGGGCAAAACCGTTTTTTGAACAACAGGTAATCTACGACGAAAAAACCATGCGCGGCATTATTATTGCACGCCGGGCGTCGTACCTTGTCAAGCTTGCTTCGCTGGTGGAAAACGTGTTTGCACCCGATTCCGAAGGAGAAGGCTCCGCTTCGATTATGCTCGAAATTGCCCTGACGGATATATTCCGCACAAAGCCGGCGTATCAAACCTGGACTGCGCCCTTTGAACGGGAAGATGAACGGAAGCAGAAAGAGCTCAATGCGCGCTCTCCCGGGCGTCAGGAAAACCTTGCTGTACTGAATACGGCAATGAAGGATCTGCTGCCGTACATCAATGCCGGTTCGGTTCCGGACTGGGCTGCGCTCGCCAAAAAGCACGCGCTTTCTCCGGAAACCCTGGATACTCTTAAGGCACTGTACGACTCGATGGCCGCAAAACTGCGCTAAACTGCGCTAAACTGCGCTAAACCCAAGTGCATCGCCGGCAAGGCGCTGGGGTGGGGTGGCGCAGGTTTGCGGCGGGATCGAGAATCGGAGCTGTCGGCGCTCGATCGGCAGGCCGTGTCGATGGTCGCTCCTTCTTCGAGATATCAGGCTTCAGAATTATATTGATTTCGAAAGTGCAAGACTGCTTTGATAATCACACGATTGTACGGTGCGGTTTTTCTCGCTTTGATGCTCGATTAGCGAAAAAAATGCGTTTTTGTGCAAAAAAAGTGTAAAAACAGGGTCAGAGGTAGAGATTTTTTTTTACCGATATGGCATTATAACGTTGATTGTTAATTCATCCTGACTGCTGTAACCGGACAAACAGGCATCGAATCACAATTGCCTGCCTTACGGCTTGCTTATTTTTTTTGTATCCGGTCGAACACATCGGATGAAGGACACTGTTATGGGAAAGAAAATTTATGTAGGTAACCTGAGCTACGACACCAGCGATGCCGGCCTTGCCGACGCATTCGGAGCTTACGGTAAAGTGATGTCGGCACGCACTATCGTCGACCGCGACTCCGGCCGCTCCAAGGGTTTTGCATTTGTCGAAATGTCGACCGATGACGAAGCTCGCAATGCGATTACCGGTCTCAACGGCACCAGCCTCGACGGCCGCCAGATCAAGGTCAACGAAGCGATGGACAAGCCTCGCACCGACCGCAGCGACTACCGCTACTAAGAAATTCCCGCACGTCTGGTTTCAATCAGCGTGCGTCAACTGTTAGTACATTGTATCTGAAAACCCGGGAATTACTCCCGGGTTTTTTTGTCCGTACAGGGAAAAAGCGTTTACGATTCGTGGGGATGATCCCGCCTGCGCCTTTGTCGTGTCGTCGGTGCTGTATCTTGCGCCACGTCCGAAACTTGACATTCACGCCCGAGCGCACTACTTTGAAGGAATGCAGGAACACACCCCACTGACCGAATCGCTCGAGGACTACCTCGAAGAAATTTATGTACTCGAAAAGAAAAACGGCTCTGCCCGCGTGAAGGACATCGCCGCCGCACTGCATGTCCGCTACCCTTCTGTCACTTCTGCCCTGCAAGCCCTCACCAAACGCGGCCTGGTCAATTACGAACCCTACGGTCTTGTCACGCTGACCGACGAAGGCCGGATCGAAGCCGTCCGTGTTACCCAAAAACACCGCTTGCTCAAAAGTTTCCTCATAAACGTTCTTGGCCTCCCCGCCGACATTGCCGACGAAAACGCCTGCCACATGGAGCATGCAATCTCCAAAGACGTACATTTTCGCCTTCAACAGTTCCTCAAATACCTCCATATTTCGGGGTGCATCGATGCCGACTGGATCGTAGACTTCCAGAATTTCTGCGCAAAAGACAAAGCCGCAGCCCGCCAAAAAAACGACCTTGACGCCTATTTTGCGGATTCAGGCTTTTCGCTCCTTCCAAAAGACGAATAATCCAGACCGGGCAACCTCTCTTCTAGCGGGGCGCAGGTCATCGAATAACCAGGGCGCGTTGACAGATTCGATGCTCGATTTGTCCGCGCTTGCGCGTTCCTTGACCCCGCGCGGGTGTTGAAGTATCTTGGGAGGACTATGAGAATATCGACGCGCGGGCAGTATTCGCTCGAAGCTTTACTGTATCTTGCGCTGCTCGGCGAAGGGGAAACTGCAAGCACCCGGACTATTGCCGGGGCGACGGGCATCAGCGAAGGGTACCTTGAGCAGCTCCTGATTCCGCTCAAGAAAGCGGGTATTGTGCGCGGTATACGCGGCGCCCGCGGCGGAAGCCTTCCCGGAAAACCGCTTGCCGATATCACCGTCGGCGAGATTCTTCGCACAGTTGAAGGCTCGTTTGCGCCGGTACCCTGCCTTGAAGCCGCTGCCAGCTGCGAAGCCGCTGCCAGCTGCGGGGCGAACCGGTGCCCGGCACAGGACAGCTGCATCGCCCGCACTGCCTGGACTGACCTGTATCAAGAAATCAACGATACAATCGAATCGATCACGCTCGCCGATCTCGCCGCGGGCTATACCGCCAAAGCGCTTACGGGCGGGGGGAGTTCGCTGTGAAAATATCTACCCGCGGCCGCTACGGGGTACGCTTGCTGATCGATCTTGCGGAACATCCCAAAGAGGATCGCGTCGCCCTTGCGGTGATCGCGGAACGGCAGCGAATCTCGGTGCGGTACCTTGAGCAGGTTGCAGTTATTTTGCGCCGCGCGGGTTTTATACGATCCGTAAAGGGAGCCTCCGGCGGGTTTGCGCTCGCCCTCCCGCCGACCGAAATCATTATCGGCGACGCGCTGCGCGCGCTCGAAGGCGATGTTCTGGTTGCCGATCCGGCTCCGGCAGGTATTCGCGAATCCCCTTACCGGGAGTGTGTCAGGAGTATGGTGTACGACCGGCTCAACGAGCGCATTGCGGGCCTGGTGGACCGCATGACACTGGCTTCTCTGGTAGAGCGAGCCTCTTCGCTTGACTGGGCTTCGTCGGGGGATACAGCCGGTGAAGACGGTGAAACGCCGCCGACGGGGACTTCTGCGCGCACGGACGAATCGTTTATGTACTTTATTTGATCTTCTGAAAGGTCGGGGCAGACATCGAACCCGAGTGATGCGTGAGTATCAGTTTTTGTCTTGACTTTCTTTGTGTGTTAATAGATATTAAACCTATCTGATTAGTAGGATATGTATAGACACGGATTGGAGGATGAACATGGCAATGGCACGGAACATCACGGAGGTCATCGGGAATACCCCGCTGGTCAAAATTAACAGGATGAATGACGGCGGCGCCGAGGTGCTGGTCAAGCTCGAAAGCTTCAATCCGTTTTCGAGTATCAAGGATCGCGTGGCGCTTTCGCTGATCGAGTCGGCCGAGAAGGCGGGAAAGATTCGGGAAGGCACGGTGATTATCGAGCCGACAAGCGGGAATACCGGCATCGGGCTTGCTGCGGTGGCGGCGGTGAAGGGGTACCGGATTATGCTGACGATGCCGGAAACGATGAGTGTCGAGCGGCGAAAGCTGTTGACGGCGTATGGTGCGGAGCTGGTGCTTACCGAGGGAGCGAAGGGTATGAAGGGGGCGATTGCTAAAGCCGAGGAGCTTGCGAAGGATATCCCCAATTCATTCATTCCCCAGCAGTTCGACAATCCGGCGAATCCGGAGATTCATTTCCGCACGACCGGTCCCGAGATTTGGGCAGATGCCGGCGGCAAGGTTGATGTCTTTGTAACAGCGGTAGGTACAGGCGGAACGCTCACCGGCGCGGGCGGTTTTTTGAAGTCGAAAAATCCGGCGCTGAAAATCGTTGCCGTAGAGCCAGCGGCTTCGCCGGTGCTTTCCGGCGGTCAAAGCGGTCCGCACAAAATTCAGGGCATCGGCGCAGGTTTTATTCCGGGGGTTCTTGACCGTGCGTTAATTGACGAAATCTATCTGACTGACGATGTAAAGTCGGGAACGATTGCGCGGCGAGCTGCAACGGAAGAGGGTTTGCTGATCGGTATTTCATCGGGAGCGGCGCTCGAAGCGGCTCTGGATCTTTCGCGGCGTCCCGAGAATCGGGGCAAGACAATTGTGGCGATTCTTCCGGATACCGGAGAGCGGTATCTTTCGACCTGGCTGTTCGACGAGTAATACTGGCGGGCCTGAATGAGCAAAAAAAAGCCCGCCTGTCCTGGGACAGAGCGGGCTTTTCTGTGCGGAACGGATGCACCGTCCCTGCAGAATTACAGCTTGATCAGAAGACCGATGAATGATGCGTTGCCGCCGGCGAAGGTGATGGCAAGGTTCTCCTTGAAGTGATAGGTGGAACCGCCGCTGTACCACAGTCCGGGGAATATCTGGTTTTTCCAACCAAGATCAACGAGTTCCTGTTTATAGTTCCAACCGACAACTCCAAAGCCTAAACCGACAAAGGTATCGAAATTCTGAATCCACCAGAGATTTTCCGGAAGGTCGATACAGGCCCAGGAGAAATGGAGGGTACCGACTGCGCCGGCTTCCCATCGCATTCCGTCACCCCAGAACGATGCGCCGCCCAGGGCTTTGACGCCGTACGATAGCGGGAGTTCGGCAACTTCGAACTTTCCGAGTACCATTTCGTAGCTTCCGATTGCTCCAACGGGAAATTGAAACCCGATCGAAACTGCTTTGTCGCCGGGAGCCATAAGCATGCCATTTTTTGCAAATACTTCGCCAGCAAACGAGCTGGCAACACAGGTAAGTGCAATGACAAGAGCAAGAATAATTTTCTTCATACAAACCTCCGAAAAATGTAACGATTCAGACGAATCGCTTGCAATGGACATTTTATACATTCAAAACTGTACCGCACGGAGAATGACAGAACAACAGTAATTACTGGATTTTCAGCGCAAAAAAACGACATTTCAGGGTGTTTTGGCAATAGCGGGCTGAAGGGCGGTTGGTGACGCGTGTGTTAGAGTTTTGCTGCAGAATAGGACAGAAATGTCCGCTCCAGTTCTTCGTATTTTCCCCGGGCGACCGGAAGCTTCTGCCCGGATACGGTCATGACGAATTTGGGATCGATTTGCGTAAGATATCCCAGATTGACGATGATCGACCGGTGAATTTTAAAAAACTGATGTATGCCTTCGATATCTGCTTCCAGTTCTCGGATCGGTTTATAGGTTTCCAGAACTTGACCCGAATTGAGATGGAAAAATAATTTTTTACCGTTGATTTCAATCGTTTCGATATTGCTGCTCAAAACAGAGTGGGTTGTCGTACCGCTGCGGATATGAAGGCGACGTATTTCTTTTGACGCAAAAAGTCCAATCGCTTTTTCAAATACGGGCGCAATCTGTTCGAGCCGGTCCGTTTTCAGCAGATAATCGAACGCTTCAACTCTATAGGATTGCAGCGCATAGTCAGGAGAGCTGGTAAGATAGATGATTATCGTCTGATCGTCTTTTTCGCGTATCCGTCGTGCAGTTTGAATTCCGTCCGATCCGGGCATTATCATGTCCAGAAAAATAATATTGAAGGTGTTTCCTTCTGTATAAAGAGCAATAAGGTCATCTCCGGAAGAAACTTCTGTAAGATGAAGCTCCATATTTTCCGGAAGTGTCATTGTTGGCAGCAATTCCCGGAGCTTGTTTCGCATTGCCGGATCGTCGTCGCAAATAGCGATGAAAATTTCTTTCTTTTCCATTTTCACCTACTATTTTATAACCAGACTGTTGTACAAACAATATGAATCAGATAATTCATTCTGCGAATCAGGGCATTATTGCAACAAATCAGGGAAAAGGGGTATCTATACTGGCGGCGTTCCAGCTGGACGGGGACCAGCTGGACGGGGACCAGCTGGCCGCACGTTACCTTCCCGTTTTCTCGCGGTAGTATTCCCAGTCGCCCTCGTAGATGTTCAGCTTGCCGTGATCGATTTCGAATACGCGGGTGGCAAGGTGCCGGAGAAAATAGCGGTCGTGGCTGACGATCATGATGGTGCCTTCGAAGCGTGTGAGCGCGTCGAGGAGCACGTCGCGGCTGGTGATGTCGAGGTGGTTGGTCGGTTCGTCGAGCACGAGGAAGTTTACCGGCACGGCGAGCATGCATGCGAGCATGACCCGGCTTTTTTCCCCGCCGGAAAGGTGGGCGATGCGTTTGTCCGCGTCGTCGCCTGAAAACAGGAATGCTCCGAGAATTCCCCGGACTGTTCCGATGGTTGCCATAGGGATGCGCGATTCCACTTCCTCGAAAATCGTTTTGGACGGATCGAGCAGATCCGACGAGTATTGGCTGAAGTAGCCGAGCCTGACGCTTGCGCCGACGGTCGCGCTGCCTTCGGTCGGTTCTGTCTGTCCGGTGATCACCTTGAGAAGTGTCGACTTTCCCGCCCCGTTCACGCCGGTGAGCGCAATGCGGTCGCCGCGGTTTACAATGCCGGACAGTCCCGAGAATACCGGATGGCTCGCGTGCGGAATGCGCGGGAGGCCGTCGGGCCGGGTCGTGCCGCTGCCGGTCGCGCCTGCGGAAGCAGGAGCGCTCCAGGTTTTTGCGAGGTTCTCCAGAACGACGACGTTGTCGCCCGAGCGGGGGC
>SHOL01000067.1:11324-11696 GCA_004294945.1 Treponema sp.
TCCGGAGGCAGCTCCACCCGCTCGATTTTTTCCAGCGCCTTGATGCGCGACTGGACGAGGGACGCATGCGACGCGCGCGCGGCAAATTTCGCTATAAACTCTTCGTCCTTGGCAAACTGCGCCTGCTGACGGTTGTACGTCGCGATAAGCTGTTCCCGCCTGATTTCGCGCTCGCGGAGGTAGAAGTCGTAATCGCCCGAATAGGTTGTCACAATGCCCGACGCCACTTCGACGGTGCGCGGACACAAGCGGGTCAGAAAGTCCCGGTCGTGGCTCGTCATGACGATGTCTCCGCGGAACTCGCCGAGCCAGGCTTCGAGCCAGATGATGGACTCAAGATCGAGATGGTTCGTCGGCTCGTCGAGGAGGAGC
>SHOL01000068.1 GCA_004294945.1 Treponema sp.
TTCTTTATGTGGCGCTTCCTGATGAAAAGGATGGGCGGTGGCGGTATGGGCGGGCTTGGAGGCAGCATCTTTTCTGCCGGACAGGCTCGTTCGGCAGCTGTGGAAGAAGGGAAGGTTACAACCCGGTTCTCGGATGTTGCCGGAGTCGACGAAGCAAAGGAAGAGCTGGTTGAAGTTGTGGATTTTCTGAAATTTCCCAAGAAATACACCGATATCGGCGGTAAAATTCCCCGGGGCGTGCTTCTGGTAGGTCCTCCCGGAACCGGTAAAACCCTTCTTGCCCGCGCTGTTGCAGGAGAAGCAGGTGTTCCGTTCTTCCGCATCAGCGGTTCAGATTTTGTAGAAATGTTTGTCGGTGTCGGTGCTTCGCGCGTTCGGGACCTTTTTAAGCAGGCGCGCGAAAAAGCGCCCTGTATCGTTTTCATTGACGAGCTTGACGCAATCGGAAAATCGCGCATCAATTCGATGTCCTCGAACGATGAACGCGAACAGACACTCAACCAACTCCTGGTAGAAATGGACGGTTTCGACGGGTCGACCGGGTTGATTTTGCTGGCTGCGACCAACCGTCCGGATGTTCTCGATCCCGCTCTGCTCAGACCTGGCCGTTTCGACCGGCAGGTTGTCGTTGATCGCCCGGATGTCAAAGGACGCGAACAGATTCTTAAGATCCACTCGAAAAACGTGAAGCTTTCACGGGAAGTAGATCTTGGTGCCATCGCACGCACAACCAGCGGGTCTTCTGGTGCCGATCTTGCAAACATAATCAATGAAGCCGCTCTTCTAGCCGTCCGCGCAGGCCGAAAGGAAGTGCAGATGGAGGATTTGAACGAGGCGGTCGAAAAGGCGATTGCCGGACTTCAGCGCAAAAGCAGGGTTATTAAGGAAGATGAACGAAAAATCGTCGCCTTCCATGAAACGGGCCATGCTCTTGCTTCTGCATTCACCGAAGGGGCAGACAAGGTCCACAAGGTTTCGATAATCCCCAGAGGTGTTGCTGCGTTAGGATATACACTGCAGATGCCGGAAGAAGATCGGTTCCTCCGTAATGAAAAAGAGCTGCTGGGAGAAGTGGATGTTTTGCTAGGAGGCCGCGCTGCCGAGCTTGTTCAATTTGGCATTGTTTCTACCGGCGCCGCAAACGATCTTGCCAGGGCAACCGATATTGTGCGCAGAATGATTACCGATTATGGTATGAGTTCTCGGTTCAGAAACGTAGCGCTCAGCCAGCACGGTGCCGGCTATGGAGCTGCCGATCCGAAACTGGTTCGCGATTATGCAGAATCGACGCAACAATATATTGATGAAGAAATTTCTCGCATAATCAACGAACGTTTCGAAGTTGTCAAGACGATGCTGGAATCGCGAAAAGATCTTCTTTTGTATATTGCCAACAGGCTCCTGGAAAAGGAAATTATCGAAGGAAAGGAATTCGCAGAAATCGTTGCCGCCCAATCCCGGCTTTCTGCCCAGGCTGAGGCGAACGATTCTTCCGGGGATTCTCCCGATTCTGAAATCAATTGACGGAACGCATTCTTTCTGCTTTACTGGTGTAATGAATACGTCTATTCTTCGTGCTTGCTTCTTTAGCGTGGTTTTTTCTGTCTGTCTCGGTTCAGTTTCGGGACAGACAATAACCACTGCAGATACTTTTTTTTCTTCCGTTTCTGAAAAATACTCGAATCTCAAAGACTACTCTGCACAAATCAGAATAAAATCTATTGCATCCCAAAAGACCGATTCCATGTCCGGGCGTGTTCAGTTCAAGAAACCTGATCTTCTCAGAATCGATTTTTCCGAACCGGCTGATCAAACGATCGTCTTTAATGGTTCACTGCTGACAATTTATCTTCCTTCTTACAATGTGGTGCTGAATCAGTCGGTCGAGAAAAGCTCGGGTTCATCGGGTGCTTCGATCGCAACCCCGCAGGGGCTCAGTTTGATCAAGCGTTACTACACTATCGCTTACGAGACTGGACCCGCTCCGGTGCCTCTCGAAGAGAATTCCGAAGAACAGGTAGTTGTCCTCAGCTTGTCACGGCGGTCAACTACCGAAATGTTTCGTACGATCAGGCTTATGATAACACCTGAAACATCACTTATTCGCCGCATCGATGCCATGACTATTGCCGGAGATCAGATAGTGTTTGATTTTACCGGATATGCCCTTAATCAGGGAATACTGGATAACCGTTTCGAATATGATTCTCCGCCATCGGCAAATATGTTCAACAATTTCCTTTTTACTGAATAATGGAGTAATGCGCTCATGGAATCTTTGGGTAAAAAACTGTCGGAAACTCGTCTCTCTCGTGGTCTTGACCTTGAGCAGGTTGCTCGCGAAACAAATATTTCTTCTCGCTATCTTGAAGCGCTTGAATCCGAGGATTTTTCTGTTTTTCCGGGCGAACCCTATCTTTTGGGATTTCTCAGAAATTACTGCGAATATCTCGGTCTGAACAGCTCGGAGTTCATTACTGCCTACAAGAATATAAAGATACAGGAAACGCCGGTTCCGCTTAAAGAATTGATGCCCAAGCGCACTATTGCAGATACGCTGATGTCGACCAGGTCGTCAACCCGTTTAGCTTTGATTGCAATTCCTCTTGCATTGATACTTCTTGGTTTTGCCGGCGCGGGGATGTATCTGCTGTTATCGGGAAAAGACGAAGTGGCTCCTGCAGAAATAATTACCCGAACGCCTGCTGCCTATGAAATCTCGGAAGGAGATCTGAAGGAACGTTTTTATGTAGGCGATACGCTGACCGTTAAAACTGCAACAGAAGCATGGAAGCTTGCGGTGGAAGCTACAGCACCCTCGGTCAAGTTTTCTACGCCGACCGGAACCTGTATTGTTGAACTTGGTCAGGATATGATGATCGATTTGTCTGGTGACGATGTTCCCGATATAGCAGTTTTTGTTGCAGATCTTTTTAGAAACGATCCCTCCCGGGGCGCAGACATACAGTTTTCTATGGACTTTACCGTTCGGGACATCGCAGCGGAAGAACAGGCAACTGCAGCTGCCAATGCGGATGTAGTTCTTGCTACGGAATCCTCCCAGCCGAGTGCTGCTGCCGATGCGCAAAAACAGCAGGTTCTTTTTGAAAGCGGATCTGCCTATCCGGTAACACTGAATGCGACCTTCCGCGGATATTGCCTTTTCAGGTACGAGTCCGATCGAACGACGCGCGAGGAGCGGTATTATCAGAAGTCAGAACTGTTGACCGTACAGGCTAAAAATGGTCTTCGCATATGGGCATCGAACGGAAACTCCGTAAAAATGCAGATAGTTGCGGGAGGTAAGACGGTCGATTTGGAGCTTAGCCGCCCCGGCGAGGTTATTGTGCGCGACCTGAAATGGCTGAAAGACGATGAATCGGGTCGGTATAAATTCGTTGTGATGAATATCGACTGAAATGCGTTTTTTTCTTGATCAGCACGGTTGTGCAAAAAACCAGGTCGACGGCGAGTTGCTTGTTGGTATTTTATATTCCCGCGGGTGGGCAAAAACCGTGGAACCGGAAACTGCCGATCTCATAATCGTTAATTCATGCGGGTTCATTGAACCGGCAAAAAAAGAGTCTCTCGATGCGGTTCTAACTGCTCGTGCAGCATATCCGAAAGCCAAAATTGTACTGGCCGGCTGTCTTGCCGAGCGGTATGCCGATGATTTAGCGGAAGGACTGGTAGAAGCTGATGCTTTTTTCGGTAATGGTGATCTCTCCCGCCTGCCGGAAATCCTTGACAGCCTGTTCCCTTCAAACAGCCCTGCTTCCCGGCCGGTTCTCGTTCCCGAGCAGCAAGGGGTTTGCTCCGGTGCCCGTCCTGAACTTTTATCCTTTCCCCGTTCCGCCTACGTCAAGATAACCGAGGGGTGCGACAATCACTGTTCTTTTTGTGCAATCCCGCTCATCAGGGGCGCCCTTCGCAGCAGAACGATACATGAAATCGTCGAGGAGTGCGCATCTTTAGTCTCCAATGGTGTATACGAGCTCAACCTTATTGGTCAGGATCTTGCTGCGTACGGCTGCGGATCTGCGGATTCAGTAGATTCCGTAGATGAAGCAGATGAAGCAGATAAATCTTCTGCTCGTGCGAATCCTGATTTCGCCGGATTGTCACCACTTGCACGCCTTTTGCAGAAAATTTCAACATTGCAAGGCGATTTCCGAGTTCGTCTTCTTTATATTCATCCCGACCATTTTTCGCCAGATATTCTGCCGATTATGATTGCCGATACCCGTTTCCTTCCGTATTTCGACATACCTTTCCAGTCCGGAGATGCGGATATAATCCAAGCTATGAATCGAAAGGGAAAACCGGAAGACTATCTGCAGATGATTTCGGACATTCGTACAGCATTTGCCGATGCAAACAGTCCCTACGGTACAGTAGCTCTGCGGACAACGTTCCTGGTTGGGTTTCCCGGCGAGACAGACGAAGCGTTCGAACGTACTGCACGCTTCCTTGCCGAACTTCGGAGCACCTGGTCCGGCGCCTTCGTCTGGTCCCGCGAAGAAGATACCCGCGCCTACGATATGAAAAAACGAGTTCCGAAGAAAACCGCTCAGATGCGTCTCGATACGCTGAAGGAAATACAGATCAGGATCACTCCCGAAGAACTGCACTTTTTCGTGGGGAGAACGGTTGAAGTCCTGGTCGAAGAGCTTATTCCCGATCCGGAAGCAGATACCCGGCTTGCGCTCGGACGCGCGTGGTTCCAGGCTCCGGAGGTTGACGGATCCGTTGTGCTACAGTTTGAAGATTCTCAGTGCGGTATCGATGGTAATCCGATTGTTCCCGGTTCTGTGGTTTCCGCGGTGGTGATGGCGGTAAACGGAGTAGATGTCGAAGCGGTGGTGCGATGAATGCAGACCGTTATCTTTCTGTACTGAATCCAGAGCAATACGCCGCCGTTGTTCATGAAGGTTCTCCGCTGCTTATTCTGGCTGGTGCCGGTTCCGGCAAAACACGTGTAATAACCACAAAAATCGCTTGGCTTATTGGCGAGAAAGGAGTTGAGCCTGAATCGATTCTGGCAGTCACCTTTACCAATAAAGCCGCCCGGGAAATGCTCGATCGGGCGACTCGACTGGAAAGCAGAGCCGAACGGTCTGTGCTCCGTACCTTTCATTCCTTCGGCGCCTGGCTTCTCCGGCGGAACGCAGCGCTTGCCGGACTCGATTCCGGTTTCACGATTTATGATGACGATGATGCAAAAACGCTGCTTTCAAAAGCAATACCCGCTCTGACCCGGCAACAAGCTTCTGCTGCTGTACACAAGATTGCCCGCGCCAAAGATTACTGCTATGGTCCAAACCATCCGCTTTTGGCAGAAATTGATCCAGATCCGGATTTTGCAGAAGTCTATTCATTATATGAAAAACGTCTTCGGGAAACTGGAAATCTTGATTTTGGAGATTTGATTCTGCTACCGGTCAAACTGCTTACCGAGCATCCGGAAGTCCGCAGCCGGATTCAGTCCCGTTTTTCTGTTGTCATGGTTGACGAGTATCAGGATTCCAATAGTGCGCAGTTTGAACTTCTGAAGGCAATTGCCGGCCCTTCCACCTATCTGTGTGTAGTCGGCGACGACGATCAGTCAATCTACCGGTTCCGGGGTGCGGAGGTTCAGAACATCCTTACGTTCGCAGACTGCTTTCCAGGCACTCAGATAATCCGTCTGGAGAGAAATTATCGATCCTATGCGCCGATACTGTCGGTTGCGGACGAGGTTGTCTCGCACAATGAAGGACGGCTGGGAAAAACACTTGTCGCAGAACGCGGTAACGGAAAAAAGCCGGTTTTAGTTTTTTTAGGAAATCAGGATGAAGAATCATCTTTTTGTGCCGAGCTTATCAACGAGTCCCGGAAAAAAGGCTGTCCCTGGTCCGACTGGGCTGTGCTGTACCGTACGAACGCGCAGTCTCTTGGTTTCGAAACCGAGTTTCTTCATCGCAAGATTCCGTATAAAGTAGTTGGCACTCTCAAATTCTATGAACGCGAGGAAATAAAAGACGCTTTGGCTTTTCTGGCGCTTGTCGCGAACGGACGCGACGAAGTGGCGTTCAGGCGCATCGTCAACAAACCGGCTCGCGGACTGGGCGAGGTAACGCAGGACAAGATTGTCGCCGAAGCACGACGAATTCTTTTTGAATCGCCTATAGAAACGAGCGAGTTTTCTTTTGACGACAAGACCGATCTTGTTTCCGCGTCCAGAAACATCCTTGGCTCTCTTTCGAAAAAAGCAAAGTCTGGCCTGTCCGAGTTTATTCATGTTGTAGAAAGTTTGCGACTAAAGCTAGACCACGCAGGAAGCTTATTGGTCGATACGAGCGAACTTTCGCAGGCCGCCATAAATTCGGAGGATGCATCCAAGCTCGTTAAAAAAAGAAAAGGAGCGATCGGGCTTGCTTCGTTTGTCGAGAATCTCGTCGAATCCTCAGGGCTTCTTGCCTATCATCAGGGGCAGGATGAAATAGCTGGTACCCAGCGCGTCGCAAACCTCGAAGAGCTCGTGAATGCGGCGAGCCTCTATCCAATGTCCCGCGAAGGCCTTATCGAGTTCCTCGAACACATTGAACTGGACCGCTCCATGTCTGAAGAAGAGGACAATCCCGATTCCGTCACGCTCATCACGATCCACAATACGAAAGGCCTCGAATTTCCACGCGTTATAATCACTGGTTTGGAATCGGGCATATTCCCCCGAGACGATAAAAAGGGCGACGATCTGGAAGAAGAGCGCCGCCTGATGTATGTCGGCTGCACCCGAGCTATGGACGAGCTGTATCTTACCAGCTGCGGCGCCCGACGCCTGTACGGCCGGACTTCCTTCATGGAGCCGAGTCCGTTCCTGTTCGAAATCAGCCCCGAGTCTATCGAAGTGCTCGGCCGCGCGCCCCGCTCGTTCCAGAACCGCCGTACCGGAGTTTCATCGTCCGCAACCGGATCCTCCGGCTCCCCTGGCTCAAGCGGTTCCGCTCCTGGGACCGACACATCCCGATGGCGCGCCGGTCGAAAACTCTTCCATGACGAATACGGTTATGGTATTATCACCAAGTCGTTCAATTCGGACGGGGAGCATATAATTGTTGTCCGGTTCGAAACGGGCGGTGAAAAACGCTTTATGCCCAAATATCAGGAACGCAGTCTTCTGCTTGTCGAAGACTGACCGGCAGATAATGCAGCGTCGATAACGGGTAAAGGATTATAGATATGGACGAAAAAAAACAAGCCATCGACCAGACCACCTTCGAAAACCTGCTGTATTTGTCACGGCTATCCCCTGACAGTACCAATGTCGAAATACTTGCGGGTCAGGTGCGCCAGATCGTCGATTATTTCGACGTACTTTCGCAGTATGCCGGCGACGAGAATCCCTACGATGCGTATCCGTCTACAACGGTGGAAAACCTCCGTCCGGGCGAAGTGCGGGCATCTTTGGAGCAGACAGAGGTGCGTAAAATAACGAACGAGTTTATGGACGGCTATTTCCGCGTGCCCAAGGTGCTCGGTGGCGGAGCATAGCAGGGCTCATCCAGCTTCCGCACACGGGCTACGTAGGCACCCAGCCTTGCGTGCCCCTGCACGGCGTCGTACGCGCTTAGCTGGAGCACCCGCCCTGTAACATGCCGCGCACGGCTTAATCCCGCGCACGGCCGCGCACGGCTGAGCTAGCGCACAACTGAGTCCGCGCACGGCTTAACTCGGCGCACGGTTTAACCACGCGCAGGTCTGGCCTGCGCAGGCCAGACCTGCGCTGCGACGCAACCAACTTACACTGGAAGGAAGATCGACATGAATATTTGCAAAATGAGCCTTGTTGAGCTCAAAAAGAATTTGGAATCGCTCGCGCTTTCCAGCGTGGACATTGTCCGCGCATACAGGGAAGCTTACGAAGCCGACAACAAAACTGACAAGCCCCTGATGGGCTATATCGAAATGTATGCCGATGCGGAAGACAAAGCCCGGCTTGCCGACGAAGCGCGGGCAAAGGGCGACACACGGCCCCTTCTAGGGCTTCCGTTCGCCGTCAAGGACAACATTTCGATCAAGGGCAAGGAATGCACCTGCGGCAGCCGCATCCTCCGCGGCTACGTCGCTCCGTACAACGCCACGGTTACCGACCGGCTCATCCAGGCCGGCGCCGTACCCCTCGGGCGCACCAACATGGACGAGTTCGCGATGGGATCCTCCACCGAATACTCCTCCTACGGCCCCTCCCGCAATCCGGTCGACCGCGACCTCACCCCGGGCGGCAGCTCCGGCGGATCGGCGGCAGTCGTCGCCGGAGGCCAGGCTCCCTTTGCCCTCGGCACCGAAACCGGCGGCTCTGTCCGCCTCCCGGCCTCCTATTGCGGCATCTACGGCCTCAAGCCCACCTACGGCACCCTGAGCCGCTCGGGCGTAGTCGCATTCGGCTCCTCCCTGGACCAGGTAGGCCTTCTTGCCAGAACGGTCGACGACATTGCGCTCGTCCTTTCAGTCATGGCCGGCAAGGACAGCCTCGACGACACGAGCGCTGAGCTCGACTTCTCCTCGCTCGCGCACCTGGAACCGCTCGACCTCAACGGCATTAAAATCGCCCTGCCGGCCCAGTTCGCACAAACCGAAGGACTCGATCCTGAAGTCGGCGCCGTCTTCGCCGAAGCCTGCGACTGGTTCCGCTCGAAAGGAGCAACCGTAGAAACAGTCTCGATCCCGGTGCTCGACGCCGCAATCGGCTGCTACTACGTCATCGCCCTTGCCGAAGCCGCAAGCAACCTTTCCCGCTTCGACGGCATCCGCTACGGCATGCGAAAAGATCCGGGCGCCGGCTACGACGAACTCTACGTCGCCACCCGCTCCGACGGCTTCAACACCGAAGTCAAGCGTCGCATAGTCATCGGCAACTACGTCCTTTCAACCCATTTTTCCGGCGACACCTACAAAAAAGGCATGAGCGTCCGCGCCCGCATCCAGAAAGACATCGGCGACATCCTTTCCAAATACGATTTTATCCTGTGCCCCACAAGCCCGACCACGGCCTTCAAACTGGGCCAGAAAGTCGACGATCCGCTTGCAATGTACCTTTCGGACCTCTACACGACCTTCGTCAACCTTGCGCGCATCCCGTCCCTTTCCGTTCCCATGGGAAAAACCAAAGCCGGCCTTCCGGTCGGCATCCAGATCTGCGGCGCGCACTTCGCCGAAGAAAAAATCCTTAAAGCCGCCAAGGCCTGGGAGGCATCCAGATGAGCGACATCAAGATGAACCACATACAGACATTCAATCCCGGCGCGGCCGTCCATACCGACGGCGATCTGACCTACGAAGTTATCATCGGCAGCGAAATCCACTGCGAACTTCTGACCAAATCGAAAGCCTTCTGCTCGTGCGAAAACCGCTACGGCGGCATGCCCAACACCCGCGTCTGCCCCGTGTGCCTCGGGCTTCCCGGCGCCATGCCGGTCGTCGGCAAAGAGTACGTCGAGTTCGGCACCGTTGCCGGCCTTGCGCTCGACTGCAAGATCGCGCGCTTCACCAAATTCGACCGCAAGCACTATTTTTACCCGGACCTCGTCAAGGGCTACCAGGTCACCCAGAACGACCTGCCGCTGTGCTCCGACGGCCACGTCATGATCAACCTGGCGCGCTCCGACGAAAGTCCCCGCCTTAAAAAAGTCCGCATCGAGCGCATCCACCTCGAAGAGGACGTCGGCAAGAGCCTCCACATCGAAGGCGCGCACAGCTACATCGACTACAACCGCTCCGGCGTTCCCCTCATCGAAATCGTCACCAAACCCGACATGTCGAGCCCCGAGGAAGCTTCCCTGTTCATGCAGACCGTTCGCGAAATACTCCGTTACATCGGCGTAACGGACGGAAACCTCGAAGAAGGCTCCATGCGCTGCGACGCCAACGTCAACCTCCGCATCACCGAAAACGGCAAGCACTGGAGCACCCCCATCTCCGAAATCAAAAACATGAACTCCTTCAAGGCCATCCGCGACGCCTGCACCTACGAAATCGGCCGCCAGCTCCGCGAATTCCGCCAGGACCGCCAAGTCTTCAATCAGGGCTACAAAGTCACCATGGGCTGGGACGAATCAAAGGGCGAGACGGTCATTCAACGGACAAAAAATTCCTTCATCGATTACCGCTTTGTAGTCGAACCGGATATCAAGCCGTTCCACATAAGCGAAAGCTTCATAGACCGCGCGCTGTCGCGGGTAGGGGAGCGCCCGGCCGAGAAGCGCGAGCGCTTCCGGCGCGAGTACGGCCTGTCGGACTTCGACGTGAACACGCTGACCACGGACCGCGCTCTTGCGGACTGGTTCGAGCAGGCTGCGAAAGCGTCCAAGGACCCGAAGAAGGTCGCCAACTGGGTGCTCGCCGAAGTGCTTGCCATCGTGAACGAACGCGGCATCTCCGTAGGCGAGCTTCCGTTCGGTCCTGCGCATATCGCCGGCCTCGTAGACGCAGTCGCGCTCGGCACCATCACCAGCAAGCAGGCAAAGGACGTGTTTGCCGAAATCCTTGCAACCGGCGCCATGCCCGACGAGATCATCAAAAAGCACGGCATGGCCCAAGTCTCGGACGAGTCGGTTATCGAAGCGATCGTTGATACCGTGATTGCAGAAAATCCTGCCGCAATCGAAGATTTCCGCAAGGGCAAGACGAACGTGGTCGGCTGGCTGACCGGACAAGTCATGAAAAAGTCGAAAGGGCAGGCGAATCCCGCAAGCGCGAGCTCCCTCGTCCAGAAAAAACTTGCGCAACTTGTATAACCGGATACAATTAACCACATGGAAGCGCAAAAAATAGATCTGAAGAACGAAATCCTCAAGCGATACGGCACCGTGCGCCGTGCGTACGACTATCACCTGTATACGGCAAAAGGCGTGCGTTTGCTGGATCTGTGCCAGGAAGCGGGCGAGGCGATTCTCGGCTGGCGCGCCGGCCGCTCCAAGCTGGTGCTGAAAAGCCTCCTCGACCGCGGCGTAACCGGCACCTTCCCGACCGAAACCGAAGGCGAGCTCGAGCTGGCCGTCCGGGAAGTGCTTCCGCAGTACGAAACCGTCCGCTGGTATTCCTCTATCGATCGGGCGCGGCATGCCTGCGCCTCCTGGCTGGGACTCTGGAGCGACATTCCTGTTATAGAAAGCCCTCTTCTCCATCCAGAAGCGTCCCTGGACATCGGTCCTGGAGGCGATTCTCCGCTTTCCGCAGCGAAAGACGTGCACGGCATCCCCCTGTGGCGCCCCTGGCTGGATGAAGCCTACTACAGCATGCAGGACCGGCTCGATTCAGCCTTCCTCCATAACGTCAACGACACGCTCGATACCATGATTCTGCGTTCTCCGTTTCCCTTTGCCTCCGGCTGCACCCTTGCGGTGTTCACCGGTGAAGGTACGGAAGGCCGGGAGCCGCAGGAATCGGATCCCGTGTCCCCGGCGCTTCTGGGCGCCCTGGCTCGCGCCTGGTCCGATCTTGCCTCTGCGCTCTTTGAGCGCACCGAATCCGAATGGTCGCGCTTTGACCGGTACATCGATCCATGGTGGGATCGTCGCGGCCCCTACTTGATTCCCAAAATGCGCAAGGCGCGGTACCCCGAGTTTTTCGTCTCGTGTCTTGATAAAGGAATTCTTGTTTCTCCCGATTATAACG
>SHOL01000069.1 GCA_004294945.1 Treponema sp.
TTTCCCGGGCGATCTTGCACCATTCATAGAGCGTATCAAGCGGCACCACCGATTCGTGGGCAGCTATCTGGAATACCGAGTCCGCGGATGTATAGCAGATCGGAAAGCCGGTGCGGACATGTTCGTCGCCGTACTGCGCGATTATCTCCGTTCCGGAAGCGACCGAATTGGCCAGTGTTTTTCTACCGATGCGCGCTTCGAAGGCTTCGACGACATCCCGGGGAATTCCGTCGGGCCAGGTGGGAAGGGGAGATTCCTTGACGAGTCCCGCAATTTCCCAGTGGCCAATGGTTGTGTCCTTACCCTTCGATTTTGACGCAGCTTTCCCCCAGGCTCCGCGGGGATTCTGGATCGGCGCTACTCCGCGAATCGGAAGAATATTACCCAGCCCGAGCGCTTCCATGTTGGGAACGGTAAGACCGACCGCTTCTCCGATGTGGCCAAGCGTATTGGCTCCGAGGTCTCCGTAGTCGGCGGCGTCCGGCAAAAAGCCTGCTCCTGCGCTGTCGAGCACAATAATAAAAACTCTGTTGATTCTGCGCATCAGTAGCCGCCTGCCGCCTGTCCGCCCGAAACAATTTTGATGCCGTTGCTGGTACCAAGCCGGGAAACGCCCATTGCGACGTATTTTTCCGCCGCTTCCGCGTCCCGGACCCCGCCGGAAGCTTTCACTTTTGCCTTTCCTGCTACTGTATCGAGCATCAGCTGCACGTCTTCGTACGTTGCGCCGCCGGTACCGAATCCGGTCGAGGTTTTGACAAAATCCGCTCCTGCTGCAACCGAGAGTTCACAGGCGCGTTTTTTTTCTGCATCGTCAAGATAGCAGGTTTCGATTATCACCTTGAGCACGCGCGAACCGATCGCCTGCTTGATCGCGCGGATTTCCTCGCGGACTTCCGCGTCCATGCCGGATTTTAGAAAACCGACATTGATAACCATATCGATCTCGTCCGCGCCTGAATCGATGGCGCTTTTTGCCTCGGCTATCTTTGCTTCCCGGGACATGGCTCCGAGCGGAAAACCGATAACGGAACACACCTTGACATCCGATCCTGCAAGTTCCTTCAGCGCAAACGGAACCCAGCACGAATTGACGCATACTGAAAAGAAAGAATGTTCGCGCGCTTCTGCGCACAGCGTTTTGATGTCGTCTTTTGTAGCGGACGCCTTAAGTATGGTGTGATCGATATACGAATTCAGTTTCATCTGTGTCTCCTGTTAAACAAAATGCGGCGCCGGCAGTAAAACCGGTCAGCTTTCTCGCAGCGCCGGGTATCCGGACATTTCTGATTCCGGAGGTCAACGCTTGCCTTTCTCGTAGGGTTCCCCGGATGCCCGCGGCGCCTGGGTGGACTTGGAGAAGAACACCAGAGCGAGCAGCGTTACAACATACGGGAACACCTTGAGCACTACCTCCGGAATCGCTTTGAGCGCCGGTTCCGCCTGGGAAGAGTTTGCCAAAGTTGCGGCAAAACCGAAAAAGAACGTTGCGCCGAGCACTCCGAGCGGTTTCCACTGGCCAAAGATAAGCGCAGCGAGCGCGAGGAATCCCATTCCTGCCACCGAGCCGCTGAATTCGCCGGAATAGGTAACCAGAATTGTTGCGCCGCCGAGGCCGGACATGGCTCCGGAAATCAGTACCCCGATGTACCGGATGCGGTAGACGTTGATTCCCGCTGCGTCCGCCGCGTGCGGATGTTCGCCGCATGCCCGCAGACGGAGCCCGAAAGCGGTCTTGTACAGTACAAACGCACTGAGCGCAAGGATGCCGATAATCAGCCAGGTAGTGCCGTAGGTCTGTCTGAATATCAGCCTTCCGATTACCGGAATATGCACCAGACCGGGAACGTCGAACCGGGGCAGACCCATGCGCAGTTGGACGTTGCCCGAACCGGTAATGGTGCGGGCAAGGAAAATTGTCAGTGCACCCGCCATCATATTGATCGCGGTTCCGCTGATAACCTGATTGGCATTCAGATTGATGCTTGCAAAGGCGTGCAGCAGCGAAAAAAGCGCCCCCGCGGCCATCGCGACAATCAGACTGAGCCAGATTGCGCCAGTTCCGAGCGACGGATAAAAAGCGACCGTAAACAGGGCGCTCGCAAAGCCGCCGACTACCATCAGTCCTTCAAGACCGATATTGACAACGCCGCTGCGCTCGCTGAACAGTCCGCCCAGCGAGGTAATCAATAGAGGCATGGCGAATGCTACTGCGTATGGGAAAATATTGACGATGACTGACCACATGTTACTTTCCTCCCTTTTTTGAGCGGAACAGGTTTCCGTCGAAGAAATTGCGGATGAGCACGCTGGTTGCCGCAAAATAGATGATGCACGCAATAATCGTATCTCCGATTTCCGCCGGGATATCGGTCATTGCGTTCATAAAACCCTTACCGGACTGCAGAATGCCAAAGAAAAAAGCTGCGCCGACGACGCCGACCGGGCTTGTTGCGCCCAGAAGCGCAACCGCTATCCCGTCAAATCCCTGGCTCGGCATGACACCTATCTGGATGGAAGAAGCGTATCCGGTGTACAGCGTCTGCCCGCCAAGACCCGACAGGGCTCCGGCGATCATCATTGCAAGCACAATGTTCCGGTTAACGTTAATTCCCGAATACTCGGCGGCATGCCGGTTAAAGCCGACCGCCTTGAGCTGGTACCCGAGTACCGTATGTTTGAGTATGATCGAAATTATTACCACGCAGACAAGCGCAATAAAAATTCCCAGGTTTATGTAGGAACCTTTGAATAGCCCCGTCAGCCACTCGGCCTTGAGCGATGCTGTCTGCGTTATGTGTCGCGATTCGGTCTCGAAACTTCCCTTAAAATAGGACGGCACCAGATAATAGGTGATCCAGTAGGCAATCCAGTTCATCATGATACCGGAAACAACCTCGTGCACATTGAATTTTGCCTTGAGCAGTCCGGGAACAATACCCCAGACTGCGCCGCCCAGAAGGGCAGCGAGCGTCATCAGCGAAAGCAGCAGCGGCTTGGGAATATTGAGCGTTAACCCCACAATAGTCGCGGCGAGCCCCCCGATAATCACCTGACCGGGCGTTCCGATATTAAACATCCCCGTTCTGAAGGCAAACGCTACCGACAGACCTGTCAAAATGAGCGGTGTCGCCATGGCAAGCGTATTGCCGAAACGTTCCAGATTCATCAGACCGCCCGCAAACAGGTAGTTGTATCCTTCAAACGGATTATTGCCTGTAAATGCCATAAAAATTGCGCCGGCTACCAGTCCCAGAAAGACCGACGAGAGCCCGACGATAAAATCCTTGTTCACCTGGAGTCTCATTTGTTGCTACCTCCGTTACCGTTTGAAGATGAGCGCTCGTGTGCGCGGATACCGGTCATCATCAGACCGACTTCCTTTTCGTTGGTGCTCTTTGCGTCGACAATCCCGACAAGCTCGCCGTGGTTGACAACCGCAATACGGTCGGAAAGATCGAGTATTTCGTCGAGTTCGAGAGACACAAGGAGCACCGCTTTTCCGGCATCCCGCTGTTCCACAATGCGCCGGTGTATGTACACAATGCTTCCGACATCAAGACCACGAGTCGGCTGGACTGCAATAAGCACTTCCGGATTCAGGTCGAACTCGCGCCCGATAATCGCCTTCTGCTGATTCCCGCCGGACATTGTACGCGCCATAGTTTCAGGACCTTTGCTCGAACGTACGTCGAAGGCAGAAATAACCTCGTCCGCATGCTCGCGTATCGCCTTGTGATTCAAAAAACCGTTTTTGGAGAAGGGGAGTCGCCGATGTTTCTCCAGAATCAGGTTTTCTTCTATTGTATAATCGAGAACAAGACCCCGTCTCTGCCGGTCTTCCGGAATATGAGCAATACCGTTTTCGATACGCTCGCGGATCGTCATTGCGGTGATATCCTTCCCGTCCAAAAGAATCGTTCCCGATTCCACCTTGCGAAGCCCGGTAAGCGCTTCTACCAGCTCGCTCTGCCCGTTGCCCTCGACGCCGGCAATACCGAGAATTTCGCCCGCTTTCAGTTCGATCGAAAAGTTTTTCAGCGCAGGTACTTTGCGTGAATTGAGCACCGTCAGATTGTCGATCTTGAGCATCGTCCTGCCTGGCTCGAGCGGCTTCTTGTGTATATCAAATGAAATCCGCCGGCCGATCATCATCTCCGCCATGCGTTCCTCGTCGGTGTCCTTGACATCGACAGTGCCAATGAACTTGCCGAGCCTGATAACCGTGCAGCGGTCGGCAATCGCCTTGATTTCGCGCAGCTTGTGCGTAATCAGGATAATCGATTTACCGTCCTTGATCAGATTGCGCATAATGTCCAGCAAATCGAGAATTTCCTGGGGCGTCAGAACAGCAGTCGGCTCGTCGAAAATAAGCACTTCTGCATTCCGGTACAGCATCTTGAGAATCTCGACCCGCTGCTGCATACCCACCGAAATGTCTTCGATTTTTGCGTCAGGATCGACATTGAGCCCGTACTGCGCGGACAGATCGCGTATTTTCCTGGACGCCTGTTTTAGATCCACCGTAATACCCTTGTGAGGTTCGATGCCGAGCACAATGTTCTCTGTCACCGTAAAATTGTGGACAAGCTTGAAGTGCTGGTGCACCATACCGATTCCGAGCTCGTTCGCAATGTTCGGATTGTCGATCTGCACCTCTGTGCCCCGAACCCGAATCTTCCCTTCATCGGGCTGATACAGGCCAAACAGGATACTCATCAGCGTGGATTTTCCCGCACCGTTTTCTCCCAGGAGTGCGTGAATTTCGCCTTTTCGCAGGCACAGCGTGATGTCGTCATTGGCCCTGATTCCCGGAAACGATTTGCCAATGTTCAGCATTTCGACCACGTATTCCATTACTGTTTTCCTCCTGACCGGGCAACGGTACAACCCGTACTTTCCCGTATTTTCATGGTAAAGGGCAGCGCGACCTGCAGCGGCCCGTTTTGTTGAACCGCCCTGGTGCCGGCTTCTTGTCCGCCCCGCAGCGATGAAATTTTTTCGATATAGTCTATAATCATATTTCCAGCCCGGATCCCCATATCAGTATAGTCGAAACTCATCGTGGTAACAGAGGGCGCGCAGTATCTGAGCAGCAGCGGATCGTCCACGCAGGCGACCGACACGTCGTCGGGAATTTTCCAGCCGGAGCGTATCAGCTGACCGGAAGCCGCCACCGCAAGCCGGTCGGTAATGCAAAATATCGCGGAAGGACGTCCGTTCGGAGCCCCGGAACCTTTTGCAGCGTTTCCCTCCATAAGCAGCTGCGCACCTCGTGCGCCGGATTCAAACTCGAAATCTCCCGTAACGATCAGCGACGGGTCTGCGTCAATCCCGTTGTCCGCAAGAGCCGCAAGATACCCTTCGCGACGCTGCGTACCCACATTATAATCGTGGTCGGGAACCGCCAGACAGCCGATTCTCCGGTGACCGAGCGAAACAAGATACTGCACCATCGCCCGTGATGCCCCGAAGCTGTCCAGAAATATCGCGGGACAGTTGACAGCATCGCCGGGTTGCCCGACAATAACTACCGGCATGCGCAGCTTGGAAATCGCCCGTTTATGCTCCTCGCACATCCCGGTCGCGAAATACAGAATTCCGTCCACCCGTTTTTCGTGCATCAGGTCAAGATACCGCAGCTCTTCCTCGAAACGGTCGCGGGTATTGGCGAGCAGAATATTGTACCCGTTCGCGTTCAGAACCGCCGAAATCCCGTCAAAAATAACAGCGAAGGTTCCCAAGTCGATTCGCGGCAAAATGACGCCGATTGTGTTGGTCTTGTTTTTCTGGAGTTCTTTTGCGAGCGCATTCGGCCGGTATCCGGTTTCTTCGAGTATTTTTTCTACCCGCTGCTTGACGTCCGGACTGACGAATGCGGAATTGTTGATCACGCGCGAAATGGTCGAAATCGAAACGCCGGCCATCTTCGCAACATCCTTGATGTTCACCCGAACCTCCATGAAAAGCTTTTCTTGAGCATAAAGCCGAAATCGTCAGCTGTCAAGAAAATAATTTTTCATTTTCAGAGGTCGAGCGCGAAGGCGGGAAACACAAGCGAAAGCGCACGGTTCGCGCCGCAGCGCTCATGCGTGAGTCCTATCAGGGGCGCAGACGATCAGCCTAAGGATCTGCGGATCAGCCTGTGGTTCTGCAGACGAGCCTGTGGTTCTGCAGACGAGCCCGAGCTTCTGCGTTTTGCCGGCCCTGGGTGAGCGGGCCTGTCACAGCGGTTTGCGTGATCGAAGAGCAACAATGAAGTTATGTCTGTTCAGTCGGACTACCGCCTCTACAAGGTCTTTCTCGCTCAGTATTCCTTCCTTAATAAAAAAGGTTCCGATGGGGCGGTTTAAAAGCCGCTGGCGGCCGCAGAGAATCAGAAGGTCGTATGCTTCAAGGAGTCCAAGACGGACTGCGGTTTCGCCGAACAGTTCGCCAGGACGGCGTTGCCGGATGATTTCCAGTATGTCTTCAAGTTCGAGCATGCCCAGCGAAAGTGCGATGTCGCCGATTTTCGGGCGGTTGCGGATTTGCCAGGAGATTGCGCCGAAAAAGGTGGTCCAGTCGATGCGGCCGGTATAATACAGATACTCGCCAAGGCGGAGGCGGATTGGCGGAAGAACGCGCGATCCAGGCGGCATGTCTGTGTGTCTGTGTGTGTTCCCGGCTGTGCGCTGGTTCTGGTGATTGGAGTTGTGCGGGCTGGAGTTCTGGTGGTCGGTTCCAGGCTTCCTGCGGGAAGTGTCGGCTCGTGCCCAATCGCCGGCCGGTTTTCGCGGTTCTGTGCCGTGCGGTGCGGTTCTGCGTGAAGCGTTGGTGTTCGGTTTTGTGCCGTGCGGTGCGGTGCTGCGTGAAGCGTTGGTGTTCGGTTTTGTGCCGTGCGGTGCGGTGCTGCACGTGCGGTCTTTTTCAGGGGCGGCTCGTACCGGAGAGCGCTGGAGGGAATCCCAGTTTTCTTCAAGGAGGTCGTAGGCATTCTGGAGCAGGCGGAACCGTTCTTCAAGAATCGATGAGGCGATGCCGATCGATGCCGAGCGATCCGGGTGTGTTTCCTTGGCTTTTCTGAAGTAGGCGCGTTTGAGGTCGGTTTTTGTCAGAGAGCGGATTTCCGGACTCGAAAGCCGTACGTTTTTGCCGAGTACCATACTGAGATTCTGTTCGATTTGAACCCGGTCTGGACCTGTTGTATTCATCTGCCGTCCGTTTCTGAATAATAGGTGTTTTTGGTCACCGTGCGGTTTCGCATGATTCGATATTCAAGTCTCATTCAAGTATCGGTATTTCCCGGCGTTCACTTTATTGTTAGGTTTCGCGATTGCCAGGCGGCGTATATGTGAACACCGCCGTCAGTTTGCAGTTACGGTGACTGTGATAGCATCCGCATAGGTTCCGGCCCGCAGGGTATCGACGTTTCCGAGCGTTATTTCCAGTATATGCGAGCTGACGCCGTCCGGTGCCAGAGACTGGGCGCCGAGCGGCGATGGACTGTCTGCAATGGACAGATTAACCGGAGCGTTATCGATGGCGAGCGTATACGGTGCTCTGTCAAGTTCGTCGATACTGCCTTCGCTGACCAGTGCTCCCCTGTTTGTCGAGTTGAACTGGATGAGATATCCGATATTTGCCTTGACTACCATGGAAAGAACGGTTTGTTTGTAGGAAGTGAGCGTCTGCAGGTCAAGGTTGAACTGCTCCGATCCGGTTTCCCAGGCTCCTCCTGCCGGTGCGAGTACAACCGAAACCGACGGTTCAACCCGGATTGCAATATCGATGCTGACGCTGTTCGCGGATGCAGGGTCGTAATCGTTCGGTTTTCCCTGGTACAGGGTAAAGGTGATGGTGTCGGTATAGGTTCCTGCCGGTTTCGGCTGCCCTGCGGGTACCGAAAACGCAAAGCTCACGCTTAAGGATTCGTTGTTCGCGGACGGCATACTGAAGATTCCGGTTAATACATTCGGAAAGTTGATCCCGCTTCCCGACCGGATGATATTCCGGTCGTTGAGGTTGTCGTATATCTGGTACCCGATTGCCGAGCTGCCGTTCGAGGCTTCCCTCGGATCGTACAATCCGCGCAGCCCGCCGTCGACGGTAATAAAAAAGGATGCGCTTCCCGGATTTTTGCGCTGGACAGTCAGCGAATAAGACGATTCATACCCTGAATCGACGCCGTACGCAACAGTACCGATGCGGTCAACTTTTTTCAGGGTGACAACAGGATCTTTCGGCGGCTTCGCTGCGAACGCTCCCTGGGTGAATACGCAGGCCAACAGGAGTGCGGCTATCAGGTTCTTGTGTATAAAGGTTCCGGTATCCGGAGCAGTGTTTCTCATAAGGCCTCCATTTTGACGGTTCCTGCCTCGAACCATCCTTTAGCGTCGTCGGGCAGCACAATAACTGCCGAAAGACCATTTTTGGGCAGTTCCAGCACCCATTCACCGGCTTTGAGTCCGGCTATTTCGAAGTTGCCGTTTTCGTCGCTGAAAAACCTGATGCCCGCCGGTGTGTCCGCAGATCGGGCGATTCCTGCCGACCACAGCACGGGCATTCCGTTTTGATCGACCAGCTGTCCCGTTGCATACATCTCGGCATCAGTACCAAGCACAATCGAATATCCGCTTCTGTATCCCGGAAACACCACATGAGCTAGATTGCCTGAATCCGCACCTTCGGGAAGGTAGTCCACGGCGAACGAAATCTTCTGGACTCTGTTTGATCCTATGCCGGAAAGTACGCCGGTTCCCAACACTCCCGTCCGCTCGTTCCAGCGGTCTCCTGTCTTTATGCCTGCCACCGCGGAGCCGAGCGCGGGATGCGTGCGAAACAGAACAAAGCTGTCCCTGGCGGGTTTGCCGATTGCCAGGGAAGTTCCTGCGAACAGGATGGCAGTTTCTGCGGACGCATCGACAGCCCATGCCGCTATCCCGGGATCGTCTCCCGCTTCTCCGGCAATGCTCAGCTGCATGGTTCCGCGCGATCCCCCGTATTTCAGGTTCTCCCTGACGAGCCATGGTGCTTCGGCTTCTTGCACGCGGCGGATCGACGTATTCCACTTGAAGTCGCTCAGGTTTTTTCCTCCGTTTCCCGAAACGGCGGCATCTGTAGCAAGCGAACTAAAATCCTGCGAAGCCGAGGCTCTGATTCCCGCAGCGGATGTAGGCACCCATCCGACAGCAATCATTCCCCCGAAAGCGGTTTGTCCGGTCGATGCAACATCTGCGCGGACTGTTGCCGTAACATGTACGGATGGAGCAACTGTAACCTTCCCGGTTGCAGACGCTCCGAATGACGGTATGATCGAGCCGGCAGCGAATCGGAGGCGCACCGAATTGGTCAGACTTGCAGACTTCCCGATCCTGAACGCAGCCGATCCCCAGGTTTCCAGCCAGTTTCTGTTGTCCCGCGCAAGAACGCCTGCAGTTGCAAACTTTCGCGTCGTTGCGGATACCGAAACAAGAGCAGCCGCAAAGGCAGAGTCCTCTGCGCTCGTCATCCAGTTCAGCGAAGCCTTTGCTCCGGGTGCGCCGCCGGATTTGCTTGCGGAAGCGTTCGCGCGGATAACGCCCGCGCCGGTAGCATGTACGGTTTCTATTCCGCCCATTACTGTATCAGGATCGCCGTGGGCATACACTCCTGCCGTCCAGGCAGGTGTAATACCCAGCCGCGCAAATCCGCTTGCCGCCGGTTTGTGTTTTTCTGCATCCAGCTCGGCAGCAAAATCGTCGGAAAGAACACCGACGCTCAATGAAAAATCCGTATGCGAGCGGGCCAGCAGGCTTTCGTCGAAGGGCAGCGGGATCACCCGCTGTTCCCCGTTATCGGCAATAACAAGCTCGTTCCGGCCCTGCGTCAGGGGCAAATCTTCCACAATATGCGGACCGGCATACAAATACCTGGTCATAATGTTTTCGCCATTCAGAGTCAGGGTGACCGTAGTGGGCTTCTCCACATCGAATTCCACAGAATCGGGAATGTGCGACCGCTCGCCGTCATTGGCAAACAGCCGGTACACCGCAAGTCCTTGCATCTGAACCCGGGTCAGAGCGCCGGAAACCGGATATCGCAGCGAGCCCGCCTCGAACCGGAGTTCCCGTTGCATATCGTCGCGCACAACTCGCGCCGCGACAAGCGGAAACGCATTTGGTATCCTGCTGTCCGCACGAAGCGAACCTTCAAGCACCCAGCCGTCAATATTCACAAAGGGATCAAGCGCAAACGAAACTCCCGCTTCAACCTCGTCCGTTTCGTCTTCGTACAGAGCTTCCCGTCCGGCGCTGGCATTTGCAGTAATATTTATTCCGCCGGAGATCAGCTCGCTGTGCACCGTCGCATCCTGCGCTGTCTGCCGGGTGCCCTGCCGATGTCGTTCCGGAACGCGGACTGCTTCGGCAATATGCAGCTCCAGCGCCAGTGCGTTCACGTCGAATACTGCCTCGAGCCCCAAAACCTGTAATTCGTCCGGGGTCCACCATTCCTGCCGGTTCACATGTTTCGGAAGACGCGCAAGCGGCGCAGCGCGTTCCAGCACCGCTTCCCCAATTGCAGACAGCCGGTTTTCCGATTCATCAATCAGAACCGGAATTTCTCCGGCAGGCCGGCCGTCGACTGTCAGGGAACACTGTAGTTCAATTTCTGCAGGTGCTGCCGATTGGGCCGCCGCAAGAAAAAGCACAAACAGCACTATCCGCAAAGCAGCCACCTGCCGGGCACATGTCCGCCGGGCACGCGCCTGTCGTGCGCGCGTGCTGCCCGGCTGCTCAGGGATAATCGTAATACACTTCGACACGCGCCGGTCCATCCGGGAATCCTTCAGGAAGAGTAATCGCTGCGACCCTTCGCCCTCCGGCAAGCATATTCGCGCCGGCGAGCGCGCTCAAATCCTTGCTGCCCAGCTGATATCCCGCCCAGTCCTGGTCTGTTCCGGCACTGACGACAACACGCAGGTTTTTTAGAATTGCATGCGCCGTCCCGGTGTTTTCCAGCACAAGATCGGCCTGCACACCGTCCCGCCCGACAATCCCAGCCTGAATCTGCGCTTTCCCGTTTTTCGGAAGAATATACACCGTGCCCAGATACTTGAGGCGAATATCGATACTCGCGCGGTTCCCTGTTTCGGAATCGTCTTCCCCGGTAAAATCGACCGGCAACTGTTCGGCAAGTACGCGGAAGGCCAGCTCGCGCTCTACGGTTTCCGGCCCTTTCCAGGACACCCGGACGGAACGTTCCTGCCCCGGCTCCAGCACCAGCTGTCCGGGATACACCGTGAACAGTTCTTTGCCGACCGGTTCATTCCGCTCGGTTCCGTCTTCCCCGATTTCCCGGGTCAGCATGCGTACCCGAACGGCAATCGCACTGTCTGTCCGGTTTGCCGCGGTAAACGTCGTAAAACCCGCCTTGCCGGCGGGTTCCAGATCTGCGCTGATCGGCGAGAATACAAACTGGGAATACGCCGGCACCGCCCACAAAAGCAGTACCAGCGCACAACCTGCGATGCGATTCACGAGCACCTCCGATTTCGCATCAGTTAGCAGTAATGGTGGACGTCAGAACATCATTGAACGCTCCCGCAGCAAGCAGCTCATTGCCAGTATAACTCACCAGCAGACTCCGCGTCTCTTTGCTCGGCGTCCCGTCTCCTTCCGCAATTTTCAAACC
>SHOL01000070.1:0-6528 GCA_004294945.1 Treponema sp.
TCCCGCGGCTTATACGAAATCGCGCTCGTAATTGCCGACCGAAATGACACGTACGCAATCGAACGCGCACGAAAAGCAGGCATTCCAGCTGTACTCGCGCTCCCGCCCCAGGGCGTTTCCCGCGAAGAAGCCCGGCTCGCAGTGTCAAACCGGGTACTCGAGCTTGCAAAGGAATACCGCTGCGACGCACTTGTGCTTGCAGGATTCCTGACAATTCTGAGCGGCCCGGTAATCGACGCGTACGCAAACCGGATCGTCAACCTCCACCCAGCACTCCTCCCCAAATTCGGCGGTAAAGGCATGTGGGGGCATCATGTACACGAAGCAGTCCTTGCCGCAGGAGAAACCGAATCGGGCTGCACCATACACCTGGTTGATTCCGGCTGCGATACCGGTCCCATTCTGTTACAAAAGAAAGTGCCGGTTTTACCGGGCGATTCAGCAGAAACGCTCGCAGCGCGGATCAGCGAACAGGAGCATGAAGCGATTGTCGAAGGAGTGAGCACCCTCGCCCGCCGCCTGGCAGGATTAAGCACATAAGCTGCGAACCAAACAAAAGCGGCGAACCAAAATCATTCGACAGCGAAAGCCACTGTGTATCCGCTGCATATCTGCTACCCCGCAGTGCCCCCCGCCGCAGAATGTCCGCCCGGGGGACGTAACGTACCAGTATGTCCCCGCCGCAGAACTTCCCGCCGGGTAACGTCCCGCCGCCACCCGGTTCAACAGAAAAAGTGGCAGCCGAAAATGCCGCTCTTGATTTTCGGACTGCTTCTGTGTTATGCTCACATGCGCTCGCAAGAGCGATCACATCCATTCACGAGGAGGCAGTATCCTATGGATACGTACCCTGGTAGTAGTACCTGCACATATTACACCGACAACCACGTGCCTCCCCGGACACCGTATACAGTCTGACACTCATTCCGTTCAGAACGTTCTGCATACCGCTATCCGCCGAGGCTTTACAAAACCCGGAAGGAGGCAACGCACATGATCCGCATCTGGAAACAGGAAAACCGGAAGCTCGTCGAGGGAACTCGCGACGACGGCCGCGTTTGGGTGGACGCCCGGAACGTCACCCGCGAAGACATCAGAACGCTCGAATCGGATTACGGAATCGACACCGAAATAATAATGGACATCCTCGACCAGGACGAACTTTCGCGTATCGATCGTGAAGACGACTACACCCTGATCATCGTCCGCCTGCCGATATTTATCCCGGCCAACGAAGTCAGCTACTTTTGCATACCGCTCGGCATTATCATTTTCCCGGACATGATTCTCACCATCTGCTGGGCCGACTGCGAACTATTGCACGACCTCACGGACAACCGCGTGCGGGGACTCTCGCTCGAAGACCTTCCCGCTTTCGTCGTCCGCGTGCTCGCCCGCGCCGACATAATATTCCTCCGCTACCTCAAGGAAATCAACCGGAGATCCAATTCCATCGAACTCGAACTCCGGAAATCTGTCCGGAACAACGAACTCATCCAGCTTTTAAACCTCGAAAAGTCGCTTACCTTTTTTACGACCAGCCTCAAGAGCAACCAGCTCCTCTTTGAAAAACTCATGAAAACACGCCTTATCCAGCTCGACGAAGAAGACAGCGAATGGCTCGAAGACGTCGCCATCGACAACCGCCAGGCAATCGAAATGGCCGACATCTACAGCAACATCCTTTCGAGCATGATGGACGCCTTTGCCTCCGTCATCTCCAACAACCTTTCGATCGTCATGAAACGACTGACCGTCATCAATCTCGTACTTATGATTCCGACGATGATCACGAGCTTTTTCGGGATGAACGTCCATCTACCATTCGCGAATCTACCTATGCGATTCTCGATTCCCGTTATACTTGGCATTTGCCTCGCATCCTCGCTGCTGGCAATGTTCCTTCTGCGGGACAAGAAGCCGCGCAAAACCGGTCCGGACGCGGCAGAACGCAAGCGTCTGCGCAAGAGAAACCGGGCAGTACAAGCGTAACACATCCGCGCAAAGCCTTTCATAGACATTGAAAGCCTGAAGCCGCATTGAAGAACGGGCTGTTTTCTGCTATTCTTCCCCATCGAACCTCTTGCAAAACTCGGAAAATTTTGCAAGAGCAACCATAGATGTATTTGAAGAGGACAGGCATGAAAAAACGGGCGTTGATAAGCGTATTCTATAAGGACGGGGTGCTGGAACTCGCTCAGTATCTGGTAACAAACGGTTGGGAGATTCTGTCTACCGGAGGAACCAAAAAGCATCTAGCCGACGCAGGGGTCCCGGTTACCGATGTCAGCGCAGTCACCGGCTTTCCCGAGTGCCTGGACGGGCGGGTTAAAACCCTGCATCCGAAGGTGCATGCGGGAATTCTCGGCATACGGGAAAATCCCGAACACGCGAAAACCATGCAGGAGCTCGGCGTCGACCCTATCGATCTTGTGTGCGTCAACCTGTATCCCTTCTTCGAAAAAGTGCAGGCAGGGCTCAGCTTCGACGAAACGGTCGAGTTCATAGACATCGGCGGTCCGACCATGCTCCGCTCTGCGGCGAAAAATCATGCGGACGTGCTCGTGCTTACCGAAGCAGCCGACTATGAGGAAGTCATGTCCAGCCTCGACGAAGCCGGACAGAATAACGCAAACGTACCGATGGACCTCAAGCGCCGGCTGGCCGGAAAGGTATTCAATCTGACAAGCGCCTACGACGCAGCCGTCGCCCGCTTCATGCTCGGAGAAGCGGCAGCTCCCGTTTCGGAAAAATCTCCGCTGTGGCCCGAGTACCTGACGGTGCCGTACCGCAAGAGCCAGTCTCTCCGCTACGGCGAAAACGGGCATCAGCAGGCGGCGCTCTACCTGACCGCAGATTCCTGCGGAGCCTTCGGCGGCATGAAGCAGCTGCAGGGCAAGGAGCTTTCCTACAATAACATGCGCGATCTGGACATAGCCTGGAAGGCAGCCTGCGCCTACGACGATTTCATTGCAAAGCTTCCGGCCGCCTATCCCGCCGACGCGGCTGACATTCTGAAAAAAGGCAATACGCCGGTAATCTGCGTTGCCCTGAAGCACAACACGCCCTGCGGCGCAGCCCTCGGCAAGACGGTGCTCGACGCCTACAAGCGCACCTATCTGGTAGACCCGACTTCGATTTTCGGCGGCATCATCGGCTGCAACCGGCCGATCGACCGCGAAACTGCGGAAGAAATGTGCAAGATTTTCCTCGAGGTGGTCGTTGCGCCCGATTTCGAGCCGGACGCGCTTGAGGTATTCTCGAAGAAAAAAAATCTCAGGCTGGTCAAGGCGGAAATCAAACCGAACAGTTTGACGGAAACGCTCAGCGTGGACGGCGGAGTGCTCGTCCAGAACCGGGACAACCAGCTCTTTGCCGACTGGAAAGTCGTTACCGAAAAAGCGCCGACTGCCGAGCAGGCTGCGGAAATGGCGTTCGGCATGACGATCGGACTCTTCGTCAAATCCAACGCGATTCTTGTGGTTAAAGACCGGATCGCGTGCGGCATCGCAGGCGGACAGGTGAACCGCATCTGGCCGACCGAGCAGGCGCTTTCGCGCGCGAAGGCCCTTACCGATGCAGGCCTTCCGGCTGGCGAAAACGGGTCGGTGACCCGCGACGGAGCGACCGTGATGGTATCGGACGCGTTCTTCCCGTTCCCGGACTGCGTAGAGATGGCCGCACAGTACGGCATCACCGCGATAGTCCAGCCCGGAGGCTCGATGAACGATCAGCTTTCGATTGATGCCGCGAACAAGCTCGGCATCGCAATGGTCTTTACCGGTACCCGGCACTTCAAGCACTGATCGAACGGAAGCGTCCGAACATACGCAAGCGTGACCGGGTCACAGTCGCGGAACAAGGTCCTGTGATATAGTAAAAGCTATGAAACACGTAAAACCCGCAATTCTTTCGCTGTTCGCCTCGTTACTCTACCTCGCCCCGCTGTCCTGCGCCCCTTCCCGGGACGCAGCCCAAGTCGGCGACGGTTCAGCAAATACGGCAAGATCGGAAAAATCACCGCCGGCATCATTGGCGCAGGATTTGTCGGCACCAGTGTCCAACCTTTCGACAAAATTGGGCGAACTCGGTTTTTATGTTTTTGAAACGCCGCAACAAGTTCCCCGGTTTTCCGAGATTCCTGCGCTGGATACTGCTTCCACCAAAGACGAAGCTCTGACGGCCGATTCGTTTGCGGGAAATATCACTATACTCAATTTCTGGGCAACCTGGTGCCCGCCATGCAAACAAGAAATGCCTTCCATAGAAAAGCTCCATCAGTCGCTGGAAGGATACAATTTCAGGATTGCCGCAGTGAGCGTGGGAGAAAAAACGGCAACCGTGGCAGATTTTATCAAGCGGTCGAACTACACTTTTCCCATCTTTCTTGACGAAAAGGGTGTTTTGGGCGGAATCATGGCAACACAGGGAATTCCGACAACCTATATTCTGGACAAAAACGGCATGATAATCGCGGGGACAGTCGGAGCCCGAGAATATGACAGCCCGGCCTTTATCTCCCTGATGAAAGAGTCGGCAGGAATGCAGAACCAATGATGCAGGAATTGCCCGGACTGTTTACATCCTTTCTTGCCGGACTCCTTTCGTTTTTGAGTCCCTGCGTTCTTCCCCTTATACCGGTGTATATCTCGTTCATCACCGGAGAGTCGGCTTCCGAACTCAAATCAGGCCAGAGTAACAGAACCGCAGTACTGCTACGGACAGGCTCGTTCTCGCTCGGCTTTACTATTGTTTTTGTCGGACTGGCGATTCTCTTCGGCGGCGGCATGAAAATGCTGGGAAGCGGAGCAGATGCAGTAATAAATCGCGCCGCTGGAATCATCATTCTGATACTGGCCGCAAATTTCGTCTTTGATTTTATTCCCTTTTTGCGGTCAGAATACCGACATACACAAAACGGTTCGGGAACGCAGCGATCAGAAGCCCGAAACAACGGAGCATCCTCAGCAAAGGCGTTTCTTCTGGGCGTCTCGTTTGCAGCCGGATGGACCCCGTGTGTCGGACCTATCCTTTCTTCGATTCTTCTGTTTGCAGGCAGGAGCGGCAGCATTGCACAATCTGTGATCCTGTTAAGCCTGTACTCGCTCGGCTTTGCTCTTCCGTTCTTTCTGGCCGGACTGTTTTTTAGCCGCATCCTGCCTGTTCTCGGCTGGTTCAAAAAACACATGCGTGCCGTGCGAATAGTGTCGGCGTTGCTTCTTTTTTCGTTCGCCCTGGCAATGCTAACCGGTAGCCTTTCGGCGATTCCGTCATTTCTGATGAAAAGCGGCTATGCGTTAGCCGAAATTGCAGAAACCGGCCCAGCCTGGCTTCGTCCTGCAGCACAAGCAGTGTCCGGATGGCTGTTGTTTACCGGGTTGTAAGAAGCTAAACCGGTTCTACTTGTAAAAACGGGTATATTCACGCTACACTGATGTAATGTTGTACCAACTTGCACGCATGCTTCAGAACGTATATGGGCCCTTCCGCCTGCTGCAATCCTATGCGGTTCTTATTACACTCGCCCTGTATACCGGTTTTTTGCTGACTGTCCGTCTGCTTCCCCGCGCCTACCGTTTTTTGCCCAAAGACCGGGGACGGGAGTTTACCGTAAGCGCAGAAGCCGCTGTCGGCAAGCCGACTGGAGCGGGAAGCGTTTTCATTACTATTTTCGTTGTAGTCTGCCTGTTGTTTATACCGCTTAACGCCTCGCAGCTCGCAATTTTGGGCTGTACCTGGCTTGTTATGCTAACCGGATTTCTGGACGACCGTTCCATACATTCCTGGGGCGAATACCTAAAGGGAGCGCTCGATCTCGCCCTGTCTGCGGGAGCTTCGGTAATACTCTTTATTCTGTATTTCAAGGGATCGGTGACATACTGGCTCCCCTTTACCAGCTTGACTATTGCAGTGCATCCGGCGGTGTTCTTCGCTGTATCCACGCTTATTCTGTGGATTTCTATCAATACAACGAACTGCACCGACGGTGTGGACGGACTTTCCGGCACTCTGGTTCTGCTGGCGCTAACCTCGCTTGGTATTATTTTCTATTTTGTCCTGGGCCACGCCCGGGTTGCAGAATATTTGCTGGTTCCGCACCTTGCAGACGGCGCTCAGTGGGCACTTCTTGCATTCACGCTTTCAGGAACGCTGATGGGGTATCTATGGCATAATGCGTTCCCGAGCAAAGTCCTTATGGGCGATGCCGGAAGCCGAGCATTGGGATTCTTCATCGGTGTGTGTGTAATCGTCGCGGGGAACCCGTTCCTTCTGCTTATGACCAGCGCAATGATACTGATCAACGGAGGAACTGGTCTTTTAAAAGTCGCACTGCTTCGGTTTTTTAAAATCCGCATCTTGCACACAATCCGCTTCCCCCTGCACGACCACATGCGTAAAAACCATTTGTGGTCGCCGACACAGGTGTTGTTGAAGTTCATGATCCTGCAGGTTTTAATTTCTCTCGCAGTAGTCGGCATCTTTTTCAAGATCCGCTAAACCGGCGCACGCGCGCACATCCAAGGGCGC
>SHOL01000070.1:6628-11599 GCA_004294945.1 Treponema sp.
CACATCCAAGGGCGCACACATCCAGGGGCGTGCGCATCCTGCCGCGCGCGCGAACTGGCGTATGCACACCGGGTTGCGCGCGCTGAGGGTTCTTCTGGCCGAGGCGGGTTCGGTTATTTTCCGGCGGTCAGCTGTACCAGATATGCGCCGAACTCCTTTCCGAATGCCGTACCGATTTTCTGCTGGGCAACTCGCACCGCGCGGTTTTCAGCTTCGCCTTCGTTTGCATGACCTTCGCGGCCGTTGATGCTAAAGGGAATCAGAACAGTGCCTTTGGCCCGGTCGACGAGTCTGGCATCTACAATATAGCGAACAAACTTGTTCTCGTTATCGGCAAGCGTTACCGGCGAAAGAGTGAGCCTGGCCTCCAGCGCGTAACGCGAATCGTCGCCGCCCGTCTTAAAGCCGGAAGCAGAGATTACAGTTTCGAACACCGAAGAGATTCGTCCATCCCTGTCGTTGGATACGGTTACGGAAATCGGAATGTTCTGGGCAATCCTGAGACACTCGATTTTCAGAGAATCGCCGCCGGTGACCGAGGCCCGCTTTGCTGCCGCTGCTGCCGGATTCAGGACAGAAAGGACATTCAGGAAGCGTTCGTTGGTAAAACCGATCGCCGACGCAAGATCGTAGCGGGCGTAGGCATCGAGTGAATCGCGATCGCTTCCAGGGATATCGATGAGCTGGGCAATCGTTTCTTCGTTCTTTTCGATCATGTTGGCGTAGAGCATGGCGCCCTTTGCCTTGTCCATTACCGCAACGGCGTAGGTAGTTTTTTTGCCGTCGAACCAGGTATCCTTGATTTCTGCACCGACGAGGGTGTCAAGATCCACTGAAGTCGTAATCTGCTTGTTGAGCTCCGAATCTTCGGATACCGTCAGGGCACCGTTCCGAAGCGCTTCGCTAAATCGTTCGTTAACGGTGGTTTCGCCCTGAACCCGCTGTCCGAATACGGCGACAAGCGAGGAAAAGGCGCTCTTTTCCGCCAGTTCGCGCGTCAAGCCGAATCCGACAGCAGATACATACTGTTTTTCGTCATATACAGTGCGGGGATTAGCCACCCACACCGGTTCGCTGTTCTCCGGTTTTTTCGGCGTGCTTGCGCATCCTGCCAGTACGACAGACAGGAAAAGGGCCGAACATACAAGCGCAGTTTTGAAAAAGCGCGAGCCCGGGGCCCGCACGCGTGTTATCTGATGCATAATCCCTCCGAAAGATTAAGAGCCCCGGCCCGTATCGAAACATTCTCGAACCGCTCCTGGTGAATTACCGATCCGGACGCTCCGTAATACATGATAGTGTATGAATAGATGCCAGGATCAAGCGTTACGCCGCCGACAAGGGCTTTCGCCGGGAAATAGCGGGACATCCTCAAGTCGGCCTGTTCGCTGGCTTCGGCATAAATCTGTGTGCCGATGCTCAGAACGCTCATCATCAAGGCAGCGTCGCTCGATTCTGCTTCTTCGGAAGCCTTGTCAAGCGCAATGGAAGAAGTCGTTTTTGCCAGAGACCGCATCACCGTTTTAAAGTAGATGAGGGCAGCCCGCTGCTTGAAGGTTTCAGCAGCGACGGCAGACATATCCTCCAGTACTTCCAGCCGGATCGACGGACCGCCATCGATTGCCACTTCAACGTGATCAACCAGACTTGGCCTTGTCTGAAACACCGGCAGCGCGATTTTCATCCAGTTGGAATTTGTAACACGCAAGCGGATAGTTTCCTGCACCTTGACCGGACCGGGCCCGGTAAAACAGAGCACATTCAGCCTGGCTTTGCCCGCGGGAATGTTCAGTTCATCCTGGAGAGAAGACGGGAGCGGGAACGAGTACATGTGCGGCTGATTGGCAAAGGCAAGCTTTACCTGATCGCGGTTTATGCGGGCATCGTCCAGCTTGTCCTCGCTCCGGTAGAAAAGCATCCCAAGATACTGGCCGAGCGCCGAGTTCGAGAATTTCACCGTAGCGGCTTCCGGGTCGTACGGGATTTCAGACGATTTTTCCATTACGGATTTTTGCGAATTGGTAATTGCAGTCCCGTATCGGGTAGAAAGAAATTTTATCTTGTTGTCGATACGGCGGACTTCTACAAGAGCGCCTTCGGTCGATCCTTTCTTCCAGTAATTCAGCGCATTGAAGACATTCAGATAAATATCCTCGTAATCCTCGCCGGGATATTCCTGCATGGTATCGTTCACGAGATAGGTTGAAGCCTCCAGAGACACGCTTTTGGTGACGGCAAGCTCTATCGCCCGCTCTGCCTCGCCCAGGGCTTTCGAAGAACCGTCATGGTCGCCGGCATAATGAGCGATCATTCCTTCATCAAGGTAGTAGAGGATTTTGTCTTTCGGCGGGTAGGCATTCTCTTTTGATGCTTTGATGGATGCGAGCGCTTCTTCGTATGCGCCCGCCGATACAGCGCGATCGATGCCTTCGTAGTGGGACATGGACGCACACGAAACCATCAAGAAGGCACAGAGCACTGCAGGAATCAGAGGGTACGTACCGTTCATATGTTCCTTCCTTTTAAAATATCAGGAGACCTCCGCGAATAACAGTGCAGAGGTCTCTTTGCACGAGCAGTACGAATCAGAATTTTGCCGAAGGCGTCTTGATGATTTTCTTGATCTGGTTGTTCTCGCCCATCCAGATTTTCTTGTTGGTTTCAACATCCGTCAGTTCGCCATATACAAAGTATGTGCGGGTTGCAGTTTTTCCTGCCTTGTCGACAATGGTTTTGACCGATCCGGTGAGTATAAAATCTGCACCGGCTTCGTTCGCGAGAGCCTTGGCGGAGTCTTCGCTTGCAAAGCTCTGCTGCTCCTGCCGCTCTTCGCGGATTTCGCTGCGCTCGTTCCTGCTGGCGACGAAATCGGCAAGACCGCTGTTCAGGATCGCGGCTTCCATCTTCTTGGCAATGATAGATGTGTCGATATGTTCATCGCTGTCGTTCCGGAAGGTTCCAACGATGACAACAGGAAGCCGGCCGTTATTCTTTTCAAAGGCAGCGACGCGGGGCGACGAAAGGCATTCGGCGATCAGGCTGTCGCTGACAGTCCGGAGATCGGTATCATTCCAGTAGCCGCTCAGATCGGTTTGGGTTTCGGCATCGACGCGCGAAACCTGCGGTCCGCTTGAACAGGCGGCAAGAATCAACACAGCTGCAGCGCATGCAGAAAGCATTAAAATTCGACATTTCATAGATTTCCTCCACGTATATGTATGCGTCAGGCAGTATAGTACGCCTGAACGTCAAAAACAAGTTTTTTTAGAAGTCCGGCGGGATTTCTCGCACCGAAACATCCCCTGACCGGATCAGTCCTTTTCCTCAATAAAATCAAGTTCAACACCGTTCGGGTCTACGGCTGTCATTATCTTTTTTCCGCCCTTGATTGTCTTTGGCGAAGATACAATTCTGACGCCGTTCGCCAAAAGATGTTTTTCTGCTTCTCCGATCTGGTCGACATTAAAGGTGATCGAAACCCCGCCTGCTGCATTCGCCTTTCCTGCTTCATTGTACAGCAGTTCCAGCTTTCCGCAGCTTTGCGGATCGACAAGAAACGCAATCTGCTTTCCCGGCGAGGGAGAAATCATGGAATCAAAGGTGAAGCCCATGATTTTTTCGTAAAACTCGATCGACTTTGCAATGTCCCTGGTCCTGATAACCACGCTTTTCATCTTCACAATACCTGATCTCCTTTAGAACTCCCTAAAAAGCCATACGGCTTTCCCTTATTCGCGCATCGGCCGCCTCGAACACCCCGATTGTCGTGTCCCGGGTGGCCGCAACCGACAACATCAGTCCATACAGACAAAACCGGCCCCAAGACCGTTCATTACCTCGAAAAACCGGGGAAACGAAACTGCACAGCACTCGGCCTGGGCGACACGGACCGCGCCCTCCGGGAGCGCAAGGCCCAGAACAGCAAGAGCCATAGCAATCCGGTGGTCGTCGTAACTTTCAACGTCCCCCCCGTGCATATTTTTCCCGCCCTGACCGTGCACAACCAGAAAATCGGGACCTTCCTCAACCGAAGCGCCGAGCCTGGACAGTTCCGTCCGCATCAGCGCAATCCGGTCCGTCTCCTTGAGCCTGCACACACCGATATCGGTCAACACGGTGTCCCCTTCTGCAAAGCAGGCAGCCACCGCCAAAGACGGCACCGCGTCGGGGAAGCCAGCACAGTTGAACGTTCCACCGGTCAGCCGCACCGGAGCAGCAGCGTCCCTCTTGCCGTTCACAACAAGCGTTTCCCGCTCCCGGTCAAGCTCGATGTCAGCACCCATCGACTGCAGAATGCTGACTATAGCCTCGTCGCCCTGGCTGCCGGTGCAGTCTACATTCGCAATTTCGATGCAGGAACCGGTAATAACGGCGGCAACCAGCGGAAATGCGACACCTTCCCAGTCAGACGGGATTGTCCGGTCGAACGAACAGGGAACTGCCGGTCCGGACACTTCAAAGTGATCCAGGCTCTCGTTGTATACAACACTTACCCCCACCGATTTGAGCCAGTCGCAGGTCATTTTAAGGAAGGGTTTTTCCTTGGGAGCGCGAAGATCCACAATCGTAGTGCCGGAAATACGGGAAGCGGCAATCAGAATACCGCTGACATACTGGGACAGATTGCCTTCCAGCTCGACATGCCCGGCGCGGAAAGGACCCCGGACAACAGCCGGCGGAGCGTCCACATGCGGCCTGGTGGTAAAACCGTCAGCGCCGAGCTGCTTGAGCGCATTGAGCAAGCCCTGAATGGGGCGGGTGCATATCGAAGCATCTCCGGTCATCACCGTCCAGCCGGAAAGCGTAGCGGCAACCGGCGTCATAAAATAGAGCACCGAGCCGGAATTGCCGACATCCACAACGCGGGGAGGAAGCCGGAGGCCGCCTGCAGGCGCCCGCACCGTCCAGACTCCCGGTTCAATGGAAGTTTCTGCCCCGAACGCCCTGACTGCCTCCATACAGGACAGACAG
>SHOL01000071.1 GCA_004294945.1 Treponema sp.
ACAGCGAATTGTGAACATTTTTTGCAACTACAGGAAAAATCGCTTAATTTAGGTTATAACAACCATAATCGGAAACGCGAATTATACAAGTTATTGCCTAATCAAATTACTTAATAACGTAATTAACATTAATTGATTGAGGACTCTAGATATATGTGTTAAGATTAGATTTTATACTGGTTTGTAATGCAAAACTTCATGATTATAAACGATTTCTATAAAGAACAGTCGACTAGTATTAGAAAGATTGAGTAATTGTAGGAAAATTATGCATATTGAGATACCAAAAAATATTACTGTGGACTACAAAAAGTATCTTTCACAACTTGATACAGCACATTTTCTGAATAATATATCAGCTTTTCGTGATCTGAATTTCAAGAGGCTCAGCTACAAAGAAGTCAAGAGTGCAATAGAAGAGCTGTTCTACGTTATAGACGAGCATAATCAGCAATACTGTGGACTAATTCAGGAAAGAACCGTTTACAGCAAAGGAACATCATTCTATCGGACTCGGCGTATTGATGATTCTGATTGCAAAATACCACTAACCACAATCACACAAGAACGAGATCTCTGGTGTCCCAGCCGGGACATGATAAAGATGCAGCGTGTTAACCTAGAGAATGAACAAATACTCTACACAACGCCGAAGTTTCCTCGAATTGCAATTGAGGAAACGAAGGTTCCTGATAGAGGAAGATTCATCCTCCTTCAATATGATGCTGTTGAAGACATATCGGTTATTTTGGTTGGACTAAGAGCGAATGTCGATGGCCTAAATAAAGATGAGCAAGTGAAACACAATCTCATAAATGCTTTCATGCGTGATGAGTTCACGAGAGAGGTCGGAACTGGGACAGAGTATCTCTACAAGATTTCAAACTGCTTGGCGAAGGAATTTTACGGTTTTTTGCCAGGATTTGCTGATGCATGGTGCTATCCCTCAGTCGTAGACAAGAAGAACTGCAACGTTTGTTTGCAAGAGAAAATTGCCAAAAAGAAAATGATCATGAAGGGATTTTACGTCTGTCAAAAGATCGATGTTGCCAACGGTTTTGAAATCGAGACTGATTTCGTTGGAAGGTTTATTGCTGGGAGATTCTCGTATGAGAAACTATCTGCTGGTGTTGTATCTGAGCAACTTCCGTTGTTATGACAGATTGTCGCGAATTAATTTTCAGACAGTGAAGTTCCCTGGCTTCAACTTGATAATTTCTTTGTCATACAACTTGCTAGTCGCTTCGCTCATCGGCAATTTTCACGTCACTCCCTTCGGGCGGGAATTAAAGGTTAAGCAAACATTAATTTCCTTATATCCTTATAAGACATCATTCCCTCAACGCGATCCCCACCCAATACCGCGCCTTGTTAGTCCGGTCCTTCTGCACACCCATGTTCTGCAGATGAATCCCGAACATTCGCTGCGAGTATGGACGCTCGGAGTTTCGCTCGCACCACGCGATGTATGAGCGGAACAGGTCTCCCGACGAGATCCGCAGATACCCCGTCGGATCGATAATGCAGCACTCCTGCAGGAAAGAGCCGATCAAGTCCATCTCGTCCTGGTATTCGTTCGTCGCGCGCTTTACTTCCTCCGGTTCCCCGAGACGTTCCTTCTGCCATAGGATACACCCCTCGACCATCCAGTTGAGGATTCCCTTGTGTTCCTTCCTGAGCTTCTCCATGAGGTCCGGGTCACGCTCCTCATACGGAATGGTCACGGTAAACGGAATGAGCTTTATTCGCCGCCATATTCCGTGATCATTTCCCCTGATCACCGGCTTATGGTTGGTCGCCATGAATATCTTGAACGTCGGCAGGAAGTCGAAGTACTCGCCGTAGAGAAAACGCGCGGTCATCATGTCCTGCCCGGTCACCTGCTTGATGAGCGGTTCGCTCATCCGCTTCCCTTCCTCAGCCTCAACCGTCGTCACGAAGCGCGTCCCCCGAAGGCGAGCAATATCGTTCGAAATACCGTCACCATGCTTTTTCATGAACGTCTCGGTCGGCGTCGCCATCGAGTACTCGCCCATGATCTCCATGATCGTATTGATAAAGGTACTTTTCCCATTCGCGCCCGACCCATAGAGAATGAACATCACCTGCTCGCTCATGTCCCCGGTCATCGCCCAGCCGACGGCCTTTTGAAGGAAGTATATCAACGGGGCATTACCGTTCATGATACGAAGAAGGAAGTTGTACCATTCCGGGCACTGTTCGCCCCGGTCAAACGAGACTGCCGCGCATTTGGTAATGAACTTGTCCCGCATCGGCGGGTTCAGCTCGCCCGTCCGGAGATCGAGTGTTCCATTTCTTACGTTCAGGAGAAACGACTCGCGGTCTACCTGCGCGGGCAGTATCCGCACGGAGCGCTCAAGGCTCGCGCTCTCCACAAGTGCCTGCCTCCTCCGCAAGGATTCGCACTTCACGAGATGCTTCACCAGTTCCACTGCGCGCTGATGGTCGCTGATCCGGGTAACGCGGAGGAACATGCCGCGGAGAAATTCCTTCGCAAGCGCGAAGATCTCGCCGCAGTCGTCGGGCCGCCAGGTATTCCCGTCCCAGATGAGCCATTTCTTCCAGGGCATACAGTACTTAATCTTCTCGCGGAATTCCTGCACGAAGAGCTCCGCGTTTGTGAGATCGGTAAATTGTTCCTTTCCCGCGATCAGATCGTCCAGTTTGAGCTGGAGCGCATCATACATAGTCGCGAGTTCTTTCTCTTCGTCAGTCACAGATACCCCTGTTCCCTGAGTGCATAATAGTATTTTTCATACCGCTTCTCGAAATCAACGCATGGTCCATCGGAGGAATGTGCCTCACGATAGAGCGTCACGAGCGAGCCAGGCTTTCTCGCATATACGTCCTTGAGAATAAAGACCATGGCTGAAAGAACCTGGAACGAGAGCGTCTTCCCCAGTTTTTCATAGCACATCTCATAGAGGAGGCAATCAGCTTGTTCCTTTTGGATAAAATCCTTGAGCCGTGAAAACTGCCAACTATACGGCTTCTTTCTTCTTCGTTTATATCGTACCATTTGATTCCCCATGTGGATGTTTCGCCATTCGGCGAAACTCCAAGTGAAAATCCGTTAGGATTTTCACCACCCTTCCTCTCGTACGAACACCCGTACCGCATCCCCGCACGCTGAGCGCTCGTCAACGAAGGCAACGAAAACCCAGAACCGCCACCAGCCCACCTGATCGACCTCATTGCCCGTCAAATCGTGCGACACTACCCCTTTTCCTTGATCGCTCACGAACGCGGGAAAGTGTCCCCGTGTTCCATCGGGCTTCTCGTAACGGATCTCGCAGGATGAGACGTCGGAGAGGGCGGTCCCGGTACGGGCACTGATTCGCAGCGCGGTCTGTCCCGCGAAAATCGACGTCATACCAACGTACTCCTTATTTCGATATTCCTCGTAATCCTCGAAACGAAAACAAGTTCCTCTTTCTTCAGGATCATCCGGGGAAGCATTCGCTCGATAAACTTAAACGCGCTTTCGACAAACCGAGAGAACCAGATACTCCGAGTGATTTCGCCATGCGGTCGAGCCGCGGATGTGCAGAATCGGATCAATCGCTGAAAGATTCTCGATGACCTTTTGACATCAAGCATATCAGCCAATACACGAGTAAACGCAAAAATGGTTTTTTTTATCTCGCCTACCGAGACGGAACCGCTACTCATCCGGTTTAGACCGACACATCGGTTTACCGCAAGATTAGCGCCTACTGAAGCGGAAGAAATCCGCGCGACTCCCGCGCGTCTTGACGCGCTGCCAGTTAGTCCTGCGTTCCCGGTACACGTTCTCGTATAAGTCGCGGGGCTCGTATAGGAGAAGTACGCGCTCATAATAACGCTCCACACTTCGCCATAATCGCTAAAAGTCTCAGGCACGTCATCATATCCCTCGGTCCACATCTTTCGGAATGTCCCGCCGACATCGTAATACGTATAAACCCCATACTTTGCGTTATAACCGTACCAAAACGCCTCACCTGGCGATATTGTACGCGACAACGTGAAAGTCGACGGAATCCATGCCTCAGTCGTAGTGTCCAGGTCAACTATCACTTCGTTCCGCGAAAGCCTTGTCCCTGGAAAATTTGCTAAGTCTGAGAAAATTACTGCTTGTCCATTAGCGTCATCGGAACAATACGAATAGATATAGGACGTACATATTCCCGCGATCGCGCTCGAAGCAATGAACTTTGACATTCCCATCTGTAATTCAAGGTAAAACCGATGAGGATTATCTTCATTATTCCAGTCAATCGTGTTGAGCGCACCCCGTGTCTGCGTACCGATCACAGGGTCGACGACGACAGGGTACGCGGCATCGGCAAGCCATTCTTCCGGGATCGTTACGGTCATAACCCGACCGGTTATCTCAAGCCTTCCCCAAACCTCGCGTCCCCGCGCGTCCCGAATTCTGGGCCGGTAGATATGGCAGAACTTTCCCGTCTTGAATCTTCCGTTTCGCTCCTTCCAGTACACGGCGTAACTATCGAAAACCTCGGGCGCGCACCGAATACCTTTCCTTCGGGCAGCCTCTTCGGTCGGCTGCCGGAAGAACTCGAGTCCGTCAGGAACCGAAAGGTCGATCGAGACGACATTCGTTTCAGGCTCCCGGAGAAGCACCACATCGTATTCAAACCGGTCGCCATCGAGACGCCTGAAAACGTGGTGAGTTTTCGGCGTCGCTTCCGGTTTCAGGAGGATCTCATTTCCCCGAACAATCGTTTTTCCCCGATAGTCTCCCTCCGTGCCGAACGAAAGCGATACCGAGCCGGACCACCGGGAAAGAGAGAAAAGGGAATCCTTTCCCGTAAGCCGGACGCGACAGGGCGAATCCCTGACCGATTGGTCAAGGAATAGAGAGGATCGATCTTGCTGGAACTTGCCCATCAGGAACCCGTAAAGGTAATCTGCCAGTCAACCTGCAGGGTGTCGACGCTCGTCACATTCGCTGCGGGGGTTATCTGGGCGTACGCAAGGGATATCGCCCCGGCGGTATTCCCGTTCAGGAGGCAAGCCTCGTTAATCCCGTTCGCATTGAGCTTTCCCGCTTCGAAACTCGCCCGATAGGTGAGCACGTTATCCCCCGTCGAGCCGAACGCTGCTCCCCGCACGGGATACCCCGCATCAAGGGCCTCCATCGATCCGGTTGCAGTATTGCACCGGGTGTTCGTCTTCGGGCTGCTTCCCGTCCATCCTGTCCCGACCTGAATATATCCCGTCGCCGAGGTAATCTTCGTCAGTGTCGGGGTACCGAGCAGGAGATCGGCAATCAAGCCTTCGCCCTGCCTGGTAATCGTATTGTGGTGGCGCGAAACCATCGGCTTCCCGGGAATCCCGAAAAGCCGTCTAATCAAGCCGGGTTCATGCCGTTTCACCGATCCATCGGGCGCAATGACGCAGACCCTCACCTTCCCCTTTAACTTGTATCTTGCCTTCACTCCGGTCTCCTTATCGTGCCAATCCGTAGACAAGCATCCCGCCGAGTATCACGACGGTTTCCACGATCGCGCAGCTACGCCACACGACACGCTCTCCGTCGATGCGGGCAGCTTCTTTTTTCCAGCTTTCGGCAATGCTTTTCTGTACCGCGATCTCGCCCGAATCCTCGGCCGCGACCTCGCGGGCGGCTTCCTGCGCCGTCCGCTCGATCTCCTCGTCGGCGTCAGTCAGTATGTTGCTCATCAACGCTGCGACCTCCTGCCGCGAGAATTCGGTTTTTGACCCGAGAAGCGAATCGATTTCTGCCTGCGTCAACGGCGTCGCCCACGCCCTCGTAGCGTTCGGCAACTGTACGAGAAGGAGTAGCGCGCACAGCGTCCACAGCTTCCTGTCGTTTTGATTCGGCACGTGCGGTAAACTCATCGCTCTTTTCCTCTCCCCGGATTTCTCCTGATCGACCTTTCTTCGAAAGGACGGTAAGCGCAAGGAGCAAGATCGTCCCGACGCCCACGGCTATTCCGGCAAGAAACGTCTTTGCTTTCTTCATGAACTCTTTCACTCAATCGCTCCTCCTGAAGGGCGACCACCCCTCATCTGCGCGAGAACCTTCAGCCCGACAATCCCGAAGAGAACCGAGACCATCACCGCGAACCATACGCCCTCGCCGATCTTGCCGGTCACGAGAAGCCAGGTCGCAAGGTAGAGACAGAATGGCTTGAAGCCGATCATCTTCGAAGGAAGCGCAAGCAGGCGTTTCCCCAAGATCGTGAGATGCTCGCGGAAGGTGTAATCACATACCTCCCGGTATCCCGTTTCTTCCGTCTGTTCGTTTACCATATCGCCGGTTTCTCCTTCACCGCATTCGCGGCCACTACGAACGCCCCGAACTCGGGATCGAGCCCGAAGAGGTCCTCTCCTGCTTTCTCCCCCTCTTCGAGCGCTTTCCGGTCAAGTCCCCGGATCACCATCTCGCACCCCATGAGCGAGTACGAATGGCGCATAGAGCTTGTGAGCCGGATGTCCGCCTTCGGTTCCACGACGTTCATTACGACACCCTCATGGATCACCCCGGCGACGTGGACTACCTCGCCGCGCTTAGCGACTCGGTCGCCGTGTTGTCGGTCATATTGCGTCACGAAGAACACCGCCTGGATGTCGTCGATCTCCGGGTTTTTCACCGTGAAGTATTTCTTGAAAAGTCCGTCGGCGGTTGTCCTGATAATCTTTCCCGTAGCTGCGGCTATCGCTAGGCACACGGCACCCGAGCAATCGGCTCCCGACGGCAACTCCTTTCCCCAGAGGTACGGGCTTCGGTACTGGAGGAGGAGAAAGTACACGTACTTCTCGCGCTCGCCCATTTCCCCGAATTGTCGTTCCTCGACCTCGAATATCTTTTTCCAGTTGATCACTTCGACCTAACTCCTTTTCGTAAGCGCCATCACGATCGTAAACACGCACATCGCGGTAGAGACGCAAACCGCCCAGATCGAGACGGCGAAATTTTTCCCGCCCTTGTGCCCCGAAAGGTGCCCTTCGACGAGCCGGGCGGTCGCGCAGACGGTAGGGTTCTTCTGGCATTCCACCTGGTCAGTCTCAAGCGCGGTAATCCTCAAAAGCGTGTTTTGCTTGAACTCGCGCATCTCATCGCGAAACCACTTGGTTTCGCACCGGAATTCCTGCATGTCGGATCGGAGTCCGTTCATTACGGAGACCGTCTCTGCGATCAGCTTCCGGTCGTCTTCGTTCACTTCAAGCCTCCTCAAGAAAGAACGAGGCATGAAACGCCTCGCGCGCTTTGTACCTGAGTTCCATCTCGACTATCTCCGCGCGTTCGCAGACGAGTCCGTCGGGTAAGTTCACGCTCACGGCGGCGCCTACCCGCGCGTGAAAGACGCCACGATTGGTCTTCAGGAAGAATCCCTTCCGCGCGCGCGCGAGTTTATCGAGCAGTCCCGCCGCGAACGTCCGGTAGTACGGAATACCGTCGCGGAGACTCTCCGACAGGTAGAGTGTCGTGATGTTCTCCGCGACCGTTCCGTTCATAGTGACTTCGGTTGCATTGTCGATGTAATACGAAAAGCTCGTCTCTCCCGCGATCGCGTCGCCTGATATCGTTGCCGAGAGCAAGACGGTGTCCGTTTCCGTTCCAAGACGTATCGCCGCACGATCGCGGCGCGTGGTCACGTCGTATGCAAGGACCTGTAGGGGCGGTCCTGAGGTAACGATGTTCGCCGCGAAATCATCCTGCGAATCAAGATTCTCCGCGTAGACGACGGCAAGGCTCTTCCCTTCTGTCGTTTTCACGGTGTAGTGCGCGTCGTATCCGCCGTTTTCGATTCCACGTTTTTCTCCGTCAAGGACGAAGGGATACGTCGGTACAAGGCCGCCGGTGTAGATAACCGGCGGGTCGGAATAACGCCAGAGCTCGGTATTAACGAACTCACGATACCTGGTCCAGCGGAGTCTGATGGTATTCCGGTATTGGCTTCGAAGGTCATGCATGCGAACGTGCGTCACGTTCGATGAATCAAAAAAGTATTGAACCTCGTCCTCGGTATTTACAAAGACGAGCGGCTTTTCCATCGCGGTCTCAAGGTGCGCCCCGTAGATGGTCGCCACGTCTGAAAGCTCGTCCCAGACCGATCGCGTCAGGTTCACGTACGGGAGATATTCGGTAATGGTCGAGCAGTCGTTGTCTCCCACGGAGAGCCCTGCCCGAGCGGCGATCAGGTGCACGATGGATCGATCAGGGAATTCCTTGTCGCAGATTCGCGCATGGACGATCACCTCGGGATTCGTCCAGTCTTTTTCCTTGTCCGTCTCCTTGAGCCGCGCGGCGAGGTCGACGAGGCCGACGGAACAGACGCGTCCTTTGTAGCCGGTAGCGGTTTGCTGAAAGCCGTTATCGTCCACATAGAGAAGGAAGCGCTTTACGTACGGGATGTCGGTTCCGGTGGTATACGCGATCCGCACCATGCGCCCCGGCCTGAGGTTTCCGAGTCCGTCCGCCTGTTCGATTCCATTGAACTTGTTGTATGCCGGCCGGTATGCGTCGAAAGAACGGGGACAGTAGGAGCCGGTGGTATTTTCGAGGATAAGGGTTCCCCGCGTCACCGTGCCGCCGGCTTTCTCGTGAAGGCTTGTAACCACCAGTTCAAGGATGTCGCTTTCGGGGACGCTCACGTATTCGCCCTTGCCGGTAAAGTCAAAGGCGACCTGTACGCGGACTTTGGTATGTCCTTCGGCTATGGCCTCCCGAAGTCGGTCCTCGATGGAGTAGAACGTCATTCAGGAGTCACCCACTCGCCTTTTGCGTTTCGCACGGTTACCAGGCATTCCTCGTCGACGCGGAAGCGCCTCACGACGAGGATCTCCTCGGCGTTGTCGGTATTCGCGTTGAACGATAGAAGGATGAGACTCGTCAGGGTAATGCGGAGGCGGTCGCCGAAGGTCAGGGTGACGAGGGTAAGGTTTCGGCAGTCGTTGAGTTCGTCGCCGTCTTTCAGGGGGTAATGGAGCTGGAGTACGGTTGAGATGGCGTCGCCGAAGAGGCGCGTCAGGGAAAAGCGGTAGATGTTGGTGGAGGCTTTCCCGTCAAGGACGATGTCGTTGTCGAAGAAGGACAAGGTTTCGTTCTGTTCCCAGGGAAGGTCGGGGGTCTGGTAATCCCAGTCGGTTGCTTCCTCGCCTTCCATGTCGAGTCTGGCGTAGAGGGCTTCGTCGCGGTCAGCGCGGACTTCCCAGCCGGTCAGGATGAGGTTCCGGTAGATGCGCTTTTCGACGATTCTGTTGAGGTACAGGATGAAGGTCTCATCGGAGCCGGTTCGGAGGAGTCCGGCTATGGCCAGAAGGGACGTTCCGCACACTCGGGTTACGACGCAGCCTAAGACGGCAAATCCGCCGCGGACGAGGCCGATCGGCATGATGTATCCGACGAGCGGGTCGAGTTCGGCCCATTGGGTTTCCTCTCGAAGGGTTTCAAGGGTATAGGGGATGGCGGTGAGTTCGTCGTTCCGGTAGAGGGATATCGTGCATTCCGAGCCGAGTATGTACATGGAAGGCCTCCATGTGGCATACGGTATCAGAAGGGATTATTGGGCGGATGGTCTATTTTTTCGACAGGAAAGAATGGTTTGTAGAAAAAAAAATAAGAGGTGAACGTACCGATTATTAGGTGACAAGAAGCTCACCATCATCGATCGAGCTTCACGACATACGACCGGTTATCCAGAACGCATTCATAGCCATTGTCGGCTCCGGCTTTTTCGATGAGAATTCACTTGAGGGAATTTATGTTCTACGCCGTAGGCTACAGTATCCAGGGAAGGACAACAGGCGGCATACCAAGGCGCGACATCGCCGAGTGCACGTGTTCCCGGAAAAAGGGCCACATTGTTTTCTTGATCTGTAAATCAAGAAAAAGAGTGCGTGTTTCAAGATCGGCCCAGGCTTGCGCAAACACGGTTTCATCCTTTACGGAAGCGATGATTATGCAGGTTGTTTCATGCGTAAAAAACGGTGTTTTTTCGCACGACGCGATGAGTTCGCATTTCATCCTGAAAACCAGCTTGCCTGCGGGATCGCGAATCGGATCACCATCAGCGAAGGCTTGTCGGTATTCGAGTTTCACTTCACATTCGCCGGACGGCAAATCTCCAACTCTCTCGGAAGCAAGCTTCATTGGTTGGATCGTCTCGATAGAAAGAGAATTAAGTAATGCCGTAAATTTTTCCGGAGGTATTTTCATACCGCTAACCCCCGTATCGAAGATTCCACTTGTATCGGACTTTCTTCCATACGACTCCATCGGGCTCCTGCTAGCAATTTCACATAGTCCTGTTTGAGTGTCTCGGTGACGCAGTTTGCGACTATGCAGGAAACAGAAACGCCTGCATTACTTGCACGCCGTTCAATCGAGCCTCGTTCGTCCGCCGTTAAATTATGGTAGACCGCGTCCATACGTTCCCAATGCAGTGTCTCCCGAAAGCCGGCAGACGATTCGATCCGTTTTCGTTGAGTATCCCCGATGCGATTTTTGTTCAGTTCGTACATTCTTCTAAAGCAATATGGGTCGCCTGCGAGGTTAAGAAGGAGACGGTTTGTCGATGTCGGAACGCTTCCCTTTTCGTACGAGTTCATTGTTAGCTCGCCAAAGCCGAGAAGCAAGCCAAAGGCTTTTTGGCTTGCGTTATACGAACTCCTGAGCGCGACCAGCGCCTCGGGTGAAAAGGATTCATACCGCTGGGCATACGCCTCGCGCGCCGCTTCGAGGTTAGAGTCCAACTGCTCGGGCGTTTCAAATTCGTCGCCGCAGACGGTACAGCGATACGATACGGCGATAAACTCGACTTCTTTGCCCTTGATGGTAACGGTTTCTTTCCGCTCTACCAATTCAACGTCGCGTTCCGTTTCGCATGTAAAGCACATTCTCTTTTCACTCATAATTACCCTCGTCATGAAATGACAATACAGCTCCGGAGTCACCGGTTTCACCGATAACGATCTTAATTTTTATATAGAGAAAAATACTTTTATATGGATACTTAAAGCTACATACAGCCCCGGGCGTACCATCATGATCATCCTCCGGACCTCGATGGTGATGTTCGCACTTGAGATGCGCTATGATTTCGTAGGCATCTTCGGCCGTTAGTCCTTCGGCAAGCATGAATTCCCAAGTTTTCCTCCGGTTTCTGGGTTGAAAAACAAGTTTTCCTGCCTCCAGAAGCGGCTTTAGCCGGGAAAGAAAAATCTGAACGCCCAAGGTTCCGTCCATTAACTATACTCCAAGTATCGGTATTATACAATACCAGTTCAATTATTTTTTTGGCAAGACTAACTAAAACAGTGGTAAGCTTCCCTGTGCCACATGGGCACAGGCGGAATGTGTCAATATAGTTGTCGTGATCTTTGACATAACTTATGCAACTTTATTCTTGGCTTCGTTAAGAATTTCCGCCGAAGGAGCCACGTATTTTTTAGTATCTCGTTTGCCCCACCGAGACGGATGTTTTTTCTTTGCTTCTGCAATGACTTCATTTCGAT
>SHOL01000072.1 GCA_004294945.1 Treponema sp.
ATTTTCTTTGGATACCGCTTCGGCCATCTTGAAATCATCTCTGCAAACCATCTGGGCGGCATGGATGCCCTCGGCTCTTTCCTGGAGATTTTCAACCGCTATGCGCCGGAATACTTGCAGGCATATTGGCAGATTCCGTTTGTGGTGTTTGCCGTCCTGACTGTCTGGACGCTGATTCGAAATCGGGATACGAGGCTCATTCTGCTCATTGTTCCCGCACTTTCCTTTTTCTTTTTTATCACGTTCACCGTCAGCAGCCTCAATCCCCTAAAAATGGCAGAACCGTTTATCAACCGGTACTTTTCGGCGGTACTCCCGTTGGTATTCCTGGTACTCATGCAGTATGCCGTCACAGGCATGGAGCGTATTGCTGTGTTTGCAAAAGTACGTGCTGTCGGTTCGAAATATTGTACATTGATCCTTGGAGGCGGCGCGCTTCTTTTCATGATCGTCTTTTCGCTTCCGGTTGTCCCCAGAGGAATCAGAAAATACATCGTCCCGCCCTTCAGTTCGGATCATCCGTTTGCATTGAACCGGGAATACCGGGAAATACTGAATCAAGCCTGGGCAGAAGGCACACCGATCGTAGCCTGCGACGGAAACGCCGGACGGGATGCCCTTGGAACTGCAGCCTGGTATTATCTTGATGCATCAGGATTCAACAATGCTTCGGCACCGCATCCAGTGTCGACAGAAGAACCGGCAGGTCTTGAACAGCAGATCGCGAGTCTTGACGGCGTTAGTCTGGAGCAGAAAGATTCAGTGGTAGCGGTGATACGCAGGCCTTTCCGTGTAAAGACTCTCCGGGTAGATGCACTGAATGCCCTGGAACCGGAGTCATTCCCGGGCGACGACTGAAAATTTGCGAGGAAGCGCATCAGGGGCAGACACTGTCTGTCAAATTAATTCAAACAGGAGACACGCATGAAGCTGATAATCCAGATACCCTGCTATAATGAAGAACAAACGCTGAAGGCGACGCTTGACGATTTGCCGCGCAGCATTGAAGGTATCGATATAATCGAAACACTGATCATCAACGACGGAAGCATGGATCGTACGGTGGAAGTTGCCAAAGAAAATGGAGTTGATCATGTTGTTTCCTTCAGGCGAAACAGGGGGCTTGCCCGCGGCTTTATGGCAGGAATCGATGCCTGTCTTCGTTTGGGCGCCGATATTATTGTCAACACCGATGCAGACAACCAGTACAGCGGAGCGGATATTCCAACGCTTGTCCGTCCGATTCTGGACGGACAAGCAGATATGGTTATCGGTGAACGGCCGATCTCCGAAACCGCCCACTTTTCTCCGCTGAAAAAGAAATTGCAGAAGCTGGGAAGTTCGGTGGTGCGCCTTGCGAGCGGAACCGACATTCCCGACGCGCCGAGCGGTTTTCGGGCGTACTCCAGAAACGCAGCGCTTCAGTTGAATGTGGTGAATGAATATACCTACACGCTTGAAACCATTATTCAGGCAGGGCGAAACAAGATTGCGATAACCTCTGTCCCCATTCATACAAATCCCGAACTCAGAAAAAGCAGGCTGTTCGGCAGCATGTTCGGCTACGTAAAGAAGTCTTCAATCACGATTATCAGGGCTTTTATGATGTACCGACCGTTGCAGTTTTTCTGCAGCATAGGAGCAATCCTGTTTTTTGCGGGCTTTGCACTGGGCATACGCTTTCTGGTGTATTTCTTTGCCGTACCGGGAGGCGGAAACGGACACATCCAGTCGCTTATTCTCGCATCGGTACTCATGATGCTGGGATTTCAGACATTTATTGTCGGTCTTCAGGCCGACATCATCGCGGCAAACCGGAAATTACTTGAGGACGTACAGCGCAGAATCAGAGAAATGACGTCGGAGCAGAAGGCGTGAACGAAACGGCATCGGAGAACAGATCCCGGATATACAGGATCGGCGCGCGCATATTCAATCGGGAAACCCTGCTGTACATCGTGTTCGGCGTACTGACGACCCTGATCAACGTCGGCGTTTTCGAACTGTTGCTGTACACCGGCTCTGATTACCGAATCGCCAATTTAATTGCGCTCATACTGACAAAACTGTTTGCGTACATTGTAAACAAACGGTATGTTTTCAGAACAAAATCTGCCAACCTTCGCGAATTAATGTCCGAGTTCATGAAGTTTATCATTACCCGGGCAGGAACAATGATAATCGACTGGATCGGTCTGATTGTGCTGGTCAGCAGTGCGCACATGTCGGAACACACAGGAAAAGTGGTAATGACCGTTATTGTTGTTCTGGTTAACTACATCCTTGGAAAGCTGTTTGTTTTCCGCAATATGACGGAAAAAAAAGAAACGAGGCTCTTTCAAAACTCTGGAAGTTTTGAAAGAGCAACCAAAGATGTCCATGGAGAAAATCACAAATCTTTATTATAGAAAAACTTGTGATTTTCTCCAAAAGCCGATTTTAAAAGTAACCGACTTTTGAAATCAGCTCAAACAATACAGGATTCCCGAGCAGTATCCTCAGATAATACGGAGGACAGCCTGTAATAAATGCAGTTTCTATGATACAGTTTAGAGATAATAATAATTCAGGGAATAAAGTATATGGCTGTTTCAATTAAAGATATTGCAAGACGCGCCGACGTTTCAATCGCAACAGTGTCCATGGTAATGAACGATACCCCGGGAATTTCCGAGAAGACCCGGGAACGGGTACGCAACATAATAAAGGAAATGAATTATATCCCGAATGCCCGTGCACGATCCATTTCTATAGGAAGAGCAGGCATTATCGCATTGATTACTCCGCCATGGAAAGCGGCATTTTCCGATCCATACTATACTGAGATGATACGAGGCGCGCTCGAAGCCGCGCGGGCAAAAGAAAACCAGTTGATGCTCGAAATCTGCGATTCACATTTTCTGGAACAGAAGCTGTGGAAAAAACTCTTCGATTCAAAAAAAATCGACGGAATGCTTGTTGCCACTCCGTATCTCGATCAGGACTACATTAAAGAACTTCACGATCTTGGCAAACCGGTACTGCTGATAAACGGAGAAAGACCCGACCTGCCCGATATGCAAAGCATTGGTTACGACGATTTCCGGTGCGGACTGGAAGCAACAAACTACCTGCTGCAGCTCGGGCACTGCAGAATTGCACATATTTCCGGACCGGCCAACCAGGCCTCTGCAATTAACCGGAAGGAAGGATATAAAAAAGCGTTGACGAATGCAGGTCTTCCCGTACTCGACGACTACATTGTGGACGGTAATTATATGCCCCTTGAAGCGCGCGATGCTATCATCAAGCTTCTGTCGTTAGACAAAGACAAGATACCGACAGCTCTCTTTTGCGCCAACGATACGATGGGCGCTTCTGTGATAACGTATCTTACCGAACAGGGGTATTCGGTACCTCTCGATTTTTCTGTTATAGGTGTAGACGACAACAGCATAGCAAGCGAAATTCAGCCCGGACTTACAACCTTCAAACAGGATATTTTCAGTCTTGCCTACAATGTAACCACCCGCTTTTTAGACAATTTTGACAACAAATCCCCTGCAGACCGGATTTCCATGCGCATCCCGATGGAAATGGTTATTCGCGAATCGTGTGCTCGATATCAAACGCTATAAAAAATGAGAACGGATTCTATCTCCGCACTTGCAGAACTGATACGGGAAGCCCCCCGATGCGTTGCTTTTACCGGAGCGGGAATCAGCACACTGTCCGGAATTCGCGATTTCCGGGGAAAAAACGGACTGTATACTACTGTCAACGCAGACCGAATGTTCGATATCGATCTGTTTTACCTGGATCCGTCCATCTATTACAAACTGGCCAAAGACTTTATCTACGGCCTTGATGAAAAAGAACCTTCTATTGTACATCACTCGCTTGCAACGCTGGAAAAAGCAGGGTACGTGGACGCCGTCATTACCCAGAATATTGACCTATTGCACACAAAGGCCGGATCAAAACGGGTTCTGGAAATTCATGGAACACCTGCTGTGCATCGCTGCCCGGACTGCGGCCATGTGCAGACATTCGACGAAATTGCGCCGTCAGCTCGAGAAGGCATCATCCCGCTGTGTCCCGACTGTAAACGTGCGCTCAAACCGGACATTACGTTTTTCGGCGAAGCGCTACCTCAAAAAACGCTTGAAGAAGCAATAGAAGAATCGAGAAAAGCCGACCTGATGCTTGTTCTTGGTTCAAGCCTTTTAGTGCATCCTGCTGCAGGACTTCCAGAAAGGACACTCAGAGCCGGTGGAAAGATAGTAATCGTAAACGACCAGAATACCCCGCTCGACGATCGGGCAACGCTTAGATTTTACAATCTTCAGGAAACATTCGAAAAACTGATGGGAGATCCCGGGTTTACTTTGTAACTATTGTTGATACAAATAAGGTATGCTACTATCCACGTATCGGAGGATATATGCAGATCGCTAGCAGATTCAGCATTGCCGTTCATGCGCTTCTTTTTATCAACGAATTCCAGGACGAATACCGTATCACATCTGATTTTATTGCTTCGAGCGTTCGGGTAAATCCGGTCGTTATCAGGCGTATTCTGGGCCAGCTTAAAATCGCCGGATTGATAAACGTATCCAGAGGTTCGAACGGATCGACGCTCGCAAAACAGCCAAAAGCCATAACTCTTCTGGACGTGTATACCGCAGTCGGGTGCGTCGAGGGCTTATTGTTTGCTTTTCATGAAGATCCAAATCCTGAGTGCCCTGTTGGGGGAAACATTCACGCTATTCTCGATCCAGCCCTTGAGTCTGCCCAGACAGCGCTGGAGACATCGCTCAGAAAAACTAAACTTTCAGATCTTGCAGCAAACCTCGACGTGATGAAACCAGCTACCGGAGCAAAAAAGAAGAAAACCGGAAAAAAATTAAAATAAAGACTGTTATACCTACCGGTAAGTAGGTTAGCTTTTACTATACCTACCGGTAGGTATAGTCGCTATAGTGTTTTTTTCACCAAGGAGTCACCCATGCAGCAGACAAAACCTGCGCTTTCTATAATCCACCGGCTTCTCCCATTAATCGACGAAGCTGAATCAAAATTCAAAAGCGCCCGGACGTGGGGCATAGTCGACCTGTTCGGCGGCGGTTTGATCACCGATCTGATCAAACATTCCAGGCTCGGCGCCGCAAGTTCGTACATGAACGAAATCAATAGTCTTCTTGGAGACCTGCAGCGAGAACTCAAAGGTCTGACAATCCCGACAGACTACTCCATGAATACCGGTACTTTTTCCACCTTCGCAGATTTTCTCTTTGACGGAATACTCGCAGACGCCTACATGCAATCAAAGATTCTCTCGAGTCTGGACCAAGTCCGCGAACTCCGAAGCAAACTGCTCATACTCCGCGACCGACTGAACGAGTACAACAAAATCCGCCGCTAAATAAAACAGGTGCCAAGCAGCCAACTTCCTGTGCGGGCGCACTCAGCCCGCACTCTGCCCGCGGCACTTCCAGCCAACTTCCCGCGGGGGTATCCAAACTGGATCCAGCCCGCACTATACACTCCACCCCACACCAAACGTATGGGTTACGCAAATGCAAACAGAAACGGAAAAACAAAAACCACCAGGACAGCGAGCAGCGCATACGCAGGAATCCACGAAGCCGCCCGCGCAGCCGGAAGAATGAGCGTACGGGATGTAATTCGGGCAACAACGAGATCAACGAGATTTCCCAGCATAACCAGATTTGTCGCAAGCAGCGTCGCCTTCGACGGAGTGACGCCCCAATTCCTGATACGGTACAAAATTGCCGAAAGAACAACAAGATCGAGTGCAATAGTAATTACCGGAAGAACCGACGTACAAGATGCGATAAACCCATTCTTCACCTGTTCCGACGACACAAACACCAACAGACAAATAACCAGCACGAGCAAGACGTTGTACAAAATAAACACATCCCTGTTGTCCCAGGGTTTTTTTTCTGCAAAGAATGCAACGACGCCGAAGACCGTAATCGTAACCAAAAAAAGCGGTATAAAAACGACACCAAGTACAGACGCAAGCCTGATGCCCGGCAAGACTTCAATTACTGCGAGCGCAACAAACGGTGCTGCGCACACACCAAGCGTTACAATATTCTCAATATACAAATGTGCCGCATCAATCCCGACAATATCGAAAAGCGCAATCGACAAAGCAACAAGAACCGCCCCCCCGAGCATAAACAAAACAAACCATATTACAACTTCCCCGGACAAGCGCACGAACCGGGCAAGCGCGTCCCGATCTCCCAACCTGAAATCGGAATACGAATACCACACCGAAAACCACACAAGCACCGGTAAAAAAAAGAGCACGTTATCGAGCGATTGCGACACCGTACGAACCGGCAACAACAGCATGAAGGCGCCCAGCACCGTGAACGGAAAAAGCGCCCTCGCCCAGGCTTTCCATTGTTTCGCATCCGCTGCACCGAAGCGAAAATACAACGCCCCGCAGGCCCCGCCGATAATCATGCACAAGCGAAGCAGCACGTCATTGCGGCCCGAATCAACCTGCGCCAGCAGCCTGACAGGCACCCATGCAATCAGCGTAAGAACTGCCGTAAAAGCCCATTTTTTCCCTACCGATTTTTCCATTTCTTCGCCCCCTGCTTTCACTATACCACCAAATTCCCGTTTTTTTTCTTCAGCAACCAAGCCAATCAATACTTAATACTGAAACCTCCATACCAAGACACGGCGGAATCAGAACGAACAAGCGAAAGTATCAACAGGGCAGCTTCTCGATCACCCATCCTGAAGGCAGCGTGCGTCAGCGAACGGCTCCAGAATCTTCGTGACTGGCGCGCGCCACCGCGCGCCAGCGTGCGGTACACACGCTTCAGCGACATCACGCCTTCATCTTTGCGGGACCGCTACAAACTGAAGTCTATAGAGATCCTGTAAGAGTTGACACGTATGATATACATGCGTTAACTTAATATTGTTATGTTAACATTGTTAGAACTAATTGCACTGAACGAGGATAACAGATGAGAGCGCCGAATCCGGAACTTGAACGAACCATCCGGGAACAGGGGTTCGAACTTTTGATGGAAAAAGAACCGGAGCAGATCACCATGCGCGACATTGCACGCATTTGCGGGGTCAGTGCAACGGCAATCTACTATTATTATGCGGACAAGGACGCACTGTTCGAGCGGATCAAGCTCGACTGCATTGCAGCGATGGAGGAAACGATCATCGCTCGCGTACAGCTGTGCGCACGAACGGACGAGCGTGCGGGAACATTGCTGCGCGAAGGGCTTGAAGCATTTCGGGACTGGGCTTTCGAAAATCCGCGGGTTGCCTTGCTTGTAATGGAAAGAATCAAGGCCAACGAAAACGCCGAACTCCAAGAGCTTGCCGGTTATTATCGCGCAAACGCCTTTGCTCAGGAACTGCTGGAAAAAGCCGTAGCGGAGGGGCAAGCCTGCAGCGACGATCCAAGACGGGACAGCGCTCTGGCAATCGCAGCACTATGGGGTGCGATAGAAGCAATTCTGCGTAAACGCACCTGGCCGGAATACTGGAACGACGGAATCGCATTTACCGATTCAATGATAGAAGCAATCGCACAATTAGTGCTGATACCGACCGGAGGAGACAAAAAATAAAAAAATCGATATCCCTGCTCGTTGCTGTTATTGTATCAACAGCCGGATTGAATGCAGCCGATCAGGCTGTTGCGGCGGAATCCGCACACAGCATCCCGTCCGGTGAAACCCGCATAGAACTCGATATCATCCCTGGACCGTCATGGAAACGCATCATGTGGTTCGGTCCGATTCCCGTGAGCAAATCCCCGCAAGTTGCCGCCTGGGTCGAAACTATAGAGGGTGAATTTGTCGCTACGTTGACCGTTACATCGAGCACTGCAAGGGGAAAATGGATCGGCAATCCCGAAGGCGGCAGACCGGAAAGCCTTCCGGTTTGGCTTGCGGCGTCGAAGCGAAAAGCATCAGGCCGTGCAGTCGCCGGTACTGAACGCAGGGACAATGGAATCGATGCGGTGAGCTCGCCTACTCCAAAGGTAGGACTCGAAATCGAGCAGAATGTCTATATTGAGAGCGGAAAAAATTACCGGATTTTTGTCGAGGTAAATGTCAGTTTTGACTACAACAAAACCTGGCCTAAAAAAGCGAAACCGGGAGAGACCGGTTATTCCGGGGTGAATGGACAGCCGTCACTGGTTTACGCAGGCTCGTTCACAGGCGGACAAAAAGAGACTGTCGAGCTAAGGCCGATTGGCACCGGATCGGTGGACGGAAGCACCGGAGACATAACACCTGGTACTGCGGGACTTACTTCTGCGCTGGAAATTATCAATCGCGCTACTGCAACAATTCGGTAGCCGAGAGCACTGCATCCCAAGGCAGGAGTTCCTGTTCGAGCCGAAGCTGCTGTCCGTAGGTGCCGCTGCACAAGGCGCGGTACAAGAGCAGCTCTCCGTTCTCCAATCGGGGCAGATCGCGGATTACCTGATCCGGTTCGGTAACCCAGCGGGAACGATATGTAACAAACGTTGTTTCATCCATCAGAAAGGAACGGGTTTTGGGAAACGATGCCCGCAGCTGGTCAAGAATAGCGAAACCGTGTGTGTCAATATCGCCCCAATACCATATCTCTTTTTCAGCCAGCCAGCTTGCGCGCGCAAGAGACTCGAAACCGTACCCCCGGCCGTATACAGCGATCGACCCGGGTATGCGAGGCAACGAGAGTACGGTAATATCATTTTCGATAATCAGAACGCGAACGCACTGAACCGGGCGGGCGGCGAACTCGTCTGCGGTAACCGATATATCGGTAAACCCGCCGACGGCCAGCAGGGGATCGAGTATCCTGAAGCGTACTAGATCCGGTTTATCGAGAAAACCGAACCTCCGTGCGAAAGAGACCGCGGACAATCGTTGACCTGATGCAAATCCGTCCGCCCTTTCGAACCCGGACGGCCCGTAGGCATCGGTCCCCGAGCACAAGATTGTCCACCATTGGCCGAGGATGAGTCGATGACGTTCGATGAATTTTGTGTGTACGCCTGGGACTGCTACCTGCCGGAGATAGATGCCGGGTCGCTGATGGGCAAGATACCAGTCGGTGAGGTCCGCAAGGCTTTCCAGGTCGCGTGCGTTTTCCGCCAGGGCAAACGGATGCGCGGAGATCCAATCCGCGAGGAGGGGAAACCGCGCGAGTAGATACTCCGCTGATTTTCTAAAAACGCGCAATTCGTTCTGACGCGAAATATAGCGGGCAATCGCGTCAATATCCGAAAAAACTGCTGCGCGGGGAATGCGATTCCGTCCGAGCTGCCGGTGCGCCCGTTCGATCCATTCAAGCTGGATATTATTTTGTTCCGCATGCTCAAGCCAGGTGCCTGCCCAGGTTCGGACTGCGTCGAACGATGAAAGCATTTCGCTGGCGCCCGGACCCTTGAGCGAAAACCGGAGCAGATCGGCTGCGTCGGGAGCGTCGGGTGAATCGGGAGCGTCCGGTTCATTTGTGCCAGGCGAAAAATAATGTCCGTGTGTTTTGAAATCTGCCCGAAAAAAAACACCGCGCTCCCAAGATGTGCAAAGCTTTTTTTTCAGGTCGTCGGGCGTTGTCCAGTTCATGCTTCTCCGGCGGACTTTTTTGCCCGGTACGATTCAATGCTCATCACCTGCAGTTTTGAATTGCTGCCGTCGTCGTTGTACACAAAACCGAGAGTCGAAACAAACGGTTCTATAATATGGATTTTTTGCAAGGGCGTGACGATCAGAAGCTGGAGGTTGAGTTCCCGAAACAGTCGCAGGCCGTACCTGCTCGATTCGTCCGAACCGCGGCCGAACGCTTCGTCGATCATCACGAACCGGAAGCTGCGCGATCTGGTTTCGCCGCGTTCAAGGCCGAACTGGTACGCAAGGCTCGCTGCAAGTATGGTGTACGCCAATTTTTCTTTTTGCCCGCCGGACTTGCCGCCTGAATCGGTATAATGTTCGAATTCAGTATTATCTTCCCGCCAGCGTTCGGATGCCGCAAAGACAAACCAATTGCGCACGTCGGTCACTTTTTCTGTCCACCGCCGGTCGAGATCGGCGAAGCCTTGCCGACCGCGGAATCGCTGGATGATTTCTTTTACCAGCAGAAATTTCTGTTCGCTGTACAGTTCGTCCTGCTTCTGACCGACAGTACCTTCGGTGCAGAGCCTGAGCTGTGCGGAAAATTCGCGGATTTCTGGATCCGGGCTGGGATGGTTTTCGAGCACAATAAACCGGCCGGGATTGTAGTTGATCGCAGACAGGGATTTGTTGATTCGTCCGATCCTCTCGCTGATAAGCGACCGTTCTGCGTCGAGCTGTGCACGGAAAGCGGCGACTTCCCTGATGGTGTTCTCGTTGAGCAGCGTCTTGAAGCGTTGCAGGAACGCAGGAAGATCGTCTGATTTGAGGCGCGCAAGAAAAGCGCGATATTCGTCTCCGGCAGCTATTGAATCGTCTATCTCGCGGGTTTCTGCCGGATATGATGCGCGGAATTCCTGCATTTGCCCGGACAGTTGTCCGACAAGTTTTTCGATGCGCTTTGCGCAGGAGTCGATCCGGGACTGCACCTTCTCGCGAACAGTTTTTGCAAGCTGGTCGCAATTCGCATGCGTAATGCGTTGGTCGCCGATACACTCTATGCGCAGCGGTTCTACGAGTGCGGTTGATTCCTGGCGCGAATCTGTAAATGAAGAAATACGCTCCACACACAAGCGAAGCGCTTCAGCGAAATCCTCCGCTTTCTGTGAAAGACGGGCGATATCGTCGCGGACCGCGTTGACCTGCGCTTCGGCGCCCAGAATCTTTTTTTCCACCACAGACAAACTCCGATGTAGATTTCCGAGTATGTCCGATGATTTTTCGATTGCTTCGATTTCTTTTACAACCGCATCGATTTCCAGAGCGGCAGACCTCCAGTCAATGTCGGCAAATCGCAAAAAGCCATCGATACCGACATGCGCATCCCGTTCCGCTCTCAAGGCTGAAAGGGATGACACGACGGAATTCCGCTCGTCCGCCCGGGTTGCCAAGACTGCGGCAAGTTCTGCGCGCTCGGCTTCGAGTGCGTGTATTTTTTCCCGGTTCGACCAGCCGAGAACAAAACGACTGCGGTCGCGCAGCGAATGGCGGTCGTCCTTCTCGTGCCGTACGCCACCGTCGCGGGTTTGGCCCGAAGGGGTAATTGCCTTGTCATAACGCCGGAAATCCGTAGTGTCCCGGCAGCACCGGTAGTCGAAGCGGCGGGCAAGCTGTACGCGTATCCATGATTCGAAAATGCCGAACGGACGCACGTCGATTTTTGCGGCAAGCGTTCCTTCC
>SHOL01000073.1 GCA_004294945.1 Treponema sp.
GCTTGTTCCTGAGCATCCGGTCAACCACCTGCCAGCTTCCTTTTTTGCCGTGCACGGCCACCGGCAGATACCGGTCGTCGTACGTATGGCTCGGGCGGATGATCGTTATGGGAAAGCCGGTTTCGCGATAGCGTTCCATCAGATATTCCTCGCAGGCAATCTTGTTCCGCGAGTACTCCCACATAGGATTCGCCAGCGGGGTCGATTCGGTGATTCGGTAATAGGACAGGGGTTTCTGATAGGCGGAGGCGGAACTGATGAATATGAACTGCTGGGTTTTTCCGGCAAAGAGCCTGTAGTCCCGTTCGAGCTGTCCTGGAACGAAGGCGATAAAATCCACCACAACGTCGAAACTCATATCAGCGATTTTTTGCGCAATCGCTTCCTCTTCGCCGTTGATATCGCCGTTGATGATCTCGACGCCCGGCAGTTGACGATCCGGCCGGTTACCCCGGTTTATCATCGTCAATTCCCAGCCGAGGCTGAGAGCAAGTTTTGATATTCCCGAACTGATAGTGCCTGTTCCGCCGATAAAGAGAGCTTTCATTGGACGCCTCCTGTCTATTTCCAGTATACCACCATCAGTCAGCCTGTCAAACGGATCGAAACCAGCCGGGGAAAGCAGCCAAACGTCCTGTTCAGTGCATATAACCCTGTCATGCACAGGTATAACTGTATTATGCACAAAACGGGGAAAAATAACAAAAACTCGCTGCACGCACAGGGCAAAAGAGAGGCCGGTGCACTCTGTATCGCCATAACGGTTGCAGTCGCACTCATCGCCGGATGCAGCTGGCAGGCCGCTTCTATCGGACACAAGGTAGCGGTCTGCATTCTCCTCCCGGAACCATCGCCGGCGCATCGCATACTTGCAGGCACCGGTGATCCGGTCTGGACGATCCGCTGGTACGACCGGGATGGGAACTGTCAGGTCCTTGAACACTGCCCGGGAACGGTGCATATCGAACTCGAAGCAGAGTCTTTAACGCCAATTCTCGCAGAGCCGGAACAATCCGGGATGCTTTTGACCACACCGCAGCTTGCACCCGTCGGTGCCGTTTACCCGACTCATGCGGAAGAAGGCTTTACCGGAACCGTCCTGGACTTGACCTATACGGCAGGGACAACCGCGCTTATTGCGGAACGGACGCTCAGGAATGCCAGGGGAGGTTTTAAAGACGGGCAATCGATTGCCTCTCACTTCAACTGGTTTCGTCTGGAAAATCGAATTCGCGAGTCAAAACAACCGGCATTCATCGATATCGACTCCTGTGCTGCGGAAATTCTTGACGGAACTTTCAGAGCATCAGACTGTGCAGCTTTCAAAACCTCAATCGTCCGTGCTCGTCTTGAGGATTTTCTCATCCCCATTCCGGAACAAGCACTCGGCGATTGTTTTTTCCCGGCCAATCCGCTGGCAGAAAGCCTTACCATTCCGGGGTCAGATCAGTCCCGGGAGATAGCCGTTGAGCTTCCAGCCGGAACGAACGTATTCATCGGAGCACACGGTGTGCTGTATGTCTGCGTCGGAAACAGCCATGCGGAGCTGCTGTTTTTCTCCCCATTCCTGCGCACACCCATGGACACCGAAGAAAACTAACCGGGTTTTTCACGGTGCACCCTATTGTTCCGCCCGCGATCAACCGATATTGTCAGTACACTATGAAACGAATACTACTGCTAACAGCGATTGCCTGCGCCGTGCTCTCGTCCGGGTGTACCGGCCGCTCTGCTCCCGGAACTGGAACCGCCGACACGGCACCGGAAGCTAAAACCGAACAGAAAAGCTCGGGATGGTACTACTTTTCCGACAGCGGGATTCACTCTGCCGCAAACCCGTCGGACATTCCCGCACGAACCTTTAAACCCTGGACCGAGGCTGTCCGGGTTGCAGATGCCGCAATTATCAGCAATGCGCCGAGCCTCCTGATCAACAGACTCGGACTTTTGACCGCGGCGCCGGGATCATCTGCATTCGCCCTGAAATCGGACAGTCTGTTCGCCTCCGCAACAGCAGGCGGCCTGTACCGTACCAACTACGGCGCAGCGGTACGAATGTACCGCAACAGTTTTTTCTCCGATTCGGCTTCCTCCGGTTCAGGTCCCTGTCTTGCGTTGTATGACGAATCGAAACAATCCTTTGCGGCGGGACTGAATGCTCGCGATCTGGGACTTGGCGAAAGCGCCCAGTGCGTCGCGCTGGACAGAATCGGTTCCGTCTGGTATGCATCATTCAAAAACGAAACCGGCGGCAAGGTCGATTTCACCTATCTGGAATTTCCCTCTTTCCCGTTGCGCAATCCGGAAACCGGGACCTACGACCTTTCCGGCGTGCGCAGAATCAGCTCCGACGCATATCAGCGATCCGTTGCCCCGTTCGGTTGGAAGAACGCGCCCGATCAGCTCAAGGAATTGCTGATCCAGATACCCGATACCACCGGGCTGTCGATCAGGGTCTATTCCCGTTCCGCCAAATCCACGCAAGTGTATGTCAGAGCTTCGGAGGCACAAGCAGTGGAAGGAACAGCATTCGTTTCCGACGACAAAACCGCAGCGCTGTTTGCCGACGGAACCTTCTATTATAAAGCCGACAATTCTTCTGCGAAAATCGGAGTGCTCAAACTGCCCCAACTCGCTACAGGGTATGTATATACCTGGTTTGTTCTGACCGAAAAAACTCTGCTGGCCGCCTGGGAGGAGCAGCGCTTTTTTGAAACCGGACGCACCGGTCTGTTCGAAACTCCGCTACCCGGGACGCCGAGCGTTCTGCCTGCGTCGCGGTAGTTTTTCGTTCAGACCTGCAGTATACTCGGAAGTATGAAGCCGGGGACGCGACGGATACTGACACTACTCTTATTTCTGGGCGGAACCCTTGTTTCCGCAGCCGCCGACTATAGTTCCTGGAGCTTTTTCGGCGGCCTTAATCTGATATACAATTCCGATGATGCAGGAATCACGGAAGTGCCCGGCATGAATCCCGACGGAACGCCGGGAGGTCTTGCGAGCGCGCCAAGTCCCCTCCCCGCCTTCGCTGGAGCGGAATACCGGTATCTGGCAACAAGCCGCTTTATCATTGCACCGTCAGTTTCGCTGTGGACAGCGCAATACGCGTTCGCCCGGGACAGAGCCCTCCCCACAGAGATAGAAAATCGAACTGCGTTTGTCTCGACCATCTATTTAGATATTCCTTTTCTTGTGTTTTTTGAACATGAAAAAGTGTCATGGACGCTCGGAATCGGCCCGGGAATCGTTGCCCGCTATGCGCTGCTCGAACCGGGAATCCCCGCAGATGCGATCAATGTGGGGGAAACCCTGAGTGCAGGCGAACAGGTAGCTGCATGCAATGACTATTTTTGGAACTCGCTCCGGTGGTTGTATCCGTCAATCCAGACGGGAGTTCGCTACCGCCTGCAGACCGGATGGGGAGCGGGGCTTACTGTTCGTGCCGGCATACCCTTGTTCAATCTCTGGGCAAAACCGGAAGTACCCTTCGTGGACAGTTTCATGGTGCTCGCAGCGCTCACCGTTACACCGCCGGCAAAAAAACGGGATTGATTCCGGGTATCAAGGAATAAATCGACTCTGTAGAGGCTCTTTACACTGTCTTTCCGTAATTTCAGCCGTAAAGCCCTGAACGCGAGCCCCGCACACGCTGTTGATGCTTGCCGTTTTGGCGATTTTGACCGATACTGGATATGTTATGGAAGATACACAATCATTCAACGACCTCCTGTTTCAGGCAATACTCGAACGGCAGCAGCTTTTTGACAGCTACCACCTTCCCAAGATGCGGGAGGATTATAGTATTTGCCAGAGTTCAGTCAGAACGCTTCATACTATTTTGGTGCGAAAAGGGATTATTCATGATGATCCCTACAAATACGACAGTAAAACTACTGATATTCAAATACCGGCAGACGATTCTTTCACCGAAAGCGAAAAGGCGATTGTCATTGGGCAGCGCCTTGCCCAGTACGAAGCGATGCTCGATTTTCTCAACAATTATTGGCAGTTTTCGTGCGATTACCTGACGACAGAACGTGTTTCAAAACTCGTCGCCTTCAATAAGACGTTTGCCTGGGACAATGTATCCAACACATCAACCCGGCCGAACACCAAGGGCTTGGCAGATCTTCTGAACACTATCCGAAACGGCAGTGACTCGCTTTCGGTCGGTATTATCAACGATTCCATCACACAGTTGAGCAAATCTACCCAACAGATTACCAAAACGCTGAAAGGCCTTACCGAATTCCATCGGGAGCGGTACAAGACGGCAGTCAGGAAGCTGGTTCTTCCCGGCACGGTGATAAATACCGGGGCGCTGTCGCACGGATACAGCGAAGCAATTAAGGAAATCAAGCGCTCCTTCGCGATCAACATGAAAGGTCAGCCATTTTATACCGAGCTGATCGAGGAAATACTCAAGGAAGAGTACGCACCGGATCACGAGGTTCTTCAGCAGGAACTGCTTGCCCGTCTGTTGTCCAACAAGCAGGGAGCCCAAAAAACGTTGATTCCGGAAAATTTCAAGAATGTGCTTTTGGACGGTATCAGAACGGTTGGCAGCACGTCTCCACAACTGGACGAGATTGCCTTCAAGCTGGCCGAGAACTACCATGTAATGACGAATGTGGAAAAAAGCTTCTTCCAGAAACTTATTGACACCTTCCGGAAAGCCTTCAAGCTGAAAACTCCGGACGAAGAATTAACGATTCACACTATCGATCCGGTAACGCAAACCGGGAAAAAGGAAAATATCAATTTTAACGAATTCATCGAGGACCTCAAGCGAAAGTCCAGAATTATGACCGGCTGTGCCGTAAAAACGTCGCCCTCCTACCAAAAAATCGAAGGTATGGAAGAACAGCAGATTCTTGATCTCCTGACGCGGTATATCGCCGAGCTCAATGCAACAATCAAGATCTGTGCCGGATTGGATGATTATTTTAAACAGAATACGAGTGCCGAAGTGCGCGAACGCATCCGCGGCATCAAGGTTGAACTTTCTGCAATACGAAACAATCTTGTTAAAGCGAACCAGTGCAGAGCGGAATACGCATCACAGGTTGAAGAACAGCAGCAGCTCAAGAAACTGGGGATTACCAATGTCTGATTCACGATCACTTTGTTCTCTGCTTCTCGCGGCATTCCTTGCGATGCCATCGTTTGTCGTCTTCGCTTCGGAAGACTATCCTCAGCAGCAATTCGTGGCGAACATTTCAGCATCTATGCCCGAGTGGCGCCCGCACCGGGCGTATAATGCGGACGAGGCACAAATACTGTCTGCAGTGTACGAAGGGCTTTTTGTATACGATCCATACAATCTTGATCCGGTTCCGGCTCTTGCCGAGTCTTGGACTGTCAGTTCCGACGGGTTGATCTGGACATTCCAGATCAGGAAAGATGCCGCGTTTTCCAACGGTGATCCGATCACTGCCGCGATATTCCGGGATTCCTGGATGAATCTTCTTGCGCCGTCGCAGGCTGCGCCCTATGCATCGCTTCTTGATGACATTGAAGGCGCCCGGGCGTTCCGCACAGGAACGCAGGCCGACCCCTCGACGGTTGGAATATCGGCAGCCGCAGAGTATACGCTCCAGATCAGGCTTGTTGCCCCCGCGGAGCATCTTCCCAAAATCCTGTGCCACCATTCGTTCAGCGCAGTCCACGCTTCAGATCTTGCCCGTACCGAAGGTTCCAGGCCTGATGCGCGCTACCGCCCCGTCTCGAGCGGTCCGTTCATTGTTGCAAGTATTTCAGACTCCGAGATTCTCCTGGAAAAGAATACCGCGTATTGGGACGCACAGCAGGTGCATATACCTTCGATACGGCTCCTGGTAACTGACAATGCGGACGATCTTACCCGAGGCTTCAACCGCGGTGAAATTCACTGGCTCGCCGGAGCGTCGAAAATCGACCAGGTGCTCGACGCAACTGCGGTTCATATTACCCCGATGTTTGCAACGGAGTATTTCTTTTTCCGTACTACCTGGGGGGCAGGCGCGGATTCCGCAGTCAGGAAGGCCTTGCTTTTGTCTGTTCCCTGGGAAGAACTCAGAAACAGCTATCTGATTCCCGCAACGACTCTGGTGTTTCCGATCGCCGGCTATCCAGAAATCGAAGGGATCGAAAACAGCGATATTCCACAAGCCAAAAAAATGATCGAAGCATGGAAAGCGGATCACAAGGACGCATCGACCGAACTTGTCATCAGCATCCCCGAGTCTGAAAACTACACCGCGCTGGCCGGTATTCTAAAATCGGTGTGGGAAGAATTGGGTTTTACGGTGGCCGTTCGTACGACTCCGTACAGCAGGTATTATAATTCACTGAGAACGGACGACTATACAATCGGAATTACCTCGTGGATCGGAGATTTTGCCGACCCTCTGACGTTCCTGGAGATGTTCAGACCGGATTCAAGCTTGAATGATTCTGGATGGAGCAACTCCGAATATGAACGAATGATACGCGAAGCGTCTGCAAAAAAACTTTCGAAGGACCGATACGCGAAACTGGCGGAAGCGGAAAAATTGCTGCTGGACGAAGGAGTTATTCTTCCCGTTGCGCATAACCCTTCGTTGAATGTTCTTGATATGGACGGTATCGCTGGCTGGTATCCAAATGCGCTCGATATCCATCCTTTCAAGTTTGTCCGCTTTACCCAAAAAAAGCCGCTGCCCGGAGTTGCGCTGTTGCACTGAGCGGAAAGTGCCGTTCCAGTTTTTTTCGAAGGCCGGCGGGCTTTGACCTCCGGCCTTTTTTGTGCTATAATCGTTAAAATATGAGTGCATCACATACCTTTTCGGTTAATCAGAAAATCGTCTATCCCAGTCAGGGTGTTGGCCGGATACTCGAAATCAAGGAACGAAAATTCAAGAACGAAAACGTTCTTTATTATGTCATTTATCTTGAAGTATCCGATATGACAGTCATGGTTCCGGTTGCAAAAGCCGAAGAACTGGGAATCCGCGCAATTGTTCAGCCGGAGGAAGCCCGGGAAGCCCTGGAGCTGATGTCTAAAGAATTCGAACCGATTCCGTCGGACTGGAAGCTCCGGTATCAGATGAATCTGGATCTTCTGAAAAAAGGCAGTGTTATAGACATAGCAACAATCGTCCGTTCTCTTTACCACCGGAGCAAGGTCAAGGAACTCCCCATACTCGAACGAAAACTGTACGATTCAGCGCGAAAGCTTTTGGAAGATGAAATAGCATTTTCTTTGGATCTACCGCGCAACGAAGTTGAAAAACTAATCCACACTCACCTTGAACCGCCGGGAAGCGAACATGCTGCGCCGGTCAAGGATGTAGTAGCTGTTATAGAAGACGACGAGGAATTCATAGAAAACGATATGGAAATCGAAGAAGACGTCGACGATCAGGACGATTCGGACGATTGATTCCATGATTCATGCCCTTCTTCTTACCGCGGCGGGCAGCTCTGTCCGCATGGGCGGAACAAAGAAAGAATATCTGACTGTTCGCCAGGAAAGCACAGGAACTGTTTCTGTGCTTTCTTCATCTTTGTACGCATTCCTTGCCACAGGCCTTTTTTCCCGGATTCTGATAACGGTGCCGAAGAACGGCGAAACAGAGGCGCGGAAGATACTCGCAGCAGATGGTCGACTCGACACATTGAGCAGAGCACACAATATCAATTTGCTTTTTGCAGAAGGCGGCTCGTCGCGCCAGGAATCTGTCAGGATTGGACTTGAACGCCTCGCACTGGACAGTGAAAGACTCAACATGCAACCTGACACGGTGCTCATTCACGATGCTGCCCGACCGTGGGTTTCCGACAGACTGATCCGCGAAGTGCTCGAAACCACCCTTCTCAGGGGAGCTGCGGTTCCCGGTGTTTCTCCCGTCGACACGGAAAAGGAAATAGACCGTACCGGAAAAATCATTCGTCATCTGGAACGTTCAAGAATTGTCTGCGTACAGACACCGCAGGGCTTTCGGTTTTCGGGACTTCTTTCTGCGCACCGAATGGCGGCAACAGACGGAAAAACGTATACCGATGACGCCGAAATTTGGGGATGCTATGCCGGTGATGTGTATACAATCGACGGTGATCGGGAAAATAAAAAAATCACGTATCCGGGAGACTTGTAATGACAATCCGTACGGGACTCGGATATGATCTGCACCGTTTAGTGGCAGGACGAAAACTGATAATCGGCGGCGTACACATTCCCTTCGAACTCGGTGAAGACGGACATTCGGACGGCGATGTTCTGCTGCATGCCATTACCGACGCGCTGCTCGGAGCTTCCGCACTTGGCGACATCGGAGAATTTTTCCCCCCTGGCGATCCGCAATGGAAGGATGCTGACTCGGCACAACTGCTTGGCGCTGCCTGGCAGAAGGTTTCCGGGGCAGGATGGAAAATCCAAAATATTGATTGCGTAATTGCGCTGCAAAAACCGAAGTTTTTACCCTGGCGCTCGGCAGTCCGCGAATCAGTTGCGGCAATTCTCGGGATACCTACAGATGCGGTGTTTGTAAAGGCGAAAACCGGCGAAGGACTTGGTGCCGTGGGCACAAGCGAAGCTGTGGAAGTCTGGGCATCATGCCTGATTACCCGCGAGTGAACGGCGCGGGCGTTACCGCACCGGCAGATACCGGCGCGGGCCGAAAGGGTATTTACTTTCGGGCACCTCTAACAACTTCAGTTTGAAGGCAGTTCGAGAATCAATTCTACTTCTCCGCGCGACAGATGCAGTGCGCGGGCAATTTCGTCCACCTTCCAACCCTGATGCGCAAGCTTGACCACATTTTCCCGGATGCCGATCGGCGGCGCTCCCTTGCTCTTTTTGGCAGGATTTTCTTCCTTTAAAAGATCCGAGAGCAGTTTCAGCTGATCCTGCGACTGGCGGGAAATCTCTTCAAGGCGGGTTTCGGTACGGGCGAGCCATTCCCGAGCGGTCTGCATCTTTTCGGTCCTCTTCTCTACATCTTCAAGAATGCTGTCGAGCGCAGAAAGACGTTCCATGACCAGAGCGGCTTTTCCACCCGTATCCCGGAGCTCGCCCAGCGTCCTGCCAAGTTCCTCTATTTCTGAAGGTACAGCCTCGATTGTTTTACGATACTCTGCGACAGCGGTTTCGACAGATCGAAGCTGTTCGAATGCAGCGTCGATTCCTTCAACGGTGCGGTCGAGCACAAGCGCCTTTTTTTCCAGCCGTTCATACCGGCTGTTTACATCGCCGATGGTCTCGTCAAAACGCCTGAGCTGAACCTGGATCTGCTGGAGATCGTCGTTGGTGCCGGTCAGTTCAAGCAGCTTCTTGTCGATAGAATCCGACAGTCCAAGCAGCTTGCCAAAATCGGTTTCCAGAATATCGATCCGCTTTTTATCTGCAGTAAACTTGCTGAGTTTCTGGGTTGCTTCCTCTTCCAGCTTGCGAATTTTTATATACTGCTGTTCGAGTGCAACCATACTTTCCTTGAACGTATCGAGCCGTCCAACCTCTGCCGAAAGACGTTCAATATCCGTTTCAAGTCCGATCTTGAGCTGATCGGCGCGTTCAAACAGTTTAGTCTGGGCAACAAAGCCTTTTTGCCGACGATCAATTTCTTCAAGAGTCGCGCCGAGAGCGGCAGTATCCTGCTGGATTTTCTGAAACGACTTTTCCCGATTCTGTTCAACAGTTTCCCGGATGTCCTGGGCAAGTGCCTTCAGGCTGCGGAGTGTTTGTTCAGTGTCGGCTGACTGTTCCCGCAGCCGCAATTCGCTTTCGGAGGCGAGAGCCTTCCAGGACACGTCGAATCCGCTCAAAGCCTCGGCTGCCCGGCGGTCGAATTCGGCGCCGGATTGAACCATGTCGCGCTTGAGTGTTTCCAGGCTGTCCTTGAGCTGTTTTCGCTCTTCGGCTGTTTTGGCGGCAAAGTCGCGGAACTGCTCCTGCCAGGAACTGGCAACAGCATCGATCGACTGTCTGGCCTCGCCCGAAAAAGACGCAATTTGCTCTTCGAGCCACTGTCTCGATGCGGCGAGCTGCTGGCCATTCTTTGATTGCCATGCACTGAACTCCGACTTGAGCAATTCGACTTGATTTTCAGCATCCGATTTTGATGTCTCGATGCTCTGCACGAATTCTTTAGTCCGTGCATCAACTTCGCGCTCCTGCTTTCGCAGTATTTCCTGCACAGACAGCGCATGAGCTTCCAGTTCGTTTTTAACATGCAACGAAGCTGCTTCCCGTGTTTGAGCGAACTCGGCCCTGAATTGTTCGACAAACGCCAGAATCGACTGATCGCTTGCCGTAATCTGTGTACGCAGAGAAGCTTCCACAGTCGCGATCTGCTCTTCGAGGCGTGCGGTGTACTGACGGTATTGATCTCCGATTGCAGCCAGGCGGTCCTTGAGCTCCGCTTCGTATGCCGCCTCTGCGTCTTTTCGTGCCGATTCGCTCTCCGAGGCCAGCAGTTCCAGCTTTTCGGCAACAGACCGTTGCCAGCGCTCCAGTTCGGTTGTAATCGCTTCCCCGCGCTGGGCAAGGTCCTTGAAGAAATCGTCTTCGAATACTTTCAGTTTTTCGGACACATTATCGTAAGCTCGGGATTTGAGTTCGTTCAGCCCGTTTTCAAGATCAAGCATCTTCCGCGACAGGGTATCCCCCCGTTCGGCGATTTTCTGCTCGAACTGTTCCTGTTTATTCGCCATCTCGCGGGTATACAGCGTAAAATCGCCGGTAACGCGATTTTCCGTATCTTCCATCGTTTCCCGCAGCCGCGCTTCCAGACGGTCAGCATCGCTCAAATGCGAGGTAAACTGCTCAAGCCGATACTCGACATCCTTGCGATAGGAGTCAAGCCGATTCTCGATCGCTGCGACTGTCTGTCCTAAATGATCTGCAGCCTTTTCAGACGAGGAATCGATCGACGAAGACAAGGAAGATGAAAAAGATTCCAAGCGCGACTGTGCAGTATCGAGTATCGTTTTCGTTTCTGTCTCGACACGGGCAAGTTCTTCCCGCAAGGCCGAAGCAAGACCAGAGAGGCGCTGCTGGAGGCTTTTTTCCAGCTCGAGCGTTTCCGCAGATGATTTCTCCGCAACCGCTGCAATTGAAGCAGCATTTTGTGCGCCGATAACGGCGGCCGCTTCGTCCGCCTTTCCGGAAACAGCGGCAATCGATTCGGAGGTACGGGCTGAAAGATCTTCGAGAGATGCGAACAAATCCTTCCGGACAGAGTCGATTCTGGCCTGCAT
>SHOL01000074.1 GCA_004294945.1 Treponema sp.
GTTGTTGAACTCCACATACATTATTTGTTGCAATTACAAAAATCACTGATTTTTGTAATTGCCTCAGATCACATGATTTCCAGATCGGGACCCTCCGCACCGGGGAACACGCGGACTTCACAGTGCTCCATGCAGGCGTTTTCCGTAAAGTATTCAAGATCCATCGCATCGGGACTGAACAGGTCTTCGGGATGATACGAAAGCGAAAGGCGGGTTTCTTCGCCTTCCGCAAGAGCGCGTGTCCAAGCGCCGTTGAGTGCTATCGTATCACAGACGGCGGGCAGAAGAAACGCTTTTTGCTTTTCGCGAAATTTGATGCGGATGAATTCGAGCTGGAGTTTTTCGCATGTTCTCTGGTCGGACTGTTCAGACACTTTTTTTCCCGAAAGGAAGGACGCAAAATCCTGGAAGAATTGGGATGGCTTCAGTTTGAGGGGATGCAGGACGGCAAGGAACCATGCGACGGCGCGCCCCTGTGTATAGAAGATATCGCATGCACGGGCAAGAATTTCCGCGCGGTCGAGATCCTGGGCAGGACAGGTTGGAGTCGACACAACCAGATAGGGAGGTTTTGAATCGAAGATAAGGCCGAAATCTGCAGCGCGATCGAAGAGTTCGGTTCCCGGCAAAACAGCAAGACGGAAGATTTCCAGATTGTTCGGATACAAGGCTATGGCATAGTCCAGTGAAGATCTGAAGGAACGTAGAGAATCCCCGGGAAGTCCGTACATGAGATCGAACCCGAATATGACGCCAGCATCGTTTAGAAGTCCTATTTTCTTTTTGAACAGGGAAAGATCGGTAGGCCGGTTTACTGCTTTGAGCACGTCCGGATTTGCAGACTGAAGGCCGATCTGAAGCGAACAGGGTATGCGGGAAAAGGCGGCGGCAAGTTCGCGGTCAAGATGTTCGGCGCGCACTTCGAAGTTGAAATGAAGAGCGCTACCCTTCCGTTCGATGAGCGAAAGCAGTGTGAGCGCCCGGTCGCGGTTTGCGTTATAGGTCGGATCGAGTATGAACACCCGCTCGATGCCGGACGAAACGAAGGTTTCAAGCTCCTTTTCAAGGCGCTCCGCCGGAAAATGCCGGACTTTTTTGGTGCCCCGCGATTCGTAGCAATAGGAGCACTTGTAGGGGCATCCCCGGGCAAGCTCCCACAGGGCGCCCCGATGTTCGCGGACGGACGGCAAATTGACCAGAGTGCCGTCGAGCCAGGGAGACGGCAGTTTTGAAAGATCAGGAGGGAGAGTCTGCAATAGAACCGGTGCCGGAGCAGACGGGATGTGCAAACTGTTCTGTGGACGATCTGACGCCGCGCCGGCGACTGTCCGAGTGTCGGATTCGAGAATCGAGACGGCAAGGTCGACTGCGCTTTGCTCGCCTTCACCGGGCAGAAGATAATCGATACCGGAGGCTAAGGTCCAGGATGATGGTGCAGAGGTAACTTCAGGGCCGCCTGCGAAAACGACACAGCCGGGAAGGAGTGTTTTGAGTTTGAGCGCGCATGATTCCGCAACTAGACGGTTCCAGACGTACACGGAAAAACCGATGATGACTGTCCCGGCAGCCCGGCAAACGTCGGATGGTTCTCCGGATGCTATGCGCAGTGCGGCTTGTTCTCCGGCTGCTGCAGGTGAAAGTCCGGCAAAAGGCGTGTCTTCGAGCGAAAAATCCACAAGCGACACCGACGCTGCGGCGGCAACGGCAGGATGCGCCTTGAGCGCTGATACGATGCAGGCTGCGCCGAGGGGAACCGCCTGGAACGAGGACTGCTGCTGAAAGGAAACAAGGACGATAACCGCCCGTCTGACTGAACTCATACGGGCGATTCTACACCGAAAGTTCAGAGCAGAGGAATACCCGAACGGGCGCACTCGTCGATCATTGTCTCCGGCCACACGGAAACTTGGGTTTCTCCGATATGCGCCTTGCGGAGGAAGAACATGCACAGGCGGGACTGGCCGATGCCGCCGCCGATTGTCTGGGTAAAATCGCCGGCAAGCAGGCGCTGATGAAAGTACAGGCTTGCGCGCTCGGGGCAGCCGCGGTACTGCAACTGTTCCCGCAGGGAATCCGGGCTGACGCGGATGCCCATGGAGGACAGTTCCAGTGCCTGATCGAGCATGCTGTTCCATACCAGAAGGTCTCCGTTGAGGCCGCGCTTGCCGTTTCCGGTTTCGGTAATCCAGTCGTCGTAGTCCGGCGCGCGCCCGTCGTGAAGATTGCCGTCGCTGAGCGCATAGCCGATTCCGATAATGAATACGGCACCGTACTTTTTCGCGGCTTCGTTTTCCCGTTCTTTTGCGGTCAGATCCGGGTACTGGCGGTACAGGTCTTCGGCATGAATGAAGGTTATTTCTTCCGGAAGCGAGGGCTTGATCGCCGGATAGTTGTCATAGATGTAGAACTCGGTCCGTTTGATACAGCGGTAGATTTTGCGCACGACGCCGGTCAGAAAATCGATAGTACGATCCAGTTCGTCCATTGCCATTTCCCAGTCCCACTGGTCGACATAGAGCGAATGAATATTGTCGAGATCTTCGTCGGCACGGATTGCGTTCATGTCGGTATAAATCCCGAAACCGCCGGCAAGGTTCATGTCGGAGACTTTGAGCCGTTTCCACTTTGCAAGAGAATGTACGATTTCGAGTTCTTGTTCGTTCATGTCCTTGACCGGAAAATGAACCGGGCGTTCGATACCGTTCAAGTCGTCGTTCAGGCCTTTTCCGCGCGGAACGAAAAGCGGCGCGGTTACCCGGGTCAGATTAAGTTCGGTAGAAAGCGCAAGCTGGAAAAAATCCTTTATACGGACAATCGCCTGTTCGGTTTCCTTTACGGAAAGAAGCGGTTTGTACCCTGCGGGTATCATGAGCTGAGACATAGGAACCCCTTTGCACAGTATCGCGCCTGATGCATTGTATGCAGTTTTCCCCGAAAAACAGGTGTCTCTTTCGGATTCTTGCATATTTATTCGATAATTTAGCGTATTTATACACTTTTAGTCCAGTAGACACGGTGTATCTGCCGGAAAAGGGCAGAAGAAACCATCTTGCCATTTTTTCCGGCGTCTCATACACTGAATATATATGTATATACCGCAAACAGAACCGCTTCCCACCCTTGATTTGCCCGAACCGACACTGCACTATCCGCTGATGAAAGCGCTGCGGAGCATTATCCAGCTGTATGCCCGCGCCCTGAAATTCCGCGAACCGGTGCTGCTGTATCCTGAACGGTTAGTACGAACGTACAAGGACTTTACTGACGGTAAAAACCGCATGATTGCGGGATTCCGCCATCCGTACGGGGACGATCCTCAGCTGACGGCGTATCTTTTTCATCATGTTATGCCGAAAGCAGCCCGGAAAATCGGGATCAAGCTTCCCCGGTTTACGCATGCCCATTTTATTTACGGGGTCGAAGTGCCGATGTGGTCTGGACCCTTCGTCCGCTGGCTGCTGCCGCGGGTCGGAGCGGTGCCGATAAATCACATCCACATGGACGCAAAGGGAATGAGCCGGATACGGAAACTGTTTTCCGAAGGAACGTTCCCGGTGGCGCTTGCTCCTGAAGGTCATGTGACGTACGGAAGCGAACGCGTTCTGGAGCTCGAGACAGGAACCGCGCGTTTCGGTTTTTGGTGTATGGAAGACCTTGAAAAAGCGGGACGCACCGAGAATGTATTTATTGTTCCGCTTTCCAGCCATTACCGGTGCGGCAAGCGTGCCAGACCGCAGATTTCACGTATGATTCGCACGATGGAAATAGAGTGCGGTCTGCTCCCAAAGGGATCAAAACTGCGTACGGAGGATTCCACCGACAAGGCTGTTGCACAGCGGCTTTCCCGCATCGGCCCGGCCATCCTCTCCCATCTTCTGGCCTTCTATGGTGAATACGGAGGCTTGCCCGTTACAAACGGTACAGAATCCGCTCCGGAGTTTCCCTCGGCAGATACGCAGAAAGTGATACTTGAAGCGGCACTCCTTGCAGCCGAACGTATGTTGGGAATTCCCTGTGATCCCCAAAAAAAAGCAATACTACGGCTCTACACGATCCGTACTGCAGGCTGGGACCGGCTGTTCCGAAGCGATCTGCGGGAAATGACGCCGCTGCGCTTCGAACTTGCCAAACGCGAGGCGGGAGAAGCCTGGTTCGCCATGCGTCACATGGAACTGTCCGAGCTTCTGATCTACGTCGATTTCCGGAACATTCCGGCTGAAGCGCATTTTGAAACCCTGGTCGAAATTGCCCACAATTTTTTTGACGCACTCAACAGATTAAAAGGTGGAACTTTAAGAAACCGTGCTAACATTATTGCCAAATATCCTGTAATAGTTCCCGGAGAACCGTTGAACCTCAATGCATACCGGGAAAAATACAAAAAGGATAAAAAAGGCGCAATGCAGGATGTGACAGTCGATCTGCATGACCGTTTTGAACGCTGCATAGAGGAGTACAGACATGAGTTCCGCTAAGCTGTCCATCAGACAGAAACTGGGTTTCGGGGTTTGCGATCTTGGAGGCAATCTATTTTTTACCGCGATGGGCTTCTGGACGCTCAACTACCTGACCGATACGGTTGCGCTGTCGGCAGCAGCTGCGGGCTTCGCAATAATGGTGGGTAAATTCTGGGATGCGGTAACCGATCCGATGATGGGATACATATCAGACCGGACAAAAAGCCGCATGGGACGAAGAAGACCGTATATCCTTTTCGGTTCGATTCCGCTCGGAATTGCCATGTGGTATTTTTTTACAAATCCGCACATTGATTCGCAGCTGTCGCTTACAGTGTGGGCGGTTATTGCGCTGTGTGCGCTTAATACAGCCTACACAATCGTCAACATCCCCTACTCCGCGCTGACGCCGGAACTGACGCAGGATTATCATGAGCGAACCACACTGAACAGCTTCCGGTTCGGATTTGCCGTTGTCGGAACTATTCTGGGGGCGGCTATTGTACTGCCGATTGTTAATGCGTTCCCGGACAAGTCATCGGGATATTCGGCAGCGGGTCTTGTCATGGGCGTTGTCATGGTTGTTACCGCATTGATCACCTTTTTTTCCGTTCGTGAACCGGCCCACAACCAGGGTGAAATACCGAACGAAGGCATTATAAAAACCTATGCGGCAGTTTTCCGAAACAAACCCTATACCATTTTGATTGCAACCTATGCAATGAACATCATCGCGATCAATTTTCTCCAGGGAATACTGGTGTATTATTTTAAATACGTCTTTAACGCCGAAAGCCAAACGACTGTTGCGATGGTCATTCTTCTGGTGGTTGCAATGCTGTGTATTCCGCTGTCGGTACCGATTTCGAAACGAATCGGCAAACGGCTGACCTATCAGATCGGGCTGGGAATTATCGCTGTGGGCTGCTTTATTATCTGGATTGCAGGGGACCGGCTGGGGCTCGGTTTTGTATATGCCATGATGGTTTTTGCCGGTACGGGGTTCGGCCTTACGTATGTTGCACCCTGGGCAATGGTTCCGGACACTATCGAATGGGACGCAGTGCACACCGGCAACAGAAAGGAAGGCATCTACTACGGCATGTGGACGTTTTTTTCCAAATGCGGTCAGGCTCTTTCCATCGGCGTTTCGGGGCTTGTTTTGAGCTTCAGCGGCTATATCGCGGATGCGGTACAGTCAAAAAGCTCGCTCACAGCCATTAAACTGCTCATCGGTCCGGTACCGGCGCTGGTATTTGTGTGCGGTATACTTATCCTTTCGAAATACCCGATCACAGAAAAAGTCTATACCGAGATGATGAAAAAAAAGAATCAGACGGTTGCTCTTTCAAAACTAGGAAAGTTTTGAAAGAGCAACCGTAGATGTACATGGAGAAAAACTACCTGCGGGCTCTGTATCCGCAGAGCCCTGGTTCAAGTCCAGGTGGGCCCAGTAGAAAAAGCCGTTTCACCCGTAGGGGGGAGCGGCTTTTTCTATTTGAGGGGCCCGCCTGGACTTGAACCAGAGTGGGCGCCGAGCGGATGCGAGGGCGAGGCGCCAGGACGACGCCGTAAGCCCACGCAGGCGGCCCGGAAGGATCGCACACGAAGTGCGCGACTATAGGACAAGTCCAGGAGGGCCCATTCAAGTCCTTACATTGTAAGGACTTTATTATTTTTTGAACCTACATAGACCTCGCGGATAAAGATCCGTCGGTCTTCATTTATATTTATTTCATACTGTTTTATTTTGTTATCCTGTATAGAAAGAAGAAAAATGATCATGGTTGTGTACGCTCGCAAAATTGTACAAGAGATTGTGGTATCAATAGTAGATAAAACGATATGAATTCAATCCTTCCACCGGCAAGTAGCAGTTGGATAAATCTGTGACGCACTGTTTTTTTACCGCAATACAGAACAATCTTGCCATACACGACTATTTCTTTATCGTTTACTAAACAGAAGACTCTTGGCATGGAGAAATTCGTCGACGAACATGTTTTTTTTGGGATAACTTCCGGATGAGCGATCCGTACTATTGCTACTAACAGTCTGCTATAATACCAAGACTGAAGTATCTGGTTCAAGCTCGCCGATTAAGGTGTTATACTTGTTTAAGGTACAGTGTATCAAAACCCATACACATTAGTCTCCACAAAGACAGGCAACAATAAAATCTATGCGAGCAGAATACCAATCAAGTTGAGCGTTTCTTGCCTGAATTTCCTGATACCTCACATCCATTTCGGACAAGTCTCCATTTGTCGCACGGATTCGATAGAGGTCTAGCCGGTCTTTTTCTAAAAGCCAGCTCCGGTTCGCCTGCGTAACCATTAAAGATCGTTGATTCAAAACCTTTTGTATTGATTCGGCTATTCCATCACTTGTTCGAGAAATATCTGCAAAGCGTGCCCTGAACGCACTGCGTTTCGATGTACCGAGCTTATTAATATCCCATACCGGACTCCATGGCATTAGTGGAACAGAAATCGATGCGCTAATTGACCAGTCCATAGAGAGCGGGGAGTTCCAGTAATCGTATAGTGCGGTCCATGTATCTTTCTTGTTGGAAACAGCAAACCCTGGAGTATATGAATATGATACCGATAGTTTCGGTAAACAATCCAATTCATCATCTACTAATTCACTAATAGCACAACCGAGGTCATAGCGTGAGGTTTCAAGCTCATATTCGACAGCCGTTTTTCGCTTCTCCGAACCAATTTCACCCTCAATAGTGAATAACCATCCTTCTATCTCAATACTTGCTGGGTCAATCTCCCAGGCATCCGTCTGTCGGAGAGAATTAACAAGAGAGTATTGTGATTCACGATATGCTGTCTCAACACTAATTGATTCATTTCTGGCCGATGCGAAATCAATGCTACTTATTTGGCCCGATTCAAACAAAAACTGTTCATTTTTCAAGGTTTGTTTATACCATTCCATAAGGGCCTCGCGGTTTTTTTGCCGATCAATCAAAACAGAGGTCTTAAGAAATAGGGAAAGCGTATTGGCTATCATACGGAGTTGTGACGCCTGCCAACGAGAATCACCTGCATACCTTGCACAATTACCTGAAGTTTCGGAATACTTTGTAAGTTCTCTTGTATCGCTATATTGAGAATAAAACAAAGGCACCAATAATGACACCGAACCTGAAGTATTATACCCATAAGTTCCGAGACCTGGCATTTCTGATGTAACAGTCTGATTGAAAGAAGATGAAAACATCGTCCCGACACACAGTTTTTGAGATAATGTCATACCTAATGAAACGGTTTGCGAGAGTTCATCGACTGAACCCGTTTTTTCTTTTTTCAGTGAATATGATGGATTGGCAGTAATTGATGGAAGCCATTCCTCATCTATTGCTTTTGCCTTGATACCTTCTTGGATAAAGTTCTCATAACCAACTCGCCATGATGAATCATTTTGAATAAGTATCTCCTTCCATTCCGAAATGGTCATTTGTCCATATGCTGACGAAAGAAGGAAAAACATCAGTATATTGAAGTACAAAGTATTTTTCATTCAAGGAAATCCAGTTTTTCTAAAATGAAGCGCCATATTGGTTTCTGCTTTATCACTATACGTGCATCGGCAGACATTCCCGATTTGAGATCAACTCGCAGCCCGCGTGAATTTTCAAGCCAAAGACGGGTCAGAGTTCCCTCGAGTTGAAATACGCGTGAAGAACCATTTATCAACCAGGCATCTTCTGGAACTATATCAATAGTTCCAAGCAATTGTCCAAACTCGGAGGATGGAAGTTTCGGAAATATCAATCGGAACTTCATACCCTCGCGAATCTCCGCTATATCGTCGGATGAAACGGTGATAACCGCTTTAATATCGCGCGCATTTTCCGGAACCACCCGAACTAAGGTCATGCCAGCAACAATCGTATCCCCAACATTAAATTTCGTTATTTCCTCAACCCATCCATCCAGAGGAGAACGAACCTCAGATGAGAGTATTTCCTGATCGAGTTCGGCAAGATGACGCTCAAGACCTTCAATACTCCCTAACAGACTGTTTATGGACTCATAATTAATCTGGATTTTTGATTTTCGATACGAGTCCCATTCGATTTTAGCAATCTGCAGCGATGTTTCAAGATCTTGAACTTTACTTCTCGTACGTGACGCTTCCGGCAATAGCAACTGTTGATCGAGCACTCTCTGTGCTTGTTTTACGAGCAACTCCAGACGTTGATCCTCCGTGAGGATAAGCTCTGCCATACGGCGAGCATCTTTAGCTGATTCAGGCAATACGGTTTCCGGATACAACAGAACATTTCCTACCATGACAAGATCATTAAGTTGTTTCCGATCGCGTTCAAGTTGTTGTAGCGTTACGGATCTATCGACTTTGTATTCGCGATTGTCGAGCGTCCACAAGATATCTCCACGTTTAATCTTTTGACCATTCATAAAACGCTTCGACGCAACTTGCCCCGTGAGCGCAGAAACGATCTCTGACACATTCTGTTTTGGCTGCAAGAGTGCTGCCCCTCGAACAACTACATCCATCTGCCCGAAGGTCGCCCATAATGACCCAGCAATAATGAGTGCCAGCATCCCCCATAAAAACCAGTCGAAAACCTTTGGAAGCCGAAGTTCAAAAAAAGAACGGCTATCTTTTAACTCCTTTGAGGTCAAAAACTTTATATCTTTCATAATTTCTGGTATTCCCACAGCTTCGCGTAAGAGCCACCCTTCTTGACCAGTTCGTAATGGTTTCCGAACTCAGTAATCCTTCCGCACTCCATAACAAAAATAGTATCACACGCAATTACAGTCGCAAGGCGGTGTGCGACGATAATTGTCGTCAAGCCCTGATTCGCAAGTTCACGAATAGTCTCATGTATCGCCTTTTCGGTTATTACGTCAAGATTACTTGTTGCCTCATCGAATATCAGGATATCAGGATTACCAAGTAAGGCGCGGGCTAGAGCTAGGCGTTGTCTTTCCCCCCCAGAAAGGCTTGAACCACGTTCTGAAAGGACCGTATCATATCGTTCCGGTAAATCTGTTATAAAATCATGCGCCTGCGCCCGCTTCGCGGCTTCAACTATCTCCTCAAAAGTCGCATCAGGTTTATGGAGGCACAAGTTTTCCCTTATACTACCTGAAAACAGAAATACTTCCTGCGGAACGTATCCTATATGATCACGTAAATTTGCGTTATCCAAATCAAGCAGATTATTACCATCCAGCAAGATATCGCCCGATTCCGGAGAATAGAATTTAAGCATAAGCTTCACTATTGTTGATTTACCACAGCCAGAGGGACCAACTAAGGCAATTTTTGAGCCAGGCTCGATTTCAAGATTCAGATGTTCGATCACCGGCCGTTTCGTACCATATCGGAACGTAACATCCTGGAAGGTAAAACCTCCGCTGAACGATGAAGGTTTAAGAAACGACTTCTCCGCGTTCTCTTCCGGTTCCAGTTCCATTACCTCCCCCAAACGGTCGGCAGCAACAAGAGCTTCCTGAATTGAAGTCTGTAAACCGAGGAGTCGTTTAAGAGGTCCCAAAAAGTACCCGAGGATTGAATTGAAAGCGATAAGACTTCCAAGAGACATAGTATCTTTCAGAATGAACCAACTACCAACCCAGAGCAACACATTCCCGCCCCACCCATCAATGAGTCCGGTAATAACACCCTGAATGTTACTCATGATTGCGCCTGAATACCCAACGCGGGTTCCGGCCATGATGCGTTTCTCTATTTCATCAAACGTTCTCCCGGAAGCATTCAGCCCCTTGACCGTAGCCATTCCATTCATCGACTCAACCAGAAAAGACTGCGTTTCGGCACCACAAGACATTTGACGACGGTAATTTTCCCTGAAGTACTTCGCGAATCCCCACAACACAGCAGTGGAAAGCGGTACTGCAGCAAGCGCAACAAGAAATAAAGTAAAGTTTTTCATGAGAAGGAAAACGGCTGCAAGAAACATCATGATAACATCCATGATGACACTCAACGCAGCCCCTGACAGGAGTCCGCGAACCTTAGCTCCGTCTTCAAGGCGAGACAGAATCTCACCAACTTTTCTGCTATCAAAGAACTTCATGGGAAGCGAGAGAACATGCTTCAAATATGAAAAATTGAGCGAAAGAGATGTTTTTAAAGAGAAATGAAGAAGCATCTGGTTTCTGACAACCCCGAGCGTGACCTGAAACAGAGTAAGCAAAAGCATACCAATCGATAAAATCTGTAATGATGCATACCCTTTCGACGGGAGCACGGCGTCAACAATGTACCCGAAATAGAACGAACCGATTATTCCAAGAACGTTCAGAATTGCGCTTGCAAGGATACACTGTGAAATGGTTTTGATATGCGGATGAAGCAGAGGTATAAACCGAGCAAGTTTGCCTTTCGACTCTTTTGTCGGTTTAAAATCAGGGGTAGGATTCAGGAATACCGCATAACCTGTCCACTCACGGAAAAAGTTCTCGCGTTTTAGTTTTCGCTTTTTGTCTGCAGGGTCGGCAATCCAGATACATTTCTCCGACACACGGTACACTACGACAAAATGCGTACTTTTATCGTCCTTTACCAAATGTGCGATGAAAGGAACTGGGGTATCAGCATCAAGTATCTTATCCGTGCTTTTCAGGGCGCTCGCGTCGAATCCGATCGCCTCCGCCGCGATAATCATTCCATTCAGATTAGTTCCATGGTAACCGTCAATTTCAAAGCGTCTTGACGACTTCATCAGGAGTGATTTTGTACG
>SHOL01000075.1 GCA_004294945.1 Treponema sp.
CAGTTCAAATCTGAAGTGCGAAAATAGCGGCTAAAAAGGCATCGCGGTTTCTGATATACTGTGGTTTACAAAGACTACAAAATACCAGGAGAACCAGCGATGCCTTACTCACATATTACCACTGAAGAACGAGATTTTCTACAGTCTGCATTTGCTTTGTCCATAGATAAATCTATTATCGCGCGAATATTGGGGAAGCATATTTCAACCGTCTATCGCGAGGTTACACGCAATACAAGCACTGGTTATTACATAGCGACTGAAGCACATAAATGGGCTAGTACTAGACGACTAAAAACTAAACCGCAGCCAAAACTGGGTAATGCAGAACTTATGGTCGGACGCTATTCCTGCGGAGTTTTTCCCACAACCCGGTTTCGGCCCTGTTCTTTTGCCTCGTAGAGAGCCTGGTCGGCCTGTTGTATCCATTCTTCATACGACCAGCCTTCGCGCCAGGTAACGACGCCGAGACTGATTGTCAGAGAACCAACCGGAAAATCAAAACAGGTTTCCACCACCCGTCGCAGTTTTTCAGCGGTCCGCATTGCTTGCAGATATTCAGTTTCGGTCAGAAGAAAAAGAAATTCCTCTCCGCCCCATCTAAAACACAAGTCAGTTTTTCGTACGTTAGCCTGGAGCAAAGCTGACAAGTCAACCAGCACCTTGTCGCCGGCCAGATGCCCGAACCGGTCGTTAATTTGTTTAAAATGGTCTATATCGACCATAACAAGGGTAGATGAATGACCGTAGCGTGACCAGCGGAAAATTTCGTGTTCGAGCATTTCGGTCAATTTGTGGCGATTGAAGTATCCAGTCAACTTGTCCTGGGCCGACAAGCGTTCCAGTTCACCGTTCATTTTCAGCAGCTGATCCTGTATCTGGCTGAGGGTTTGGTATTGTGCATCTTTTTCGGCAAGCACAGCCTGCATTTTCTGTTCCATTTCCTTACGCCCGGTAATATCCAGAATGGAAGTAACCACATGCTGCTGATCTTCGATATGTATCAGTCTGCCGGAAGTCAGTCCGACAAACATACGGCCGTCGCCGCGCCGAAAGACAAATTCGCGCTGATTCACCGCTCCGTGACGAATCAGTTCATCAATATAGGATGCTCGATCTTGCGGTTGAACCCACAGATTCAGATCGAGCATATTCTTGCCCAGAACCTCCTGTATGGAATAACCGGTCAAAGTGCTCTGTTCATTGTTGGCATCGATAATCCGCGAATCGGACATCCGGGTGATAAACTCTGCCTGGGGTCCGATATTGAAAATCAGCCGCAATTTTTCTTTTTCTACTTGCACATCTGCAGTCAGACGCTGATTAACCAGCAAAATCAGGCCGTAGGTCCACAGCACGCTGCTGATAATCGGTGCAATGTAATTCAAAAGCGCAACAGGGTGTTGATTTACCTCAGAGTATTTAAAATATGAAAGCGAGAAAATCAAAATTAAAAAAAGGAGAAACTCTACCAACGCAAAACAGAAAAACACCAGGGATGTAAAATTGGCTGCGCCTGCAAATTGCGATTTTTTCCAGCGAAACAGATAGTAGGCGGATAGTAGCGACATACACCCGATAAACACATTGCATACTGCTGTCCGGGCCGAAAGATGATTGTTTCCAAAGAGGAACCAGTAATAGGATACCAGAAACAATATGTAGATGAGCAGCAACAGTTTAACCGGAACCGGACGGTCCAGGAATTTAAGAATTCCGACTGTCAGAAAAATCTGCCCAAGATACATAAGGGGATTTCCGAACATTGCCAACACATACACGGGCGGAAACAATACGGTCAGCATAGTCCAGAACCCGGCAGTTTGAACGATAACTGCGACGAGCCACCAGAACATTCCGGGGTATACTTTGGCAATGCGGTATTGAACAATTAATGCCGCGGTTTGACAAAGCCAAAGCACAGATGTGACAAAGACAAGCGTTGCGATATCCAGTTTCAAAATAGCCTCTTTAGTATACACCAAGTATAGTACATCGGGCGTGATTTTGAAGGGTATGATGCGCTTATCGCGTTTATTTCTCCGGTAGTCGCCGAAAATTGCCGAATCGTTCAGAACAGAACCGGAAAGGAAGCTCTTACTGAAAAAAGTCTATCTTGATACCGAACACGAGGCACTGCCAGCTCAAGGTTTCCAGGTATATTCTCAGCGTTTCGGAGTCTGAAAAGCCGTCAAGGCCGATCACGCCCTGGAGCGGGATCGTCAGGGCGATTTTAGGAGTAATAGCCCAGGAGCCGAAGCGCAGACGGAAGCCGGCGACTCCGCCAAGTTTTACACCCGCCAACCAGTACGGATCGGTGTAAGCGCCGGAATCGGTAGAATAGGCGGGATGTCCGCCTTCGCCGACATAGAGCCGCTGAACTTCGAAAGCGGCGTACCTGCCTCTGAAAAAGCCCGAATAGCGGTTGTTGCCGAAATACCGGCGCTCCCAGGTGACATTGTATATATTAGGATAGAGCGCAGCGCCGAAATCGTCCTCTATGCCACCGCTGCCGGCGTTCAGCGAGATCGAAACCCAGGCATCGTTAAGTTCGATAGTGCTGTCGGAGCCTGCGGCGAAGGATACGAGGCTTGCAGGCGAAACACTGACGGAAGCAGTGTGCATCTGCTCCGGTATTTCCGCAACGCAGGGAGCGGCACATAACCCGAAGACAAGCGCAATAATGAAAATCATGTTGTACTCCTTACTTTTTTTGAAATTATATCATTTATTACGAGAGAACACAGAATCATTCCGGCAGTTGCCGTCACCTGTACCGCGCTGCCGTTGACGATTTTCGACGGACGAAGGCTTCCGTCGGGCATCCCGGAGGATGGTGAATTCCTGCGGGGAAGCTGTTCCGCACTGTATACAGTTTGATACGATCCGGAAAAACCGTGTTTTCGAAGCCCCGAGCGAACCAGGCGCGCAAGCGGGCAGCCTTCGGTTTTCCAGATATCCGCGACGCGGAGCTTTGTCGGATCGAGCTTGAGCGCGGTCCCCATGGAGGAAAAAAGAACCGCGCCGGCAGAGGCGCACTGTTCGGCAAGATCAATCTTCGACTGGATACTGTCGATAGCGTCCACAACATAATCGCCGGGACCTATATCGAAAAGAGAAATCGTCTTCGCCGAGTAGGTCGCCCGAATTGTCGTGACGATACATGTCTGATTGATCGACCTTATTCGGTCTGAAAGAGCGTCGGTCTTGTACATTCCAATCGTGTTGATTGTCGCTTCAATCTGACGGTTGATGTTCGACGCGCAAACTGCATCGTCGTCGACGAGTACGAGATGTCCGATTCCCGAACGCGTAAGGGCTTCGGCGCACCAGCTTCCGACCCCGCCCAGGCCGAAGACGAACACGCGCGTGCGCTCAAAGGCGGAGACCGCTTCCTCTCCGACGAGGCGCGCCATTCGATCCAGGATTTCCGCCGATCCGATTTTCAAGTCTTCCATGCGAACGACAATACTCGAATGCCGTACGCTTGTGCAACACGTATTTTTGGTAGGTGACTTGCAGGCGACATGCAGAATTTCCTGAACGCTTGAACGTATGTACATCAAGTCTTCTATTCATAACCGGCTCGCTGCGATGATTTATTCTTTTACTCCGCCGAGATTCATTCCGATCACAAAATAGCGCTGAACGAACGGATACACAATGATAATCGGTGCTGCGGCAATTACGGTGATTGCTGCTCGAATACTGACTGGTGTAACCATGTTTGATACATCTGACATGCCCATTGCCCCGATGTCTCCGGCGCCGCGGGATTGAGCCTGACTCGATTGCAAAAACTCCATGAGCTTGTACTGGAGTGTGTGCAAATTAACTCTTCCGGAAGCGTAGATGAGTGTGTCGAACCAGGAGTTCCAGGCGCCGACGGCAACAAAGAGGCCGACGGTTGCAAGGGCCGGGGTGCTGAGGGGAAGAATGATCTTCAGAAAAATTGTAAAGTCTCCGCCGCCGTCCATTCGGACAGATTCGATAAAGCTTTCGGGAATTCCGCGAAGGAAAGTTCTGACTATCAGAAAATTGAACGCATTGACCATTGTCGGAATCACGTATACCCAGAACGAATTCAGCAGGTGCAGGTTTTTCATGAGGAAATAGTTCGGGATAAGTCCGGCATTGATGTACATGGAGATGACAATGATAAAGGTAAACGATTTCCGGAACACAAAGTTTTGCCGCGAAAGTACGTAGGCGATCATTGCGGTGAAAAATATGTTGGTTACCACATTGAGCGAGGTTCTGGCAACAGACACCATAAAGGCATGAGGAATCGATCCGGTTGCAAAAACGAGCTTGTAGTTTTGCAGGGTGAATTTTCGGGGAAAGAGTGTAATTCCGCCGCGTATTGTATCGACGGCTTCGTTAAAAGATACGGCAATGGTATTCCAGAAAGGGTATAACATAACCACCGAAAACAGCACCATAAAGGCGGTGTTCAACGTATTGAAAACAAACCCTCCATTTTCTTTTGAAAATCTGTTCATATCAGCCGTTCCTCCCCTGCGCGTTTGGCGATTTCGTTCGCTGCGAAAATGAGCGAAATATTGACGACGTTCTTGAAAAGTCCCGCTGCGGTGGCAAGCGAATAGTTCGATCTTTGGAGGCCGAACATCAGCATATAAATGTCTATGGTGTCTGACACATCCTGTACCAGTCCGTTCCTGAGCAGGTATTGCATTTCAAAACCGGCGTCCAGTATGTGGCCGACGCTCATGATGAGCAGGATAATAATTGTCGGTTTAATGCTCGGTAGGGTTATGTGATACATCTTTTTCCATCGTCCGCATCCGTCGATTTCTGCAGCTTCGTATAATGTCGGATCGATGCCGGCAATCGCCGCAAGATAGATGATGGTGTTCCACCCGAGTTCCTTCCATACATACGTGGCGCCGACGATGCCCCAGAAATACTTCGGCTCGGAAAACCAGAGTATCGGGTCCTTGATTATCTGCAGAGTAATCAGCAGATTATTGACTGCACCGTCTTCCACCGAAAGCATCGTTGAAACAAGTCCGGTTACAATAACCCATGAAAGAAAGTGCGGTAGATAGGATATAGTCTGCGTAATCCGTTTGAACGGTACGCTTCTAATTTCGTTGAGAAGCAGGGCAAATCCGATGGCGCTTATAAAACCAAGCGTTGTATTAATGAGGCTCATCATGACCGTATTGCGAACCGTCCGTAAAAAAACCGGATCGGAGAACATGAATTTGAACCATTTCAGACCAACCCATTCCTGGGCAAAAAAGCTTTTTGCGGGTCGGAAATTCTGGAAAGACATTGTCCAGCCCCATAGAGGGACATAGGAAAAGAGTATAATGTACAGGATAATCGGAACCGACATGATCAAAAGCTGACGCTGGGAAATCATTGTGGTAATCAGTTTTGAACGTCGATGTAGACTGAGCCGGGACTCGTGCATAAAACCTCCGGAAAAGGTGACGCTGATGCGTGCAAGTGCTGCAGAATTTCGTTCAGGACGCCCGCACGGGGAGGAGAATCCCGTGCGGGCAGAATAATTCAGGTGCAATTCAACAGGTTCAGGCCGGCAGCTTGCAGTGTACTGGCCTGAAGCAGGTTACTTCTTTGGGGTCCATGCCTCGATGCGCTTGGTGACCTGATCCTGCATATAGGCTTCGTAGGTTGCGATACCGTCGGCTTCCATCTGGGCTACATATTCTGCCCAAACCTTGTCGAAGTCTGCGGGCGCTGAAAGTATAACCTTGGGCAGATATTTGCGCCTGGTTTGCTCGCTTCTCTGCAATGCGATCTGGGCGTCGGATCCGTCGGGAGGATTCGGAAGGTTCCAGGTTGGATACCAGATATTGTTCGGGGGAGGATTTTTGTCCATGAGCTCCGCATTGCTGGTTACGCCGTAAGCAGCCCAAAGCTCCTTGTCTTCAGGCTTTGTCATAGCTTCGCGCTCGGGATAGTAGTCCTTGAGTTCCCAGGGATATCCGTCGTTGAAAGATCCTTCCCAGTTCGGGAAAATGTCGCGGACCAAAAGAGCACGATTCTGTTCCTGCCAGTTTACGTTTTCCCAGTTGGCGCGCTGCTCGGGAGTGCGATACGGTTCGCCGTTTTCCTTGCGCTGCCAGTCTTCGCCTTCGATACCCCACTGGATAGTCCGCTGCACTTCTTCGCTCAGCAGATCGTTGATGAACTGCATAATGCGGACGGGGTCCTTTGCCTTGACGCTGATTCCGACGCCGCGGCCAAGATTGGGCACGGGGATGTCGCGGTAATGAGGCTTGATGCTTTCGTCGAAGACAATCGGGAGCGGTGCCATAGTCCGATTGTTCATACCAGAGTTCATGAGTGCGTCGTCAGCATTTTGGAACTGCCAGCGCTGGTCGTGAATGCCCAGAACCCTGCCGGAAGCAAGCTTGGCAAGATATTGGTCGTAGTTGTCGGTAAAGGAAGCTCGGTCCAGATAGCCCTGCGCGTTCAGTTCGTTGAGCTTCTTGAACCAGCGTTTTGATATGTCCATCGTGAAGAAAGTCTTGTACTGATGCGTTTTCGGATCGACGATCCCGTTTCCGTCGTTCGGATATCCGGCAAGGAAATTCGGTGGATTCCAGAGGCAGAATGCGTGCCAGTCATAGGTGAGGATTGTGAAGGGAATGGTTTTCTGGCCGTTGATAGTCGGATACTTTTTGGCATAGTTTACGATAATATCAAAATACTGATCCATAGTGACGACTTTCGGATATCCAGCATCCTTCAGAACATCTTTTTGTATCCACATTGCCGAAGCGCCGTAATACGGACTCTGGTCTCGGTTGCGGATAATACCCCAGTTGGTCAAGTAATAGATGTGTCCGTCGGGAGAACGAAGCTTCTCGAGCTGGTCGCCAAAATGAGCCTTGACGTTCGGTGCGTGCTTTTCGATCAGATCTTCAAGCGGGATAAGTGCTCCTGCATCGATAAACTGTGTTTCGTTGACCTCGATAATGTCCGGATAATCGCCGCCGGCAATCATAACTCCGCGCTTCTGTGCAAGTTCGCCGACGAGTATGTCCCAGCTGAATGTTACCCCCAGTTTTTCCTTGAGATATGCATACATCTTGTTATCGGCATTCGGCTGCTGGCGGGGCTGACTGGTGAATGCAGTAATCGTGATCGGTTTTCGGTCTCCGGTTGCAGCAGCTGCTTTCGAATCGTCCTTCGTGCAAGCTGCAGTCAACAAAACTGCGGCTGCAACGAGAACAACTAACGTTGTTCCAGGTCTTCGTTTCATGATTTCCTCCTGTTAAACCAACGGTATACCCGCTGTGTTTGAATCAGTATATGCACGAATATTTTCGCTTCATATCGGTTATTTTACCTATTTTTACCTTGTTTCATGAATTATCTTGCGTCGTACCGACACTTTTCGATATACTGTAGTATCATGAGTGAAGAAGAACGTTTTCTGGTGGTTGATCCTGTTACTGATATAGATAAATTAAAGGCTATAGCCTCTGAACCGCGAGTTCAGATTATTTCCCTGCTGCGCAAACGTGTTCGGAATATCAATGAAATTGCGGAAGATATGGGCCTCCCCCAGTCGACGATCGCTTCGCATATCGCAATTCTTGAAAAAGCAGGTCTTATCCGGACTGAAACGGTAAAAGCCAAAAAGGGCAATCAGAAAATATGTCATCCGGCATTCGAAGAACTGATCATTCAGTTTCCCTCGGAACAGACTGAATCCGATTTTCTGGAAGTAGAAATGCCGATAGGCTTGTTTACAGACTATCACGCAAGCGCACCGTGCGGCCTGTGTTCAACTGATTCGATAATTGGTTTTCTGGACACGACAGAATCATTTTTGAATCCGAACCGTATGAAAGCTGGTCTTTTATGGTTCGGAACTGGCTTTGTTGAATATAAATTTCCAAATAATGCCCTGTATGACAACCGCCCCGTCAAACGGCTCGAACTGAGCGCGGAGCTCTCTTCCGAAACGCCGGGAACCAATCCGTCATGGATGTCTGATATTACCCTGTGGATAAACGGGGTCGAAACCGGCACCTGGATATCTCCCGGTGATTTTGGCGACAAGCGCGGGAAATACACACCGGAATGGTGGAAGCTCGAAGGTTCCCAGTACGGGCTGCTCAAAAACTGGGGAATCACCGATGAAGGAACCTTTGTTGACGGTGTAAAAGTTTCGCCGGTAACGATCGATGAACTGATGCTTGCGGATCATCATTCAGTACGCGTCAGATTCGGCGTCAAGGACGATGCCGAACACTGCGGAGGTATGAACATATTCGGCCGGGGCTTTGGAAACTATCCTCAGGATATTATACTCCGCTTCTGCTTCTGACCCGAGCGGGTTCCCTACTGCAGATCAAACGAGGCGAGGCTTGCCCGGCCTTCCCCTTCGTATCTGAAGTACAAAGCGTGCGTTCCGTCCGGAATTTCCAGCGGAGCGGTGTATTTTGTCCACACATTGGTAAATTCAACCGGAATTCTGGCTACTGCAGGTCCAACCGGCTGTATTGAAACGATGAACACCCCCTTGCAGTAGCCGCGTACCCTGATCGATATGTATCGTGCGCCCGAAAAGTTAAAATACTTGAACCCCGCTGTTGCCCCGTCCATCATATTGGAAATATATCCGTCAAGTTCATCTCCGTCCCTGCCTTCCTGCGTAATGAGCGGGTACCGGTTGTCGGGATGGGCAGCCCATGCCGTATATGCGGATTCTGTGTTGCACCACAGATTGCATGCGATGAAGGCAGGATACTCCCCCTTTCCCGGCAGTGGAGAGCCTCGAATTCCCCGGGAGGTCATTTCCGCCTGCACAAAAGAGCCGTCTGCACGAAGTTCGATCGGTTCTGCGCAGGATTGTCGGCAGAACGAAGTGCCGTGCGTGTGCCGGTGGTAGAACACATACCAGGCACCATTGAGGCACACAATGCTTCCGTGATTGTTGCCGCCGTAATATGCGGGCTTTCCGGGATCCTTGTACGAACCGATATGCATATCATTATTGCTGATGAGCACCCCTCGATACACGAATCCGCCGTCTGGCCGGTTGCTTGTTGCATAACACAGTTCGTGAAACACAATTGAAGAGTAGATAAAATAATAAGTTTCACCGATTTTCCTGATACTCGCTGCCTCAAAGTATTCATGCCCTTCGAAGCCGGAGCCGCCTGAATACGGTTGGCTCGGCAAAAGATTTTTCGGGCCGCTCACCAGGGTAAGCATGTCGGGACCGAGTCTGCTCACCATCGGACCGGTTCGTGAACGGTCACCGGACGGGCAGAAACCGGTATACAGCCAGGTAGTATCTCCTTCGGTCAGTACTCCCGGATCGAACTGGGGCTCGTCCCCGGGAGCCGAGCCGAGCAGAGTGCCATCGGGATGACATACGTATCCGTAGAACGAAAACGGCCCGGAAGGAGAATCCGAAACTGCAACCGAAACTATGGACACCTTGTCGAGGACATAATACAGGTAGAAGCGTCCGTCGCTCCCCTGTGTAACATCAGGTGCGTACAGGCACATGGCGTCCGCCCTATTCAGCGGATCGTCGGTCTTTTTATAGATGACTCCCTCGCACGTCCAGAGCGTCGGATCCTCTACGGGAGCAGACCAGCACAGGTAGTCGCCGAGGCAGAACGCGTGACCGTTGAAAAAGTCGTGTGAGCCGTAGACATAGAGCCGGCCGCCAAAGACATGGGGTTCACCGTCCGGTATGTATTCCCAGGAAGGAAAATTGGGATTGCCGTAAGATCTGAATTGACGTTTCATATTATTTCCTTAAAGAAGAACTCGAGCGACGAACGGAGACCGTATGTCCATACATTCCAATCATGACCACCTTCTATATACTCGGTTTTCGCCGGTACGCAGGCATCTTTCAGCGCCTGCTCGGCATTTCGGGTTACATGTAAAAGTTCGTCCGAAAGACCGCAGCACAGCCAGGTTTTCGGCCAGCCGATCGACCGCCCCTGCGATTCTCCCTGCGATTTCCCCGGTGGTTCTCCCTGCGCAATGCAATCGTCTCCGGACAGACGCTTTTTTCCGATTGCAAGAGCATACGCGACGTCCGTATTCGGAGCAGGCGAAAATGCGGCGATTCCTGAAAAGAAGCCCGGATTCGACAGGCCGATATTCAAGGTTTGGCCGCCTCCCATCGAAAGCCCACACAGCATCCTGTTGCAGGGAAAGGGTTCGATTCCAAAAGTCTTGTGCGCGAGCGGAACAAGGTCGTTCAGGAGTTCATCGCCGAAACGGGCGAAGCCTTCTATGGCGGAGGGTTCAAACGGGTTATTCGGAGCAGCGTCGTTTACACATGCGCGGCCGTTCGGAAATACAGCGGCCAGAGGCGGAAGAATTCCCGACGCAACGAGATCATCCAGGATCGCTGCGGGATTTCCGAAGCGCAGCCACTCATTTTCGTCACCTCCAATGCCGTGGAGAATGAATATGAGCAGTTTCGGGCGGTGGGATAACGGTCCTTTGGACACATATACGCGGCATCGTCTTTGCGTCTGTGTTATAGAAGAATAATAAATAAACTCGTTCATATATGTTGATTATACACGACTTTTATCGTTTTGTATCATATTTTATCGTTTTTATCTTGAACTGCTGAAAAAATGAGGGTAGTATATGCGGTATGAAACACGCCCTTATCGTCTACGCAGACAAAAACGGACCAACAATCGAGCCGGATATTTACGGACACTTTTCAGAGCACCTCGGAAGATGCATCTACGGGGGCTTATGGGTTGGAGAGGACTCACCGATCCCGAACATCAATGGCTACCGCGCAGACATAGTGGAAGCACTCAAGAAAATCAGGATTCCGAACCTCCGCTGGCCCGGCGGTTGCTTCGCGGACGAATACCACTGGAAGGACGGCATCGGTCCCAAGGAAGAGCGCAAGCGTATGGTCAATACGCACTGGGGCGGAGTGGTCGAGGACAACTCTTTCGGAACCCACGAGTTCATGGACCTGTGCGAGCTGCTCGGATGCAAAGCGTACGTGAACGGCAACGTCGGAAGCGGCACCGTTCAGGAAATGCAGGAATGGGTCGAATACCTGACCTTCGACGGGGATTCGCCCATGTCGCGTCTGCGGGCGAAAAACGGCCGCG
>SHOL01000265.1 GCA_004294945.1 Treponema sp.
GTGCACGGACTTGCCGGTACCTGGGCAGCGGACCGCGAATACGGCCGCAAGCTGGAAGGCCTGCTGGACCGCCTGTTCAACGGTTCGGTATAAATCGCGTTTGTTCCGGTCAGCCGGTGATTGTCGTTCCTGTAAAGGGTTTGCCGTCGAGAATTGCCGACAGGTTTTCGATGTCGCGTCCCGCGGCGCAAATGACGCTGATGCCGGCTTTTTGGGCATGAATGCTCGCGACCGGATCGAAGGGCACGTTTTTTCCGGGGATCCATTCGTCGCCGACTATTTTCCTGAAGTCCGCCCAGCTGATCGAGTCGATGGGGGTTGCTTCAGGGTTGTTGCGCGGATCGTCGGTGTAGACTTTTGCGATATTGGACAGGTTTATCACGGTTTGCGCGTCGAAGCGTTCTGCAAGGTATACTGCGTCGTTGTCAGTTGAAAATCCCGGTTTCCAGCCGGCGGCAACGAGAATTCGCCCGGCGAATATGTCTACTTTTGTGGGGTCGTATACCACGTCGCCGGGACAGATATCCGCGAATATGGCTTTAAGAAGCTGTGCGTTCAATCTGGTAGCCATGATGCCGATCCAGTCGGCCTGATCGTTGTCTCCGTCCGGTACAACTGCCTTGTATGCGCTTTGATACGCTCTGGCAGGTCCGCCTCCACCGACGACAAGTATCAGTTTTCGTGAATTGTCTTGTGCAAGCCACTGGCGGACAAGGCGCACGAACGATGAAAGAAATTCGGGATCGGGTTTGTCGGGTGCGACGATCGATCCGCCGAGCGATAAAACAGTAACCATGTAATTCTCCTCAGTATACGCCGGTGACTTTGGGTTCTTCCCAGAACGACGTGTAGCTTTTTATATTGCCGCCGGATTCTTCCCATACCGGCTGGAAGGCGAAAAAGCGGGGTCGATATACGACTCGGCTTTTTTGGGTCATTGGTTTCTGGTCGTTCCAGCCTCTCGAATAGACGATGTGGTTTGCATCGAGGTTGCCGAAATACCAGTCGTTTTTTTCCGCAGGCGTTTCCCGGCCGGGACCGGGGAATCCTGCACCGACGGCGGGGTCTGCGGGAACCCAGCCGAAGTCTTCCAGCCAGAATTCTGCCCACCAGTGAATCCGTGAATTTCTGGATGCATCGATGAGAATTCCTGCATTGGGCAGTGCTGGTATGCCGGATGCTCTGGCCAGTGCGCAGAAGAGAATGGTCATGTCGTACGCGTCGCCTTTTTTCTCCGCGAGCGCAACGGCTGCAGCCCGGTCGGGGTTGGCGTTTTTTTCATACGCGATGTTCGCTACCAGCCAGGTATACATCTTTTTTGCCTTGAGATATGGATTTTTTTCTTTGCCGACGATCTCTGCCGCCTTCGCTGCGATTGCCGGCTCTGTCGACGGGACGAGCTGGTCTGCGGCTGTGTACTTCTGGAAGAACGGGGAGTTGGTGTTCCGGTATTGCTTTACTGCGGAGGCGTTGATTTTTGTGGTAGTGGTGTGTCCGTAGAAAATAAACTGGTGCGAAAGCGATACTGCCTGTCCGGTTTTCAGGTTTTCCAGCTGATGCAGAATGCTACCTTTGTAATTCGGCATGAACGGTTGGGGGTCGGAAGCAGAAATGCGGACGTTTCGCTGGGAAGGGGTGTCTTCAGGGCGCGGTATCCGGACAAACAGGATATTGCCTTCGGTTGCGGAAATATCCGAAAAGGTGACTCGCTGCGACACGACATAGGTTCGCCGGTCGGTATACCGTTTGGTTCCTGCAGGATTGGAAATGATGATTGGAACTGAATTGCCGGGACCTCGTTCCGACTGGACGCTGACGGTGCCGCTTACGGCGCCGTCCGGAATTCTGACGCGCAATTCGGAATCGCTCCAGAATTCATAGTCGAAATCGTGTTCGCTGCAGGCGATTGAAGCTGTGTGCTGGTTTGTTCTGTTTGCTGCGGGAACAGGAGATTCGATATTCCAGGAAAAAATGACCGAAGACTGGTTTCGGGTAATGCCGAAGTTTTTTCCCTGAAGGGTAATCAGTTCTCCGG
>SHOL01000076.1:0-4134 GCA_004294945.1 Treponema sp.
TCCCTGTACTGCTACGTCTGTCTGCACGCCAGTAGTTTGCAAGGATCCCTGTGTGTGAATAGTATCAATACTTGCCACATTCATACCGAGTCCGACTTCCTTCGGATTGACGCCGCCGAGGTCGTCTGTCGGACGGGCCGCTCCGGACATCTGCTGTGACAGGAGATCCTGAAAATTGACCCTGCTGCGCTTGAAGCCGGTAGTATTCACATTGGAAATATTGTTACCGATCACGTCCATGCGTGTCTGGTGGTTCTGCATTCCGGAAACACCGGAATAAAGGGATCGCATCATAGTGAAGTTCCTCCGTTGTGCGCGTATACGGTCTTTACCGACGACCAGTCATACCATTCACCGTTCACCTGAACCTGGGGAAAGTCCCCGCGGGTTGCTGCCAGTATCGTACCGGAAACCACTGTTTCACCGGCTTCAATATCGACTGTCTTGCCAACGGCGCTCGATGCTTCTGAGCCGGACAGCAGTGATGCGATTCTGGAAAAACCGCTGCTCATGTTTGTCATCTGTTCAAGGCTCGAAAACTGCGCCATCTGTGCGATAAACTGTGAATCTTCCATCGGAGCAGTCGGATCCTGATGAGACAACTGCGCGATGAGAAGCTGAAGAAAATCATCCTTGCCCAATTCTGTCTTGGCAGTCCTTCCGTTGACCGCAAGCGTTTTGTTGAACGCATCAACCTGGAGTTGAGTCCGTGTCTGTTCCTGCGAGCTCATACTCGTATTCAGCATTGATCCGATGTCCATACAACCCCTTTTCTTTTAAACAAGTACATTAATCGCGGATCTTCCATTCTGAAACGCTCCGCCTGTTTGTGTATCGGCAGGATTCGGAACGGACATAACATCCGGAATCGCTGTTGCGTAAAACGGTGCTTTTATGGCTGCTTCTGCCGCCTGATTTCTGCTGTCCGCACTGTCCTGACCGGACCAGGAAAGATCGAAACCTGCGCCGGAAAAACCGCCTTCGATGAAGGCCTCGGAAAACGTATCGAGATTCTCCCTGAATGCATCGTAGGCTTCCTGCGATGCAACCTGAATCTTTCCCGAGATCTTTCTGTCGCCGGAAAGCTCGAGGCTAATCCGCACATTGCCAAGAGATTCCGGATTGAGCGTAAGCCTGATTAACCCTACATTATTGTCGCGAAGAATGATGCTTCCGGTTTTCACGAAATCAGCGGCATTGCTCCTGAGCTCTTGCGACAGCATGGAGGCGAACGACTGCTCTGCCCTGCCCGCATGTTCGAGCCTGGACATGGACGATTCATTTCCGGCGGAGAAGCCGGTACCCGCTTCCCTGAAGCCGATGGTCATATCGGCAGTGTTGTCGCTTGAAACCTCGACTCGATTCTCACGTCCGGACTCTTGTGCAACCTCGGGGACAATTTGAGACCGTTCATCCCGTACGGAAACCAGCGTCTTTTTGTTTTTTCCAGTGATAGCATCAACCGGCTTTTGGCTATTGGCCATGTGCGCGTCTTTTTCTGCGCGAACTGTTTTGTCCGAAAACTGCACTGAAGCCGGCAGCATTCCTGTCTGGAGAGATACCTGATCAAGAAGAACGTCGGAGGAACTGTCTGACGTTTTCTTTCCCTTTGCCGTTGTTTTATCCGGACTGTCGGGACCTTCAGGACCTTCAGCCTTGTCGGGTTCTCCAGCCGATGCAAATCGGACTGCCGATTCGGTTGTTCCGGAAGAATGAACAGCGACGCCTGTTTCGCTGCCAGACAGCAGAGGTCCGCTTTCCGTGCTGCGGGAAGCGCTTTTTTTTCCGGACGCACCGCGGGCTGACAGACGAGATTCAGCCCTGCCGACACCGGTTTCCTCTTCCGGAGTAGCAGCATTTTTTGCGTGAGAACTGTTTTTCGGTTTTTTTCCGGTACCGACCGGTGTAGACTGGATGTCCGGGACATCCGGGACAGTACCGTCCCCTGCTCCTCTTCCGGCGTTACCGGGCTGCGCCGCACTATGCGCCGACGCTGCCCCTTCCTTGTTGCCGGCGATCATCCGTTCAATGATCGCGAGAAATGAAGATCCGTTTCCTGCAGGTTCAGCACCCGTTTTTCCTCCGGGAACGGTCTTGCCCTTTGCCGGGCCGGCCATCCCCTGGACGGGAAAACCGGGAGCCTGAGCAGAAGAACGTTCCGGGACGTCAATCGTTTGCATCACGTGCGAAATCCTTCAAGCGGTTGAAAAAAAGATTCGCCCAACTGTTCTGACCGCAATAAACAAACAGCTGCGGAAGCCGAAACATTCCTTTTTCCGGGCAGTTCCATGCTTTTCTATTGTCGGGAGGAAATGGACTCATATTGAGGGGCGCCAATAAAAAAAATTGGCATCTGAGGCTTTTTACTGTTTGGGCATCTTGACAAAAGGCAGGTTCAGGGCAGCTTGACCGGCTTGTTTGCCATTTTTCGCTGGATTTCGGCAGCCCGTTCGGGAGGCATGAGCGAAAACCAGTAAGCCACCGAGGAATTGGTACCAGCCGCGACAGCCATGTCTTCGACTTTACGAAGAATATCGATAATATCCTGGTCATCCATCGCAAGTAGATTATCTACCGCATTTTTCGGCGGCATACCATTAATATACTCGGCGATTTGTGCGATATTTGTTTCGCGCTCCTCGCGCTGCCGGACAGTTTCAGAAAAAGACCGTTCGCGCTCTTCGATGCCGGCAGTGCGATCTTCAAGTTCCTGAGACATCTGAAGAATTTCATTTTCACGGCGGCTGAGCTCGGTATCCCGAAGGTCGAGCTCCTGGGAACGAAGATCTATTGCTTCAAGACGCTTTGCGATGCGGTCTGCATCAAGATCGCCGTTTTCGGAAGGCAAGGTGGAAACACCTTTGCGAGGTTCAAGACCAAGGACGGAATAGACCGGAGAGAATAGATCGCGAGTATGCAGGATGCCAAGATAATCAAACCAGAGCAAACCTCCGGCCGTTAACAGCAAAATGAGCAGCAACAAGACGATAACACGACCTAATGTTCCCCGACCAGCCACAGATCCTCCACACAGCACGAAAAAAGAAAAGACGTTGATACAGTATAACCGTACAGAGCGAGCCTGTACAAGCGGAAAAAAACGCTAGAATCCTATGGAAGTGCCCAGCGAAATAAAGTAATCGCCCTTGCCTTCACGAAGCGGCCAGGCATAAGTGAACGAACCTGACAAGACAACCGTACTCAATGCGCCGTATACAAGCGTACCCTCCACGTTCCCGCGAACATAAAGGGAGTCCGCATACGAATACCTGCTGCTTCCGGTATCCAATAGCAGGGCACGATAGCCGCCGGCAAGAACGATGCGGTTTGAATACAGCGGCACGACAGGCAGTTCCTTTTGAATTTCCAGGGTCAGGGGAACGATTTCGGCGACGATGCCCGCAGCGGACGAAGCTGTTGCATGTGCAAAGGAGGTGTGTGCGTATTCGGGCAATGAGGGAAGGTATCTGCGTATTCCTGCGTCCAGGGTTAGAGGGGTTGGCAGTGTCGGGTATGCGCCGGTAATTCCGAAGACAAGACCGTCGGCAACCGCCCCCGATAGACGAAGGTCAAGCGGTATGAACGGAGTCTGAAATCGTATCAGTCCCTGCACTGCCGGAAAGACTTTTTTTTCCGGAACGGCCAGTAACAGATAGGCATTTGCCTGGGAGAAAAAACCGGTGGTTGTTACCGGAAAAACTGGAAATTGGGGAATCCGCGAACTTTTGCGGGCAGAAAAGGAAACGGTTGTATCTGAAGACACAGAAGAAGTTTCGTAGGGAGCCTGATACGGAGAATCGTAGCAGTCAAGATCGGCAGCTATCCAGCGCGGCGAGAAAACCTGTGAAAAAGCAAGGGATTTCCACACCGGGCCCAAAGCAGCAGAAAGCGAAACACCGAGCGAGGTTCTGGTTGAGCGATACCTGAATCCAGGTTCAAACCCGGACAACACAGAATCGGACAGACTGCCGGTAAAGGTGAAATACCGGTGCATCCATTGCACGGAAAAGCGGGTGTCGATAAAAAAAGGATCGGCAATAAATGAAGGTTCCAGGGTCAGGGCAATTTTATCGGCAGGATCGCCGGTCGAGTACACAAAGCCGGGGGCGAGCGATTCGTCGGACTGAATCGATG
>SHOL01000076.1:4144-8764 GCA_004294945.1 Treponema sp.
GCCGGAAAGCAGCCAGGGGAGCGGATTATAAAGAGAGGCATCGGGTATCCGCACCGGGAACGGCTTGCTGGATGAATCCGGGTTTTTTGCTGCCGGACGGATAAAGACGGACTGCGTGGAAAAAGAATCGGAAAGATCCAGCGCACGCACTGAATCCCTGCCGGAAAAAGCAGCCTTGTAGTACAGAACAGGCTCCCCGATTCCCGGAACAGGATTGAACACTGCTCCCGAATAATCGGTTTCCTGGCAGACAAGCATCCCGGTATCTGGCCGGTACAGTGCATAGCGATAAAAAGAATCAGGTCCGGCCCAGGAAAAACTGAGTACCGGCGTGCCGTCGAGAATGGTGGACTGAAGATAACGTATTACGGACATCGAATGAGGGAGATCAACAGTAAAAACAGAGAGGGTTTCAATATCCAGCATCATGAGTGACCGGTCGAGTCCGTTTGCGGCGATGTAGGCTATCCGTCCGCTGCCCGCCCATACGGGATTGTACAACGCGTACGAAACCTCGCCGGGGCCTGATCGCGCGAGGATTATTTTTTCAGGCTGTTCATTTCGTTTTTGACCGGTTCGAGAAAACAAAACCAGAGCCGAACGCTGCGCCACTGTTTCTATACCGACGATCAGATCCGAACTGCCGGCAAAGGAAGCGTCTCTGACGGAGGGGTAGAATTCGTTCAGAAAACGGCGGTTTGACATGTCGAACACGCGAAGCCGCTGAACCTGAACGGAGCCGTCCAGTACCGTTCCGGATACGAGAAGATACCTGCCGTCCGGAGAAAAGGACAGGCGGTCCAGATTTGAATCCGCATCGAACAGGGAGACAACTTTTCCGGAAACAGAGCGGAACCATACGGTATGTGCGTTCGCATCCAGCCATACAATACCGTCCGGACCGGAGGCAAGTGCGGAGATGACACCATCCCGGGTGCCCGCAGCTCGCGGAGGAGTCGAAGGATTGACCGGCGGGACGGTGATCGAGTCTGCAAAATGCTGCCAGGCTTCGGCAAGAGAAATCTGGTAGGTTTGGCGGAAACGGCCCTCCAGATGGCTTCTGAAGGGATTGAAGCCCCCGGAATTACGCCAGAATTCGGCGTAGGCATCCATGCCGTACGTCTGTTGAAGCCAGCGCGAAAAAGCCCCGCCGTACAGATAGGCACTTTTTGCTGCAGGAAACACATCCAGTGCGCCGGATGATTTTTTCCAGGACAGAAATTTGTTTTCCAGCTTGTCCTGCACCAAATAATGGAGAGAAAGAGGATCATTCATCCTCCCCTCGCCGGTATTGCTTTCGAGCGAGACGGTCGCGCCTTCGAGAAAGGAAAGCGGCATGGTAAAGGCGGTGGCCGGAGAAACCACGTCTCCGAATAGAGCCGAAACGAACTGCCAGAACGGTGTTCTGATATTCATGGAAACGGCATGCACCAGCTCGTGGTAAAAAACCATCAAAAGACCGTCCCTGAATACGCTTATGGAACCGTCGGCTGCGATGGTGTCATACAACACGATGTGATTGTACGGATACGGAGAAAAATACGCATTGAGGTCTTCCATAGCCGGTTCAAGATAGACCGGAAGCCGCCCGGTCATTGTTGTCCCGAGCAGGGCGCATACTTCGTCTGCCATGCCGTCCGCATGCTCTGCCAGCAGGGATGCGCTTTCGGCAGAAAGCGGCGGATAGATGATGTCGAAATATGCGGTTGAAATCTGGAGGGTTTTGTCACGTGCCTGCGGGATGCCGGAAACGGGCAAAAAAAACAGTAGGATGATACATACAAAGCTTTGCATGCAGTATCGACGTACCATATGAAAACCTCATTTCTGTTAAAATTCTTGCAAAAAAAAGTAGAGTCGATTTCAAAAGCAACCGACTTTTGAAATCGGCTCGAAACAGTTACGTATGCTTTTCAGCACCAACAGTGATGCGACAGACCGCCGGTATATAATACCGGCGGCATGCATTCAGTTACACCGAAATGTGCCCTGAGCGTTTTTCTGAAGGAAGGTCAGAGCAATGCCGTTTTTTCCCGCACGCCCGGTGCGGCCGATGCGATGCACGTAGTCTTCGTACGTATTGGGCTGAGAATAGTTAATTACGTGTGTAATGTCGGAAACGTCGATTCCGCGGGCAGCAACGTCAGTAGCGACCAGAATGTCGATATCGCCTTCCTTGAGCCGGGTGATTGCCCGCGAACGCTGAGCCTGGCTTTTATTGCCGTGAATGCGGTCAACTGCGAAGCCGCGCGCGGTGAGCTCTTTCGCAAGCTTTTCCACGAGACGCTTTGTGTCGTCGAAGATAATGACACGGGAACAGGATCCGGAAATGAGAAGGTCGTGCAGTTTTTCGATTTTTTCGGTCGGCGAAGAGAACCAGACAACAACCTGACTGACAGAATCGGCAGTCGAACCGACCCGTGTTGAAACGGTTACCGGATTCCTGGCAAACCGGGCAATAAGCTTTTCAGTTTCGCCCTCTACTGTTGCGCTGAAAAACAGGGATTGGCGCACCGGGTTTACCTTTGAGAGAATGGCGGTGATGTCGCGGATAAAACCCATGTCGAGCATGCGGTCGGCTTCATCGAGAACGACGCGGTTAAAACGCGAAAGCTCGAGCGTTCCCTGACCGATGTGGTCCTTGATGCGTCCCGGAGTTCCGACGACGATGCGGGGCCAGGCGCGGAGCGCCTTCTGCTGCATGTTCATCGAGGCGCCCCCGATGAGGAGCGCGATCTTGAGGCCGCAGCCCTTAGAGAAGATCAGCAATTCTTCGACGATCTGCTGGGCGAGCTCGCGGGTCGGTGCCATGATCAAGAGGCGGTTGTCCATATTGGTGATGAGGTCGTGGATGAGCGGGACCGAAAAGGCAGCGGTTTTACCAGTGCCGGTATTCGCGACGCCGATAACGTCCCTGCCGTCGAGCACATACTGGATGGTCTGGTCCTGTATCGGAGTGGGATTTTCATAGCCACGGTCCAGTAAATTAGCAATGATGCGCTTGTGCACCTTGAAATCCTGGAAGCGGTTCTGCGGGATGTACTGTTCTTCTTCAACTGCGCGGGCGCTGTTGATAAAGCGTTCAGGATCGATATACTGCTTGACGCGGTTTCCGCGGCCGTTCTGGCTTGGCGCAGCCTGGGGGCGGCCGGAATGACGTCCTGAGGGACGTCCTGATGGACGTCCTGATGGACGCCCTGACGGACGTCCTGACGGACTAGATTCCGGGCGGGACGCCGCAGATCTGCCCTGAGCTGCTTGCGCGAGGTGGCGCTGGGGACGAGCCGAAGCTGCTGTATCGCCTGCTGTCTGTTCTGATTTTACATAGGAGCGGAATCGGGAAGGAGCTCCTGACGTTTTCGGAGCCGAGAGAGATCGTTCGGACCGAGCGGTCCTTTGTGCGTTGTACATGAATGTCCTTGTCGGCGCAAGGAAGTACATAACGCCTTGCGCGGTTGAGCGAACTGTCATTCGGTTTGCACCGTACATAACTTGAAGCGGGTGCAAAATGCAGTATTCTCTGTATTACTATACTGTTTTCCGCAAACAATGTCACCTGTTGCACACGGAAAAGTCCATCTTCGCGTCTGATCGAGAATCGGACCCGCCAGATGCTTTGTTCGCGCCCGTCGCGGGGTGCGAAATTCGAACCCTGCGCGCGATATCTGGATCAATATTGAGAAGGAGTGCAGTGTCCGTAGATTTTCGGGGGGCTTGAGTGGTATACTCGCACCCCATGACTTTTGATTATCAGGCAGAGCTCAATCCCGAACAGTACGAAGCGGTTTCTTCTATAGAAGGACCCGTTCTGATTATAGCCGGCGCAGGTTCCGGCAAGACGCGCGTGATTACGTTCCGTATGGCGTACATGCTGGACAAGGGCGTTCCGCAGTCGCAGATTCTTGCGTTAACCTTTACGAACAAGGCGGCAAAGGAAATGGCCCAGCGCGTGAAGGAACTGACCGGCAAAAAACTGCAAATGCTGACAGTGAGTACCTTCCATGCCTTCGGGGTGCGTATTTTACGGGAAGACATAACCCGGCTTGGCTGGCGGGAGAATTTCAGCATTTACGACGACGTTGACCGCAACCAGCTGATCAAGGAAACGGGACGGGAACTGGGATTTACGCCCGAGGCCCTGGATGTCTACAAGATCGGTACGCTTTTTTCCGCGGTAAAAACCGGGATGAAGCATTGGGGCGACGGGGCGAACGATCAGTACAGGCAGCTGTACGAGGAATACCAGTCGGGTTTGAAGCTGTTCAACGCAGTGGACTTTGACGATCTGATTATATTGCCGATCAAGCTGTTCAAGGAGCATCCCGATGTGCTGGCAAAATACCGGGAACGGTTCAAGTACATCATGGTGGACGAATTTCAGGACACGAGCCTGCAGCAGTACGAGTTTATGCATTTGATGGCCGACCGGAACGTGTGCGTCGTAGGAGACGACGACCAGTCGATCTATTCCTGGCGCGGGGCGAATTACGAGAACATAACAATGTTCGAAAAGGACTTTCCGGGCCTCAAGGAAATCAAGCTCGAGCAAAACTACCGGTCGACAGGCACAATACTTGCGGCGGCGAACGGGGTTATCGCGCACAACACGAACCGCAAGGA
>SHOL01000076.1:8774-10855 GCA_004294945.1 Treponema sp.
CCGCAAGGAAAAATCCCTCTGGTCCGGAAACGGGTCGGGAAAGCCGATCGAGATTTACCTGCCGGAAAACGAGGCGGACGAGGCGGATTTTGTTTCCGAATGCATTCAGGGCATACGAATGGAAGAACGTTTGAGTTACGCCGACTTCGGGGTGTTGATACGGTCGAATACCCTGTCCCGGGCGATCGAAGAAGCGTTCCTGGAGGCGAACATCCCGTATGTGATGTCCGGCGGGACGAGTTTTTTCCAGCGCAAGGAAATCAAGGATATTATCAGCTACCTCAGGGTGATCGCAAACCCTGACGACGACATAAACCTGCTGCGCATCATTAATACGCCGAGGCGGGGAATCGGGCGGAAGACTATAGAAGAAATTTCCGCAATTGCGACGGCCAGGAAGTGTTCGCTGTGGACCTCGATGAATGCGCTCGTCGCCGCAGGCGATACGCCGATCTCGGAAAAAACCCGGATAGACCTGGAGATGTTCATCAATTTCGTGACCGAGCGCCGCGCGACTATGCTTTCCGGCAAGGATCTGTCGAACAAGGTAAAGAAGATGGTCGACGAGATTGATTACTGGAGCTATCTGGTGCAGGAATACCAGAAGAATGAAAAGGCGGCGCGCTACAAGTTTTTGAACATCGACAGCCTGATCAATTCAATTTCGACCTGGGAAAAGGATCCGGACAACTTCAAGAAGTCCCTGTACGACTATCTGAACCGCATTACGCTGATAAGCCGGGACGATTCGGAAGAAGAAGACAAGGGCAAGGTGAACCTGATGACGATCCATGCCTCGAAAGGCCTTGAATTCCCGGTGGTGTTCATTATCGGCTGCGAGGACGGCATTATTCCGCACGCGCGAAGCATGGAAGAAAACGACGGCAACGTCGAAGAGGAACGCAGGCTTTTCTACGTGGCGATCACCCGTGCCCGGGACAAGCTCTTTATTTCGAGCTGCCAGAGGCGGCGCAAGATGGGTGGCGTCGTTGAATGCACGCCCTCCCCCTTTCTGGACGAAATTCCCGAAGCGCTGGTCGAGTACCATGAACCGAAGGAGCCGGTGGAGACTGCTGACGCGCTGGACATACTTGCGAAAATGAAGGCGAAGTTCATCATGTAAGGTGCTGACGGTCAGTTGGCGACGAGTGACAGTTTTCCCCGTTCGTTCACGTACAGGGCATATTCGCGTCCGGCCTCGAAGGTTCGTATCGATACGGTTTCATGCCGTAATGTTCCAAAAAACCCGGGCATCCAGGCTTCAGTCTTTACAATGGAAAAAATATTCTGCAGCCGTTTTTTTTCTTCGGGCTGCAGTGAGCCGGTTTCATACAAGACCGGAAACCCGTCATCGGCATAGAACCTGAACAGATCAAGCCCTTTTGCGACAGAGGTTTCGTCGGTATATACCCTGAAAGGAAATACCAGCCACCCGCCTGACTCGCCGACAACGATGCAGTCGATTATCAGTTCCCAGCCGGACCAGGAACGCTCCATGATTTTGACGAGGTTTCCCCGGGCTGTGTAGAACGAAATGCGGGCGCTGAGCGTATCCTGGCTCCGTCCGTAGACGGTAACGGTGCAGGGAAGCCGGGCGTCACGCAAAACCACCTGTTCCAGGGTCGGGCTATCCGTTGTTACGTGCAGGGTCAGGTAGACAAAGACGCCTGTGCACAGAAGAACTGCTGCCGTGAACACTGCAATGCTTGCCGCGACAAGACTGCCGCGTTTTTTTCGACCGGCGGCAATCATGATCGCCGCAGCACCGGGTACCGCTCGATTCGGGTGTTCATAGGTTCCACAACCTGTGTTGCACATGCGAATAGCAACATCCGGCTATTCATCAGAACAGTTCCATTTGGGTTTTAGCAGATTCGGAGGCGGATTTACCGGCGCGTGCGACGGTTTCAGGTTGCACAAGCGGAGGTCCATCCTTGAGTATGGCAATAAATTCCTGTTCGGATATGATTCGTATGCCGAGATTACGGGCTTTGCTGTTTTTTGATGATCCCGAGCCGGGTGTATTTGTTACCAAAAAAGACAAGCCATTCACGACAGAACTTTTGACCGTGCCGCCTGCA
>SHOL01000266.1 GCA_004294945.1 Treponema sp.
CGGCGGATACGGCAGCGCCCTCATCTACGACACGGAACTGAAGCCGAAGGCGGCATACCGCGCAATTCTCCAGCGGCTGCTCGCAAAATGAACGAACTCGACCTGAAGCTCGGTAGCATCAACGAAAAATCTGCCGATCCCAAGTTTATCCAGATCGCGCACCGCATCCGGGAACTGATCGACGCAGGACAGCTCGCCTGCGGCGACAAGCTCCCGTCTGTCAACCGGATAATCGAACACTTCTCCGTCTCGCGCGACACGGCCATTAAGGCCTACCAGGAGCTCAAGAACCTCGGCATCGTCGAATCGAGCCCCTGCAAGGGGTACTTCGTCGGAAACGTGTGCCGGAAGGAAGGCCAAAAGCGCATCATCCTTTTGGTCGACGAACTTTCCTGGTACAAGGATAAAATCTACCAGGGGCTCGTCGACCATCTGCCGGAAGGCTTTTACGTGGAACGGTTCTGCCACAGCGACGACTTCGACCTGCTCAAGCTCCTGTACGAGCGGCACTGTTCCCGGCCGGACATCGCTGCAATCCTTATAATCCCCACTGCCGGACAAAGCAGGGACGCCCAGTACTTCCGTTTTATCAATCCCGGCAAAATACTGTTTCTTGACCGCAGGGTGCCCGGCACTCCGCACAGCGCCGTCTACCAGGATTTTACCGCTGGCTTGTACGAAGCACTCGACGCCGAACGCAACACGCTTGCCACATACCGCAGGCTCGTCTTTGTCACCCGTCTGAGCGCGAACCCCGTTACCGAAGACATAGCCCAAGGCTTCACCCTTTTCTGCGCTTCGCTGGGCATCCCCTTTGCCCGCATCCGCGCACTTTTTACCGAAACGCAGATACGTGGCACACTCGCCTTTGAACACGGCGACCTTATCGTTACCCTGGACGACCTTTTGCTCGCCGAAGTCCTGCGCTCCTGCGAAGAACGCGCCTGGATGCCCGGAACCGACGTGGGCCTCATAGCCCTTAACGATGGCCCCTTTTACAGCCGACTCCGCCCCGTCCCGATCAGCACCCTCTCGGCCGACTTCTACCGCATGGGAGAGCTCGCCGCAAGCTTCGTTACATCAGGCGCAATCGAACCGAAGCGCATCCCCGCCCGCCTCGCCGTGCGCGCATCCCTTGCAGGACACCCCTGAACGCATACCTGAACGCATCCCCTCCGAAGCCCTTGAGCCAAATCCAAAAGTCGGTTACTTTTAAAAGGCGCCACTAAAGAGGAGAGTCTATGCTGAGCGACTTTATCCGAACTAATTCGTTTGCGATCGTTGCAGGTTACAAACAAGGCGAAATAATTGCGGCTCTTGGCAGCATCGCGTATCGCGACCGGCTGATCGAGATTTTTTTCCCAAAAATGAACCCCTTCAAAACGGATCAAAAAATCACCTTTCACCTGGACAACAGAACCGGCGTTGAAGAATTCGACAGCAACCTGAAAGTATACCGAGTTTCCGTCAAAGCGCGGGTAGCCGCAAAAAAAGGCCGGACGCTACTGGTCGAGCCGGTCGAATACGAAATGAAATATTCCAATAAAATAATAGACCGGCTCGTACTGCCCGGCTACGCGTTTCCGGCAGACAACAGAAAGGAAATTCGGCTGGAGGAAGCCGTACTGACCGCCGGAATCATCCCGAACGACACAGAAAAAGAAAATAAACTCGGCGTCCTGATCACAAAAGCCGTTGAACGCCCACATACTACCGTGATGGCCTTCTTGTCCTCGATTCACGACGACATCTTCATCATCTCGCATACTGATTCGTTCAAATCCAAAAACATCAACCGGGACGACCACTGCGTTTTTGCCATCGATCACCGAAGCAACTACATCTTCGAAAAAGCGATCGACTGGAACTACACCCTGATAAAAGGCAGACTGCGGACCGTAAGCCGTAGCAACCCGGCCTTCGGCGCCATACAACAACAATTTATCGAAAAAAATCCCTGGGAATACGCCTTCTTCACAGACCCGAAAATCGAAATGTACCATAT
>SHOL01000077.1 GCA_004294945.1 Treponema sp.
GTGGCAAACCGTGCGTGCGGCCAGCTCAACTTGCGCGTGGCAAACCGCCCGCGCGGTGGCAACTCAACTTGCGCGCGCGGCCAGTTTTTGGCGGCCAACCCCACTTGGGCGCACGCCAGTTTTTAGCGGGCGAACTGCTCGAAAATCGCCATTCCCGCATAGCGGGCGGTGGTTCCCAATTCGTCTTCGATGCGCATCAGCTGGTTGTACTTCGCGACCCGGTCGGATCGGCTCATCGAGCCGGTTTTAATCTGCCCGGTTTCAAGCGCGACGGCGAGGTCGGCGATGAATGCGTCCTCGGTTTCGCCCGAGCGATGCGAAATGACCGCGCTGTATCCTGCCTTCTGGGCCATGCGGACCGCGTCGATCGTTTCTGTGACGGTTCCGATCTGGTTCAACTTGATCAGAATCGAGTTGCAGGCTCCGTCGCGGATGCCGCGCGAAAGCCGCTCGGTGTTGGTGACGAAGAAGTCGTCGCCGACGATCTGCACCTTCGATCCGAGTTCTTCGGTGAGCCTCGCGTATCCGTCCCAGTCGTTCTGGTCCAGCGGATCCTCGATCGAGATGATCGGGTAGGACGCGATCCATTTCTTGTAGATGTCTATCATTTCGTCGGCGGTAAAGAGCTTGTCCGGATTCGACTTCCAGAACTTGTACCCCTTCCGTCCTCCTGCGTCAAAGAGCTCGCTCGCCGCGCAGTCGAGGGCGATCATCACGTCCTCTCCAGGCCGGTAGTGCGCCTTTTCGATCGCCTGCACGATGTATCGCAGCGCGTCTTCGTTGCCGATGTTCGGCGCGAAGCCGCCCTCGTCGCCGACCGACGTCGCATGACCCGCATCCTTCAGGATGCCCTTCAGGGTATGGAATACTTCCGCCGTCATTCTGACCGCCTCGCGCATCGAATCCGCGCCGACCGGCATGATCATGAATTCCTGGAAGTCGATCTTGTTGTCCGAGTGCTGCCCGCCGTTGATGATATTCGCCATCGGCACCGGCATTTCAAGCGTGTGCGCGCCCCCGAGATACCGGTACAGCGGTATTCCCAGCGAATCCGCCGCCGCCCGCGCCACAGCCATCGAAACGCCGAGAATCGCATTCGCTCCCAGCTTGGACTTGTTCGGCGTCCCGTCCAGCGTCAGCATCATCTGATCGATACCGGCCTGATCGTACGCATCCGCCCCGTCAAGCTCCTCGGCAATCAGATTGTTCACCTGCTCGACCGCATCCAGCACGCCCTTGCCCTTGTACCGTTCGACGTTCCCGTCCCGAAGCTCGAGCGCTTCGTGTTCGCCAGTCGAAGCTCCGGAAGGCACCGCTGCGCGTCCCCTGCTGCCGTCTTCAAGATATACATCTACTTCCACTGTCGGGTTTCCGCGCGAGTCAAGCACCTCGCGACCGTCAATGTACGCAATATTGCTCATACGTCCTCCTCTCCATACGCTTTATAGTACGGAAAAAACGTGGTAAAATCAAATTATATGGAATTCGAGCTTACACCCGAAATAACCAACGACATCATCTTTGCGATGGAAGATCAGAGCGGACACTTTTTATACGATTCTGAAGGATGCCTGTGCGTCCCTGCCAACGAGGCAGACGAAGCATGGGGGGAAGAATTTTCAGATTCCAACGACGATCAGCGTTTTTACGAGATTCCCCTCTGGGATTCGGTCAGCGGCTTTCGCATGATGGACCGGTTTGTTGCACAGCTGCGCAACCCGGTGGTTCGCGAAGAATTGCGCGATGCGCTTTCGTCGGGACACGGCGTTTTCCGCAGCTTCAAGAACATCCTCAAAGCCTGGCCGGAAATCGAACGCCAGTGGTTCCTGTTCAAGGATCGGTACATGCATGCGGTTGTGCTGGAATGGTACAACGGTCTTCGGGATTCCTGGGGACTGGAACGAATCGGACCCGAACCGGAAGAAACGGAGGATATTGTCAGCCAGGATTTTTCTTTTCTGGAACTGCAGGCAGACGATGCCGGTTCGGCGGACGTACTCCTTGCCTCTTTTGCGCGCGAGATCGCTGCGGAATATCCTGCGGAGCTTGCCGATGCCCTCATGCACCTGTGGCAGCGCATCCGCGGGACCGACGACGGTTCGGAACGCATCCTTGCCGCGGAAACCGCGGACGGTGAGATAGTAGGGGTGTCGATTTCTTCCCCGTTTCCCGAAGGCAGTTTTCTGACAGCACAGCTTTCGATTATCCTGGTGTTTCCCGAATACCGGGGCATGGGCATCGGTAAGGAGCTGCTCGAACGCACTGTCCAGCTGTGGGCAGTCAAGGGCTACCGCTGGCTGGTGTGCGCAAGTCCGCTTGTGCCTGTTACCTTTGCTCCCGTACTGCAACGGGCCGGTTTCCAGGAAATAGGCCATGTTTCTGTGCTCGACCTTACCGCAGACAGTATGTAAATACAGGGCACCTCTAAAAACTTCAGTTTTTAGAGGTGCCCTGCAGTTTTCCGGAGGCCAGCATTGAGTAATCCGGTTTTTTATGACATTATAGGGGTTCAGGAGATGTTATTGTGGCAGACAATCAGAAAAATGAGTTGAACGAACAGCAAATTCTTTCCTTCCTTCAGGACATTGTCGGGAAAATCAGAACCGAAGAAGATCCGTTCGAACTCAACAAGTATCGCCGCCTTTTCCGCAAGGCTGTTCCGTTTACCTTGCGCGCTTACTTTGCGGCATATCTGCTCAAGCAGATTGACTCAGGCAACCCGGTGACAAAGCTGGGCACTTCACCCAGAAACGACCGTTCCCTGAAAAACGGCAGAATGGATCGCTCCCGCTCCGGCAGAAACGAAAGCAGAAACGAAAACCGAAAAGGCTCCGTCGAACCGAAAAACGACGCAGTCTCCGGCAGGCGCGGCCAAACAAACGGCGAAATCGCCGGAACCGACCGCCGGCAGGACGACGGACGCCGGAATGACAGAAAGCGCGGAGAAAACCGCAGCGACAATCGGGTCGATTCCCGCCATGAATCCCGGTCCGAGGCGCGGGACGCCGCTCGAAACGAACCCAGAGTGTCTCTCCCGGAAGATCTGTCGACCACGCTGTTCTTCAGCATCGGACGCAACCGCCGCGTGTATCCCCGGGATATCATTTCGCTTATTATGCAGAATACGGGTATCGAACGCGAACATATCGGAGAAATCCGTGTGCTCGACAATTATTCGTTCGTACAGGTTTTGACCATAGATGCAGAAAAAGTGATCGAAACGATGAATGAGGTGGAATATCGAAACCGGAAGATTTCCGTAAGCTATTCCCGAAAGCGTGAAGAACCGTCCACCGTTCACGATGACGAATTCACGGACGAAAGCTCCTCCCGCTCCGGTTCGGAAGACGTGCAGGATAGCGCACCCGATAGCACATCTGAAAGCCCGGCCGAAAGCACATCCGAAAGTGAATCAGATACCGCATCCGAAAGTGCATCCGATACCGCATCCGAAAGTGAATCCGTTGATGCCCGGGATGAAGGCGCGTTTTCAGACGAAGGGAATACCGATATACCCGAAAATAAGGAAGAGTAAGGCGAGATTAAGCAGTATTCCTGCGCTCGTGAGCAATATACCGGCAGCCCTGCGTTGCCGGTTTTTTTTTGCCTGCAGGGGGTCGGTATGTCCGTGTTCCTCAGAACCTTCGTGGCGATGCGCCAGGGATTGCGCTGCAAGGGTACAGGCAAGTCCCGGGGGGAGGTAGGGAAGGGCCTTGCCGAAAATTGCGACAATCGCGGCAAGGGTAACAATGGTCAGGTCGTGCAGATACAGCGCATGCATGAATATCAGAAATTCTAGAAAAATCCCTGCTGCTACCGGCCAGTATTTCCCTGCTTGCACATATCGGTCATCAGCCCGGGAGCTCTGCACGCATGCGAGGACATCTGCATGTGCGGACAAATCGAGAATCAGACATATATCGGCGTCATGAGATCCTGAATTTGGCGCGTACCAGAGGCGTTCTCCCGTTTCTGCCGAATGGATATGCTTCCATTTGAGGGGCAGCAATTCCGGATGCGCGTGCTCGGCAGGCCGGCGCAACAGGGTAAATCGGGTGCTGTGCGGGTTTATGGAAACTGTTTCGCCTGTATGTGCTCCGGCGATGCGGGTTGCGATGATTTTTCCGTTGGTAAAATCGGTGAATGCGCACATACCTCCTGCGCCGGATGCCATGCGCGCCAGAAGGTCTGCTTTACGGGCATTCCACAACGCAAGGCGTACTGCGGAAACGATGATCGGCAGGAGTACATAGAACAGCACGGCAACGGCAGAAATAAGTATCAGACGGCTTATCATGTTTGCTCCTTTGGCGGTATAGTACCATTCTATGCACATTACAAGTCTTGTGACCGGAGCTCTCGCGGTCAATACGCTGCTGATACCGGCCGGCGGCGATCGGGTAGTTATTGTAGACCCCGGCGGTAGCGCGGACACAATTATAGCACAGGTTCGCGCGATGCATGCGATTCCTTCGTTAATTGTGCTGACTCACGGACACTTCGACCACCTGGCTGCTCTGGTTTCCGTGGCGCAGGCATTTCCGGAGGCGGGAATTGCAATCCATCAGGCAGACTCGCAGTGGCTCGGGCAGGGAGCAATCGAGCGGCATCTGGAATTTTTCAGGTTTCTGGGGGCGGAATCGGTGGTGCTGCGGAACCGGGACGAACTGCCTGCGCCGACGACGATTCTGGCTGAAGGTGAATGTCCGGTGTTTCCCGACGGGGCGTACTGGGACGGATGGAAGGTTATCTGGACGCCGGGCCACTCGCCGGGATCGATTTGCCTCTTGAATGAGCACGAAAAAATCCTGGTATCCGGCGATACACTGTTTTGTCGCGGTTTCGGGCGCACCGACGGTCCGGGCGGAAGCATGGAAGCCCTTTCGGCAAGTCTGGGCAAGCTCGCTCTTCTTGACGGCGGTATCCGCGTGATTCCCGGACACGGGCGGGAGACGACCATCGCATCCGAACTGGGCTAATTGCCCGTGCGCGGGTTGACTGACCGCGCGGTGGCTGGTAGCCCGCGCGGTGGCTGGAATTTATTTTGTATTGGCCAATGCTTCTGAGATGCTGAAAGAGTGGTCTCCCATCTTTTCGATAGCTCTGACGAGATCGATGTACAGAAGCTCCGCCTTTACATTTGCTCCCTCTTCAAGACGCTTTCGGGCCATTTTTTTAAGGTTTTTTCTGAATAAATCAATCTGGTCTTCCATGGCATGCGCAATGACAAGCTGTTCGGCAGAAAGTGGTTTGTTCAAGTGTTTATGCACGAATGTAATGAACTTTCCGACAATATCCAGATAGGGCGTAAGCCGCTCCAAATCTTGTTCGGAGCATTGCAGTTTTTTTGTTACACTCCGTTGGATGAGCAGCGATGCAGAATATATGTCGTCGGTGATGCTCTCCAAATCGTCAACAATTCTGATCATTTGACGAACATTGTTTTGTGATTTTTCTGACAGGGGCATACGCGACACTTTGACGAGGAAATCGGAAAGCTCTTCCTGCATCTGGTCGGCGTAGTCTTCTTTCTGCGACAGGGTTTGCATGGATAGATGCAAATTGTCTGCATTTCTGTCTGCAAGTACCGTTGCAAAGTTTTCAAACATTCCCATGACCAGTTCGGACATAGCGAGTATTTCTTTTTCAGCACGGAAGATATGCGATTCTGCATTTTCCCGCAATCCAGTTGCAGGCATATCCAGTTTGTATGCAGGCAAGGGTTCGTGGTCGCCGGGTTTGATCATTATTTCGACAAGGCTGGCTATCTGGTTTACGAACGGGAGGAAGATGATTGTATTTGCAGTATTGAACACGGTATGCAGCATAGCAAGATGGGTGGTGATGGATCCGATGGTGAGCTCTCCCGGTACGAGAAACTCGACAAGCTTCAGGAAGGGATTGAAGAAGATCATCGCGAGCACGGTCCCGCTGATGTTGAACAGTACGTGTACGGCTGCGGCCCTTCTGGCGTTCAGTTTGGTGCCGATAGAGGCAAGCACTGCGTCGATCGTAGTGCCGATATTGCTTCCGAGCACCATTGCGGCAGCGAACGGCCAAGGCAACATTCCATTGTGCGCCATGGTCAGGATGATTGCGGTAGAGGCGCTGGAAGAATGTACAATAACGGTGATCATCATGCCGATGAATACGCCGACAAAGAGGCCCAGCGTTCCGTGATCGGTGAAAAAGGCGACGAACTGCAACTGGTCTGCAGAAATCGAGGGCATGGACTTGGACAGGAGGTCGAGCCCCATGAATAAAAGGCCGAAGCCCATGAAAGCCTCTCCGAGTCCTTCCTGCTTTAGTTTCCTGAAAAAGGTAAGAAAATAGCCGATTCCGAAGACCGGTATTGCCAACAGCGAAAGCTTGAAGCTGAAGCCGACCAGCGACACGATCCAGGCAGTTACGGTGGTTCCGATGTTTGCGCCCAAAATGACGCCGATTGACTGCTTGAGTGTCAACAATCCTGCATTGACAAAGGAGACGGTCATGACGGTAGTAGCGCTGGAGGACTGGACGATTGCAGTGATTCCGAGTCCGGTCAGCACGGCCGTAATCCGGTTTCCGGTCATGAAATTGAGGATTCGGTGCAGACCGTCGCCTGCGCTTTTCTGGATACCGTCGCTCATGAGTTTCATGCCGTACAGGAGAAGCCCGAGGCTTCCGATTATTTCGAAAACGAGTATAGCCATATTCATGCGTGCAGACTATCAGAATAGTGATGACTTTTCAACAAAACGGATATACGCTAGTATCGGATTATGAAAATTTGGCGGTGTTCCCGTACGATTCCTGTTGTTCTGCTCGGCGCTTTTGTGTTTTTTTTCGTAGCGTGCGAAGGAAAATCAGTTTTTCCCCAAGATGGCGCTGGTAGTACAGAAGGAGGTTCTGCGAATAAAGCATCCATTCAACCATGGAAAACGTCATCCTCGGCGCGCATTCTTGCAGTTCTCGGGCAAGATTATGCGTCGAACAGCGAGATTCTGTTACCACTTCTGGACGAGTATGGTTCGGAAGCCGATGGCGGTTCTGTCTCTGTCCTCCGGTATCCGGAATCCTTCAAGGTGGATGGAATTGTGCGAATTTCCCGTCTTGCAGAAGTCGCGGCAGAAAAAAAGGTCGACATGCTTGTGTCTGTCGGGATTCCCGAAGGATCCGTCAATACACTGAAAAAGGCCGCTGATTCGAATCCCTCCCTGAAAGTTCTCACGATTCTTCCCGATGAGGATTCGCTTGCAATGGAGGCTCTGTCCGATCTGGTGCTTACCCCGTATATGTCAGTCGATATGCTCGATGAAGAAAAAGCAGCTGTCCTTTCGGAATCCGATATTGGTATTCTGCTTCTTTCTGCAGTTATGGCAATGCAGAACGTCTCCGGTTCGGCAACCTTGACAGGCGGAAGCATTGTGCCTGTTAAATCACTTGAATCGTCGGTTACTGCGATATTAAAAAGATCCGGAGTCAAAACCCCGGAACAGGCTTGGACCTTTACCGCGTATACTGATCCGGACACCGGGCTTAAGGCGCGGAATCATCTGGTCTTCAAGCGGCCGGATTCGGGAGGGCGGCAATGAACGAACTAGTGCAACTGGAATCGGGACTGCTTGGTTCCGTAGAGGCTGTAGAAGACCTGAGCCGTGCTGAAAACGCCCGGATTCTGGTACTTTCGGATACGCACGGACATTACGATGTTATGGAAGAAATTATCCGATCGTTCGGCCCCGGCTGTTCGGCTCTCTGTTTTGCAGGCGACGGAATGTGGGATATCGTTCAATACCTCGAAAATGCGCTTGAATCGGACAGACTTCGCGAAGCTCTGCCTCCGGTAGTCGCGTTCGTTTCCGGCAATGGCGACGGCGACCAGTATCGTGTTGGTTTGCCTGACGAAGGTGAACTGTATGGACAGACGCGCACTGGATTGTCGATGACGGTGCCCTCCCGACAGATACTTCGTGCTTGCGGTTACGGCATTTTGATTGTTCATGGACATCGTCATTCGGTTGACGTCAATCTTGACATCCTGGTCGACTCCGCCCATGCGCTCGACTGCGATATCGCTATATATGGTCATACGCATATTCCGATGAGCGAAGCCTTTTCACATATAACCGTATTAAATCCCGGCAGTCCTGCGCGTCCACGGGGACATTCAGAACCTTCCTTTGCAATGCTCGAACTGGATTCCAACTCGACCAGTCCCAAAACTTCCTTCTATATAATCTCGAAGGGCTTTATGGGTTCATGGTATTTCGACCCATCCTATCTCGGCTGAACGTATCATTGGTGTATAACCATGGGTTCTCTTAAAAAAGGGCTCCTCGACCAAATCGGCCAGCTTCCCCCGGTACCCCATATTGACATGTATTGCGTTTTACTGTATTAGATGTATAATACAGTAAAACAGGCTTGTTACTTTGTAACTGAGCGGTTGTTTAGTACATATCTTTAAATAGTAGTACGGATGGTGAATCAATGATACAAAAAATCGTGCCCGTATGGTTGCTGCTAGCTTTGATCAGCTATTCTGTCGGGGCAGAAATCCGGTCGCTGGAGTCCCTGATCGATGCTGCTTTACGGACAAATTCCGGGCGGTTTGAAGCACAAAAAACGTTGAGCGCATCGGAATTCGAAGCGAAAAGCGAACGCGCTTCCCGGCAGTTTACCGGTTCGGCATCTCTTTCAGGGAAACGGTCGGGAACAGCACTGGATGACACCTCTCCTGCTTCCGGTTCGTCCGGAACAGCTTTGACAGGGCTGACCGGCAGTGTTGAGGCAGCGGCATCCGGCCCCGCACTTTCGCAGATTTCCGGCGGCGCTTCCTATGATGTCAGCATTCCGGATGTAGGTGAACGTTCTCTGGATTCATTATCCGTACAGGGAAGCATCAGCATTCCCGTTTTCGTCAATGGAAAACTTTTCGACGGGCGGCTCGGCAAAGCTGCAATTCGATCCGCCATAGAGTTGCCGCTCGAAACAGCACGAGCGGCAGCGGTAGAAACTGACCGCCAGCTTGCGGATTCGGTTGTCCGCTATGCACTTGATACCGCTTCCGCGTGCCGGGCATGGAAAATCGCAGAACGGAATGCAACTCTTGCCGCTCGAGAAGCCGAAATCGCCGCTGTCCGCCGCGAAACGGGATTGACCGGTTTTAATGAACTGTACCGTGTCGAGCGCGAGGCAGACGAAGCGCGTGTACAGGCCCAGGACTTGCGGTTCTCATACTCGGCAAAGAAACGCATTCTCGAAACTGCGACCGGCGTGGTGTTTGACGATTCGGATCTTCAAACCCTCTCTGTGCCGGATGCGGTATCGCACAGCGATCTCGAACGGCTTGCTCCTCCTGCATCTTCCGCTCAGGTGTTGTCTGCATCCCGCGCACGTGAGGCTGCTGAGTACGGCCGCATTCTTGCGGGGGCAACCGATTCCCCTTCACTGTCTCTCTCGGCGCAGGTTACAACTCCAGGGCCGCTTGCCCGCGCGGATCGCCCGGTTTCCGGAACAGGCTGGTCCGCTGGGCTCGGCGTTACTGTTCCCGTAACTGCCGGAGCTGCTGTTGCCAGGCGAGAAGCTGCTGGTTTCCGGCTGGATGCGGCCCGTCTTGCGGAGAAAAATGCGCTTTCTCTTGAAGACTCGACGCGCACTGCACTCTTTGATTCGTATGAATCGGCACTGGCAAAGGAAAAACTGCGCCGACAGCTGCTTGAACGGACTCGCACCCGGCAACAGGAAGTTGTTCTGGCTGCCGCTTCAGGAACTGCGACGTCAATAGACATCGAACGGGCGTCTCTTGCTGTAGAAGAAGCAGTTGCCTCTTTTCTGGATGCCTGTTCGGCCCGTTTTCTTGCAGCCCTTGATATCTGCGGGCTGGGCTCAGTCGATCCGGTCGTATTGTGCCGGATTTCTTCGGTACATGTCAGTCAAAGCGAGGAATAATATGAAAAAGAAGACAAAATATGTTGTATTGGCTGTTGTTTTGCTTGTTGCTGCAGGAGGCACTGTATTTCTGATGACTGCTTCTTCCCGGCGGAAGAAAGCTCCCTTGCAGGCTGATCTGGCACCGGTTTCCCGCGGTATTCTTGAAGACCGTGTCTCGGCGGCCGGAAGCTTCCAGGCCGAAACCTGGACCACGGTGGCGAGCCGTACCGTCGGTATCGTCAGAAGCGTCAGTGTCAGACCCGGCGATCGGGTTTCGGAAGATGACATCATCGTTGTTGTGGACGAAAAGGATGCCCGGGAAAATCTCGATTCCGCAAAAATTGCTCTGGATGAGACAGGACGGGCTTTGGCGATAGAGCTCTCGACGCTCCGTGCAGAAGTGCGCCGGGCTGCGCTCGCAGCTGAACAGGCTGGACGGGCTGCCGCGAGTGCCGAAAAGCTCCATGCAATAGAGGGTATTTCTGAGGAAGAATGGCGTAAAGCAACCGAGCAGGAGGTGAGCTCACAGCTTGCGCTCTCGGATGCTCGCGACAGGCTCCGCATGGCACAGGGGCTTGATTCCGGATCCGAACCTTCGCTCGATCCTTCGACGGATCGTTCTTTTATCGAATCATCACCCGCCTACAGGCGCGCGCTGCTTGCTTTGGAGAGCGCGCGGCGTGTCCTTGAAGGCTGTGTTATTCGCGCCGAATCTGCCGGTATTGTTACGGAAGTCGGCGTTGCCGTAGGCGATCGTCTGACCCTCGAGACGAAAATCGCAACAATTGAGGATCCGTCTTCAATGACTGCCGACGTACAGGTTGACGAAGTAGACATTGGAAAAAT
>SHOL01000078.1 GCA_004294945.1 Treponema sp.
CGCGAACTGGCAACCATACTCGAAATGGCCCTGTTCAAAAGCGTCGCGGACAACAGGATCAGGGAAAAGGAACTGCTGTTTTCTGCCATACTCAACTCGACAACCGATGCAATTCTTGTTATCGGCGCCGGCAACGAAATTTTCTTTCTCAATCCGGAAGCGGAACGAATACTCGAAACAACCGATCAGAACGCGAAAACGCGGACTTTCGACGAACTTGTAACGCTTTCATACATGGAATCAAACGAAACCGTTAGCCTGATACGTCCCGACAACGAATCGAAAGTGTTCCGCGTAAAAAATATCCGTCTGACAAACCGGAACAAACGATCGTTCATTGTCGATATGACTGTAAACAGCGAAATTTCGATGCCACTTCAAAACGACACCATCTTGGTGTCGTTCAAGGATATCTCGCGGCTGTACGAAATAACCGACACACTCAAGTATCAAAGCAGCCATGACACGCTGACCGGACTGCTGAACAGAAATGAGCTCGCGCTCAGGCTGAACAATACCCTGCAAAAATCCCCGGAAATTCTGGAAACCGCCTCAGCTCTTTTTATCGATATAGACCATTTCCGTCTGATAAACGATGCGTGCGGCGCCCAGGCTGGAGATCAGCTTTTAAAAGAAACTGCCGAGAAAATCCGGTCGTTTATGGGAAGCGCGGATTATGCATCGCGTTCGGGCGGCGACGATTTTGTTCTGGTGCACTTTAGCGCCCGCGGAACCGACCCTATGGAAAATCTTGCAACAATCGCACAGGGGATCATCGAAAGAACCAGGATGCAGCCATTCCACTGGAACGAAAAAACCTATCCGGTTACGCTCAGCATCGGCATAGTCCGGCTGGACCGCTCATTCAAGAACGAACACGACATTATGGTTGCCGGCACGCAGACAGTGTCGCACACGCATGAGTCGGGCGGCAACCGGTTCGAATTCTATTCGCTTACAAAAACACCGGCTTCCTCATCATTCTCGATAAGCGAGTGGATCAGCAAGATACATAACGCGCTGAATACCAATTCCTTCAAGCTGTACTACCAACCGATCCATGCGCTTGACGAATCGCATGCGATCAAGGCGGAAATACTGCTGCGCATGATCGATTCTGACGGTGCCATCATCCAGCCCTCGGATTTTATTCCGATTGCGGAACGATACAACCTGATGCCGGCCGTGGACCGCTGGGTAATCAGAAACAGCCTCGAAGCGATCGCACGCATCCAAACCACGAGCGAACCGCTTGCACAAGCAATTTTTTCCATCAACTTGTCAGGTGCCTCGCTCGCAGACGAAAGCATCATCGGATATATCATGGATGCTGCGGATTACAACGGAGTCGATCCTGCCAATATCTGCATTGAAGTAACAGAGACAAGTGCCATACTTAACCTGACATCGGCATCGCGCTTTATCTACATACTCAAGGAACGCGGGTTTACCTTTGCGCTCGATGATTTCGGTTCAGGATTCTCGTCATTCAGCTATCTCAAGAACCTTCCGGTTGACTACCTGAAAATCGACGGCTGTTTTATACGAAACATGGACAGGGACAGCGTAGACTACACGATGGTAGAAGCAATAAACAGCATGTGCCAGGTGCTTGGCCTGAAAACAATCGGTGAATTTGCCGAAAACGATACGATAATCGGAATGCTCAGAAAAATCGGTGTCGATTACGCCCAGGGGTACGGAATTTCAAAACCCCTTCCCCTGGAAGCCGACAAAATCTGAACAGGCGAGCGGACACAGGCATCAGTCGCCAAGACAGGTTCCGACGTCCCTCGCCGTTTCGATCATCCGATCGTCAAGCGGAACCGTCTTGGTCCGGCCGGCGATTTTCTCCAGCGGCACCCTGACAATCTTGTTGTCATGCAGGGCTACCATTTTCCCGTAATCACCCTCGGCGAGCATATTAGCGGCGGCTGTTCCGAACTGGGATGCAAGAACACGGTCGAAGGCCGCGGGAGTACCGCCGCGCTGCAGGTAGCCCAGAACAGTCACGCGCGATTCAATGCCGGTGGATTCCTCTATTTCCCGCGCAACGCGGTACCCGATTGATCCGCTCATCTGTTCGCGCGATTTTTTGAACGTTTTTTTGTCCAGGCGGGATTCTTCGACCGATAAGGCGCCCTCGGCGACTACGACGATCGAGAATGTTTTTCCATGGTGTACTCGGTCCTCAAGATGTCGTGCAATGGAATCAATGCGGTAGGGGATCTCCGGCAAAAGGACCACATCGCCCCCGCCGGCGACGCCCGAATAGAGGCTGAGCCAGCCGGCTTTATGTCCCATTACCTCGATAACCATCACCCGATTATGGCTTGATGCAGTCGAATGGAGCCGGTCGATCGCTTCTGTTGCAACAGTCAGCGCGGTATGAAACCCGAATGTTATATCGGTTTCGACAATATCGTTGTCTATTGTCTTGGGCAATCCGATAATATTTAGTCCTTCCTTCGCAAGCAGAGCGCCGGTCGTATTCGTTCCGTTTCCTCCCAGAACAACAAGGCAATCAAGTTTATTTTTTTTGTAGTTCTCGATAATCCGTTCAACAGGACTTGCACCGCCGGAGATTTCCCAGTTTTTATCCTTGAACGGCTTTTCGCGGGAAGTACCAAGAATGGTCCCCCCCTGTGCAAGAATGCCCGAAAAATCGGAAGGTTTCATAATTTTGAACTTGTTTTCAACAAGTCCCCGATAGCCGTGCTCGAATCCGAGGATGTCAATATCGTACATATCTATGGCTGTGCGGCATACGCCGCGAATCGCCGCATTGAGTCCCGGCGCATCGCCGCCTGAAGTAAGAATGCCACAAATTCTAGTAACGGATTTTGCCATGTAAATCTCCCCATTTGTAGAGTAAACCGGTTCCAACCCTTTTTCAATATCTATTTATCTGATAAAATCTTTCTATATATGAGATTATCACGCATTTTTGCACTTTTGTACGTGTTTCTGACAGTTGCAGCTTTTTCGCAGCCAGGAATCATTGCGGGAACTGAACAGGGTTTGTTCAGAATTACCCGTACCGGAGCTGTTAAAATACAAGACATTTCTGGCGTCCGAAAAATTCTGCGAACCCCTGCCGGCTGGTATGTCATGTCTGCCGCCGGCATCCTTTTTTCTGCCGATTTGGCTTCCTTCGAGGAGCGAAATTCCGGTTTGCCGCAAAAGGTAATCAAAACCTGGGAGAACGGTGTCAAAGGATTTCATCGGGAAATCCAGGAGCTGAAGGATCTGGAAGTGCATCCGGACAATCCACTCATTCTTGTAACAGCAACAAAGGATTCGGTCTATATTACCCGTGACGGCGGGCATAACTGGAAAAACGCCGGGCTCAGTGCTGCGACAACCGGAGCAAAAGCCGTGGCTATTGCAAGTCTTCCGGATTCGACCGGGGCAGAACAGCTGGTTCTGTTTATGTCGCATCCGATTTACGGCATATCCTGGAAGTATGCGGATTCTTCGAAACCGGTTTGGGCAGATATGCCGGCCGGACTGGACAAGGTTCCTTCAATAAAATGGCCCGATGAAGTCGCCGATATTACCGCAATCCGAAAAAACGGAAAAACTGAAATTTATGTTTCGCAGACATTCATGCCCCGAATCTACCGCCTGGACTGGACCGGCAAAAAGTTCGACAAAATCTGGACAGGTCCGGGTTTTATAGACACCACCGAAAGTATTTCTGTTACAGATAAGGGGGTGCTGTTCGTTTCACCGGGCATGCTCCGCGAAATACCGGCATCTGCGCCTGCAACGGTGCTCCCGGCGGCCCGCATTTCCGACTGGGATCTTGATTTCGCGCTCGCGCCAAGCCAGGTGCAATGCGCGTGGATTCCTGAAGAACGGACCGGAGGCCGCGGAGATGTGTCATTGACGGAGCTTTGGCTTCTTGCTCCGGAAAAAAGATATTCGACGTATGCCCAAACCGCAAATCTGAAAAAAGGAAACTACATTCCGGTGCATCAGGTAACGTCGGAAGCCGGATACAATGCACACCTGAAAACGCTCAAGGACAACGGGCTGAACATGCTCGTCATCGACATGAAGGACGACTTCGGCATTATCCGTTATGACACCCGCGATCCGTTGGTAATGAAAAAAGGAAAAACCGGCAGGGGAATACACCTCGAATCCTTTGTAAAAAAAGCGAAAGAAAACGGTATCTATCTTATTGCGCGCATCGTTGTATTCAAGGACAAATCGCTCGCTTCCTGGAATAAGTCGCAATATGCCGTCTGGGACAAGCTGGAAGAAAAACCCTGGCAGGGGTATGAAATGATTACCAGGAAAGTAGAAGTCTCCGAAGGCGGCGAACCTGCAACAGAGAAAGTCCGTAAATACTATGAAGAGTACTGGGTAGATCCGTACAGCGAAGAAGTATGGGAATACAACATCGCGATATCCCGGGAATTGATTCAGCGCGGATTTGACGAAATCCAGTTCGACTATATCAGATTTCCGACAGACGGCGCGAATCTATCGAACACATCCTACCGATGGCAGGAATCCGGTATGGACAAGGAAAGTGCGCTGATGTCTTTCCTTTCGTATGCCCGCAAGGAAATTGATGCGCCCATATCGATCGATATCTACGGAGCCAACGGCTGGTACCGGACGGGCTCCCGAACCGGACAGGACGTCGAGCTTCTTGCCCGCTACGTTGACGCAATCTGTCCCATGTTCTATCCGAGTCATTTCGAGCAGAATTTTCTGGCACATAACCCGGCAGCGGAACGCCCCTACAGGATTTACTATTACGGATCGTACCGGAACGCAATAATCGCACGAAACCACGTCATTATCCGTCCCTGGGCACAGGCATTCTATCTCAACGTTTCCTACGACCGCACCTGGTATAATCAGGATTACGTCCAGCGCCAGATTTTCGGGATACGGGATTCAATCAATCAGGGCTACACCTACTGGAACAATTCGGGAAGATACGGAGACCTCAGGCCGGACATCGGTATCGATCAGTCGTATCCCTGGACCCTTCCCGAAGCGGCCGCGGGACTGGCCAAACCGGCGTTCGGCGGGAATTAGCAGCACTCACAGGGAGGCAGCATGGCAGACATCGGCATAGCCGCGACGGCGGTCCAGGCAATCCACCCCGTACATGCATGGGGACTCGAGCTGATTCGGTACGTCCAAGGACTCGATATTCCCGGAGGAACCGGACTTGCGGAAGCGTTCACCTTCTTCGGCGACGCAACCCTGTATATTTTAATTCTGCCGGTACTGTTCTGGTGCGTCGACGAAAAAAAGGGATTCCGGCTTGCACTGACGGTGTTCGTCTCAAATGGCATCAACATTGCACTCAAGGAAACGCTCAGGGTTCAGCGGCCCTTTTACTACGACACTTCGGTTAAACTTTCCGAGCAGTCGGGTTTTTCCACACCGTCGGGCCATTCGCAGAATTCAGCTGTTTTTTATCCACTGCTTGCGTCGCTGTTCCTGAAAAAGCACATCCTTGTTGCAGGCGGAATCGCGCTTTCGTTCTGCATCGGCTTGAGCAGAATATACCTTGGCATGCACTACCCGACCGACGTGCTTTTAGGCTGGGCGCTCGGCGCGCTCATTGCCGCAACGGGCTTTTTCGCCCTCCCGCTGGCTGCAAGGGCAGCTTCCAAAGCAGAATCGGGCCCGCTTTCCGGCATCATCGGCTCGTACCGCAGGCACTCGGCAGAAAATCCCAAGAGCGCACGCACCTGGAAGCTTGCAGCAGCCGCTCTCGTTTCGCTTGCGCTCAGTGCGTTCAGCGCCGGGGATTCTTCCATGAGCGGCCTGGTATTCGGCTTTGCAGCAGGATACATTCTCCTGACCGAAAAAAAACCGGGTACACAGGAGCATACCTTTCCGTTCCGTGCTTCGGAAGGAACGCTCGTAAAAAAATTGCTGCGCGCGCTTGTCGGTTTTGCGGGACTCGGCGCCCTGTATGCGGGTCTGAAAGCCGTGTTCCCCGGCGACGAAAGCGCACACTATACGCTCTTCCGGTTCCTCCGCTACGGTTTGACCGGCTTCTGGGCAAGCGGCGCCGCTCCGGTACTCTTCCTTAAAATGAAACTGTAAAAAAAAGCAGGCTTCCTCATCGGAATCCGGCTTTTTTCTTTTTGGATGCGGGTGATCAGTTTGTGCGTTCGGCGATGAACCGGTCGATGACCGCACGGAGATCGGCCTTGGTGTCGGCGTAACGAAGAAGTGCATCGAGGTAGCCGGCTGGCTCGCCGGTATCGAGCCTCTGGCCTTCGGTCGGGCAGTAGACTACCTTGCCTTCCTGCATGAGCCTGTTCAGCGCATAAATGTGGAAATATTCGCCGAGCGGAGGGCGGGGTTGCCCGACCGGAACCGCACGCTGTGCACGTTCAGCAGCCTCCAGATGTATACGCCAGCCTTCTTCCAGATACTCAAAAAATTCGCTGGTATACAGATACCGGCCAATAGAAACTTCATGGCTCGGCTCGGTGCCGACAGGCGGCTTTTCGATAATGGCCGACACATGGCGGCCGTCTTTTGCGATGGAGAGCACGCCGTAGCGCGACACGTCTCCGGGCTCGGTGATGGAAGCCATAACCGAACAGCCGGTTTCGTTGTAGGTATTCACCAGTTGGGCAGCAAGCGGTGTATTTCCCATGTGGAGGTCGTCCGGATACGCGACGACGCAGGCATCGCTGCCGATCCAGCTTTTGACCTGCAACAAGGCATGGCCTGTGCCCAGCATGGACTGCTGGCGAACAAAAGAGATATTAGCTTTCGGAGCAGCTATGAGCTCCAGGTTTTTCGTTTTGCCTTCGCGCTGAAAGACGCTCTCCAGCTCAATCTCCCGATCGAAATAGTCTTCGAGAACCTTTTTGCGCCTCGACGATATGATCACAATGTCGGTGATGCCCGATGCGACGAATTCGTCGACGATAAACTGGATGGATGGAACGTTCACGAGCGGAAGCATTTCCTTGGGGATGGTTTTGGTGACCGGCAAAAAGCGGGTGCCGTACCCGGCGGCTACGATTATTCCTTTCATGCGGCAAAGTATACCCCGTGAGGGACCTTTCTGCTATACTCGCAGGCAATGAAACCTTCTGAATACGCTCTTGACGACCCTATTGCGGCTGTTGCCACCGCGCTCGCTCCCGCTGCGCTCGGTATTGTCCGTACCTCGGGGAATAACTCCATAGAACGTGCGTCATCGGCTTTTTCCCGGCCGGACGCCTTGAAAACGGCACCCGGCAATACGCTGGTCCACGGCTGGATTGTAGATTCGGGCGGCAACAGGATCGACGAAGTTGTGGCGGCGGTGTATCGTGCACCGAAAAGCTTTACCGGCGAAGACTCCGTCGAGTTTATCGGTCACGGAGGGCCGGCTGCGGTCCTTGCCGTGTTCAGGACACTCCTTCGCGCAGGCTTCCGGCAGGCGGAACGGGGAGAGTTTACGTTCCGCGCTTTTGCGAACGGGAAGACCGACTTGTCCCGAGCCGAGGCAATTCAGGAAATTGTGGATGCCCGGACCGACGCGGCCAGAGCCAAGGCCGCAGGACGGCTTGCGGGAAATCTTTCGGAACGAATACATGAAATTTCGGCGAGCATTGTGCAAGTACTCGCAGCTATAGAAGTTCAGATTGAGTATCCTGAAGACGAAGAAACGACGAAAGGAGCTTTCGATGCAGCTGCGCTCAGGGAGGCAGCGGAACAGCTTTCCGCTCTGCATGCAACCTGGGCCGCAGAAAAGCTGTACCAGGATGGAGCTCGCCTTGTGCTTGCCGGACGAACCAATGCAGGCAAGTCGAGCATGTTCAATACGCTTCTCAAGGAAGAGCGCGCGATCGTTTCGGAAATCCACGGCACGACACGGGACTGGCTCGAAGCGCGTGCGGACTTTTCCGGTATTCCGGTTTCGATTTTCGATACTGCAGGGTTGCGCAAGACTGATGACCGCATCGAAGCCGAAGGCGTTGAGCGCTCGAAAGGGCTTGCTGCCGATGCGGACGCAGTGCTCTACCTGGTCGATGCGCGCGAAGGGTTGAACGAAGAAGACCGGCGCTTTATCCGGGAGTGCCTCGAAGCAGGCGGGCCCCCGCTTGTTCTGGTGTGGAACAAGTGCGACCACCCGGATGCGAAACCGGCTCCGGATGCAGAACCCGGCGCACGGGCAGTGGTCAAAACAAGTGCTAAAAAAGCGACCGGGATCGATTCTCTGGTGCAGACTGTGGTATCGCTTTTGACCGGAAAGCTGCCCGGCGGGGAAGCGGGGCGGCGGGCAAGCCTGGGAACAGAGCGCCAGAGGCGTGCGGTCGAGCACACGCTCGAGTATGTCAATCATGCACTCGAAGCCGCCCAAAACGGTTTTCCCATGGATGCGGTCGCGCAGGATCTTGAAGACGCGCTCCTGGCCCTTGGCGAAATCACCGGAGAAGTGTCCGGCGCCGATATTCTGGACGCAGTATTTTCCGGTTTTTGCGTGGGAAAATAAGAAAAGAGGATCGAGCCGCGCGTACTAGGAAGCGCGCGGCTTACCGCAGACCGAAGATGCCGCGGCTACCTGCTTTAATCCAGCGCACCCCCTGATTCTTCGGATTCGCGCTTTCCAGCCAGGACGCAATCTGATCGAATCCTTCCTGCTCCGATTCTGCGTCGAATTTCAGAAGCAGCGTATGCACGCCCGTCCATGCGGCTTGTTCAGAACACACAGAGGCGCACTCTTCAGCACAGCGCACAAAGGCACTTTCCGCCAAAGCGGCCGAAAACCGTACCGAAAGAGCGCGGCTGTCGCTTTGATCTTCGCCCTTCGACGGCTGTCTGAGCGCAAAAACAAACCGGCCCGACTGCCTTTCCTTAAAAGTATCAGCCACAGCGGCAAGCAGCAGAGCATAGCCGCGAACATATTCATCGATCGCCCGAACCATGGACATCCGTTCAGAACCGGGAATTTCAAGACCGGATACAGAACGCCGGACAGCCGCAGTGTCAAAACACAACACCAGCGCGTCAAACGCACCAAAACGGCTTTTCATCTCCAGCGGGACAGTTTCTGCAGAAAGCACCGACGAGCGGTTCCAGGAGATTTCCGAAAGCGCATCGCTTCCCGGCGCGCACAGCAAACCCACAGAATGACAGCGGTCTCTCAGCAGCGACGAAAACGCTGAAGCTGACGGAATCGATTTATCGCACACGCAGACGGACAGGCTCATATAATTCAGTATAACCGGGATAGCCGTCAGGAAACAAGATGATTCCCCAGCGTAGACTTGAGCTCCTCAAGCGTATAGGGTTTTTTAATCAAAGCGCGGAAGCCAGCTTCCCGGTACTCGGAAAAAATCGGATCATCCGAATAACCAGAACACAGGAAAAGCACCGCTTCCGGATCCAGCGTCAGAATTTCCTTTGCGCACTCCGATCCGCTCATACCGTTCGGCACAATCTGGTCCAAAAGACAAAAATCGAACACATGCCCGTTAACCAGCGCATCCCGATACCGGACAACCGCCTCATACCCGTCATCCGCTTCAACAACAGAAAAGCCCAGTGTTTCCAGCAAGCCCGAAGCCGCTTCCCGGACCGCCTGATCGTCATCCATCAGCAACACACGCCGTGAAGCGGTTTTCAGACCATATTCACCACTGTTTTCCGATTCCAGGGCATCGACTGCAGCCGGCAAGTACAAAACAAAAGACGTACCTTCGCCGATCGACGACTCGATATCAATAATTCCTTCATGGTTTTCAATCACGGAATAGACAATCGACAGCCCCAACCCCGTCCCCTTCTGTTTTGTCGTAAAGAACGGATCAAAAATCTGCTTTCTGATTTTATCCGGAATCCCCGGACCATGATCCTTTATACAAATCTCCACATACCGCCCGGGCGGAAGAACCTTCCCGCTGATTCCTGCAGGCCTGCGATGGACTCCCATACCGCTAAAATCCCTGTTTCGCGCCCGGATTTCAACAATTCCCGCCTTATCCATCGCTTGCGAAGCATTACCGACCAGATTCGACACAACCTGCCCCAGCTGCGTCTGATCCGCACGAACAGCCCATACATCCCGCGAAATATCGAACAAGCAGGCAGTAGAACTCTGACTGACAGCCTGCATAGCAAAATCCACCAGAATCGGCTTGATCGTACAAACACCCAGAACCGGTTTGCCCCCCCGAGAAAACGAAAGCAAATTACCCGTCATCTCCCGTGCCCGCAGACACGCCGCTTCCGCCTTTTCAATCGGTACGCGCGAATGTGGATCCTTAATCCGCAGTTTCGCAAGCCCGATATGCCCCAAAATAACCGCAAGAATATTATTAAAGTCGTGCGCAATACCGCCGGCAAGAATACCGATCGTTTCGACTTTTTGTTTCCGGTCGAGAGCCTCGCGCAGCTGTTCCTGCCTGGTAACGTCGGAAATAGACACAATAATGTTCAAGGCTCGGTTCAATTCGATCGAAACAGCAGACAGACGACACACCTTCACATGCTGCATATCTAAATGAATAGTAGCGTCAAGCTCGGGAACCGACCCCTCCTCTTCCATTTTTTTAATGAATTCCTCAAGAGTCATATTTTTCAATTCGAGACCGAGACCGGACAACTTTTTAAGTTTGAGAGTCTTCGATTCCACTTCGAAAATCTCTTCAGCTGCGGGATTCGATTCGGCAACCTCGAGCGTATCCACCCTGACAATCAGAATTCCGACCGGATTATAGTAGAACAGGCGGGAAAACTTGCTCTCCGAAAG
>SHOL01000079.1 GCA_004294945.1 Treponema sp.
GACATGTGATCCTAGCGCACCTGTCGGGAAAAATGCGCAAACACTATATCAGAATCGTTCCCGGCGATAGCGTCAAAGTAGCCCTCTCTCCCTACGACTTAAACCGCGGCCGCATTATCTACCGCGATAAATAATTCTCACACATCCTTGAATCACTCTTTTTTCAGATTCCACAAAAGCTGAATCGCGCGCAGGGAGTTCAAAAAACCCTTGCCGATGGCGCTGACGCATATCAAAATGCCGAAGATGCCGAACAGCAGCGAGAATCTGAACAGGAATACGCCTGCCGCCATGGAAAGCAGGCTGCGAACAAGCAGCTGAAAAGCTTCGCGGCGGGTATAGGAATCATTGAACCCGGAAAAATCGTCCCGGTCAGGCCGGTTGTATGCTCCATTTCTGCCGGACGGGCCTCCGTCGGAAAAGCCGAACGGGCCGTAATAGGTCCAGGTGTACTGTCCGTAGGCGTTTTGGGCCGACTGTTCGGCGTAATCCCGACGCTGCTGTTCTTCGGTTGTGTATCCGCCCAGATCGTAGCGGGATTTTTTGTCCGGATCGCTTAGTACAGAATAGGCTTCGTTGATCTTCTTAAACTGATCCTCGGCCGCCGTGTTTCCCGGGTTACGGTCAGGATGGTATTTGAGTGCAAGTTTCCTGAATGATTTTTTTATCTGTTCGGGATCGGCATCCCGGGGAACCTTCAATATGTCGTAATAATCCTGCATCAGCACATCTCCGAATACGTAAGTCGATTTCAAAATTTTCCGAGTTTTGAAAGAACCTTACATATAAAATACTGAAAACCCGGCCCGGTTACAATCAGAATTGTAACACAGCCGTAAATTAATTTATTTAAGCAAAATCCAGGTCGAGCCGGAACCGCCTTCGCCTTTGTCGCCGGGACCAGATTCACCGGCATGCGGATTCTGTTCGATAAAAGTCCGTACCATCTGTTTTAGAACCGGATCGTTTTCCGAGTGTGCACCCTTGCCGTGAATAACCAGCACTTTGAGCAACTTTCGGCGAACGCAGTCGGCAATAAAGGAGTCCAGCCTGGCCCAGGCTTCTTCGCGGGTCAGGCCGTGCAGATCGAGCACTGCCTCGCTCCTCATTGCCCGAAGCCGCTTGCGCCGCTCGGCCGGAGTTTCGGTGCGGCCGGATTCGTCAAGATCGGCGTCCTTGTCCTCCAGACCGTACCGTCTGAGCCACACATCCATCGGATTCGCCCGCGGCAGCTCCTTCGCTGCGCAATCAGCACCGTTGTTGCCCGCGCGGTCCCGATCAGCTCGGTCGCTGTCGATTTTCTTCTTCCCGTACGGCTTGGCAGTCGAACGGTCCCATTCATCAAGTATGTCGCCAAAGTTCATATCTGAGCATCCCGATTCAGCGCGTCACGCTGTGTTAACGTTCTCCTGAAATAATATGGAGAACTTTCGACGGAACCCACCCTTCCCGTCCGGAAGGAGCTTCTACGCAACTCCATCCGCCGCTGGAATCGATCACAAAAACAGCAGTCCCGCCGGGTAGAGAGTCTATCACAGTCGATCCCGGTTCGGGAACATGCAATAGCGCGCACGCATCGACAACTGCCAGTGTACGGGTGTCCGAAGCAAACAGATACACCGTCAGGGAGGCACACAACGCCGACATAGCCAGGCAGACTGCGGAGGCCCGATTGAACCTCCGGCCAGACCGGGAAACCACCCCCAGCAAAAGTCCTGCCATGCAGAACCCGAGAGCAGCCAGAACTGCAGGAATTTTCCATCCTCCACGGGGAACCGGTAGCGTATCCCGAAGCCCAACAGATTCTTCCAGGCGCATTCGTTCGGCGCGCGCAGCACCGGGGAACAGGCTGGAGTACTCCATGCGCCTCAGCTGGAGCAAAGCAGATACCTCCGCATCCCCGACCGAAACCGCTGCAGCATTGCTCGCTGTATTGCTCGCCGGAGCGGCCTCTTGCGGGTCGGCGGATGAAAACGCCGACTGCACATGACTGCTTTTGGGTACGGCTTCCGGCGTTTTTTTTCCCCGAACAACCTGGACGGATCGGGGCTTGGTCGACGCATACCGTATTTCGCCATCGGACGACCGGTATTCCAGAAGCGCAACCGGCAACGCAAGCATCCCGTCCGAAAGCGGAGTCCATTCATAGATGGCCAGTATCCGAAAACCGTTATCGGCCGGGATGTCGGTTTGTCCTTTTGCCATGGACAGAAGAGAGTTCTCTGGCGGAGGGCACCGCAGAGAAACCGCTTCTCCGGAAAAACTGCCGGCAAGCGAAAGCGTCAACGGTTTTCCGGATTCGGGTATCACCGGAGGGAGATTCCATACCAGAACAGCACGGTGCCCGCCCAGGGCTTCCCGCACCGTGATGTATACAGAAGGTAATTCAATCGTCGAGCCGCGAACGGTTACCCGGAACGGGCCGACCTCGTGCACGCCAGATGCGCGGGCAACCCACTCCAGCGTAAAAACAGTGGCAGACACTGTCGTTGCCGGCGTTACTCCTGGAAAGGGGATTACGGAAAGCTCCTTCTTCGACGAAACCGGAGAAAACGCATCAGGAACCGAAACGATGAACAAATCCGTGTCCGGCGGCAGCTCATTCCGTATCATCACCGCAACCACAAGCGGTTCATCAATCCCGATTTCCCAGGCAGAGACGTCGACATCGATTTCGGAGGCTTCCGGGCACACCGAAGCACACAGAAAAAACAGACAGACTGCCAGAATCCGCGCAGATCCCGAAAGATTCAATGATCGGCAATATTCTGCTGTTCTGCGGTTTCGTGAATGCTTTTCCATCGTTGTTCCTCCTTCTGTCTGATATAGTCGAATAAGGTTTCGGTATCTGCCGCATCGCCGGCTTTTTCCTGAAAACCGGCGGAACCGGCTGCGCGGGGGGTGTTTGCAGAAGAGAGGGAACGCTGGCTCAGTTCCAGATTTACCTTGGCATCAACAGAGGATGGGTCTGCTTCCAGAGACTTCCGAAAATACGAAGTAGCATCCTCGAACAACCCTTTTCTGAAGGCGATTACGCCTGCCTGATACCACTTGGAAGACTGCAAGCCTTCCGGAGCGGCATCGCTCACAGAGGAAAGCCGCTGCAATGCGGCATTGTATTCTTCCTGGGAAAGATACACCGAAGCGAGCGCATACACCGCATATTCCCGAACCGAATCGCGCACGGCATCCGGCTCTGCATCCGCAACTCCCAAAAACGCCGTTGTCGCGCCTGTCCAATCTTTTCGTGCCCAGGAAACCGTCCCCTCGAGAATGGAAAACATCGAAGCAGTGTCTGCGGAACAGGAAGCGTACAGGGCTGCGGATATGCACACGACCGGCAGCAGCACACCTACATTCTTTTTCGCCATACCCGCCCCCCCGCAACACAGCCGGCTGCGAACAACAGAAATGCTGCAGCAAGAACTTCCCCGTACCGATATACTCCGGTGCGGGAATACACCATACGGGAACCGTTTTGCGAACCGTCTACCAGAGAGATCACATCCAAAGCCGATCCGGCATCTGATCCGTTTACATACAGAGAGCCGTTACCCGCAATCCTGACCGCCTGGCGCAGAAAATCCTCCTGAAGCCTGGTCGTGTAGAAAGTCGGCTCCGACGCGCCGGGATACACATCGATTACTTCACCTTCTTCCGTCCCGATTCCGACCACAACAAGCGAAGCGCCGCTCTTTTGCACACTACGCGCCGCCTCCAGCAGAGAACCGGAGGTTTCATCGCCGTCCGTAAACAGGACAATCGTACGGGAAGCCGCGCTGGATGCGGGGAAAGAAGCTAAGGCCGCCTCCAGACCGCTTCCGGGATTCGAACCGGCAGAAGACAGCATCGCTGGTGAAACCGCATTCAAAAGATCCCGGACAGACCTCCGATCCGCAGTCAGCGGAATTGCCAGAATCCCCGACCCTTTCGCAAGCACAATACCCACCCGCGCGTTTACAAAACGGTCGGCCAAAACCGAAGCATATTCTGCGGCATAGGAAAGCCGATCCGGAGCCACATCCCCAACCGTCATGCTTCGGGAAATATCAAGAACAAACAGAACAGAAGCACCTTCCTGCCTCACCGGCAGAAGCTTCGTTCCCCACCGCGGCGACGCAAAAGCGCACGCAACCAACATCCAGGCCAACGCATAACAGACAGTACGAACAACAACAGCACGGAAAATTGACACTGCCGGGCGGGGACCCGTATTCAAAAGCGCCGGTAACACCAGACTGGCCATTCGTTTCCAGCGCACCAGCACAAAGACGGCAGCGGGAATCGCCGGCAACGCCAGTGCAAGGTATTCAGGACGATCGAACAGGCTGGTCATATCAGAGCCCCCATTACAAGACGCCGGACAATCCAGCTGAGGGCGAACAGAACAAGCGCTGCGGCAAGCAGGGGCTGTTCAAACCGCTGCTCCATCGTTCTGGTCCAGCTCGAAGCCGCAGGAGGTACAGACTCGTCGGCAAGATCGAACACATACTCCAGCGAAGCTGAGTCCGGCGACGAAAGGTAGTACCCGTCCGCCGCATCGGCAATCTCTTTCAGTGCATTCTCGCTGAATTCCGAGGAAAGCATACCGGTCACCCGATTCCCCGTGGACGGATCAGTATAATCGACCGGAACTTCTCCGCGGGTTCCGATGCCCGTCACAAAAAGCGAAATTCCATGCGTATGGTAAAGACGCGCAGCAGTGTTCGGATGTATTTCTCCCGCATTGTTTTCCCCGTCGGTCATCAGAATAACTGCCGAACGGGAATACTGCCGGTCAACCAGATGCGCTGCCGCAACCGCAAGCCCCAGCCCAATGGCCGAACCGTCTCCCAGTTCTCCGATCGAAAGCGAATCGAGTCTGGAAAGAAAAGCGGCTTCATCCCGGGTTGGAGGCACCAGCAAAGCCGCGTCGGAACCGATCGCCACAAGCCCCAGCGAATCGCCGGGCCGTTGCGCGGCAAAAGACCGGATGCCCGATTTAGCCACTTCCAGCCGCGATCCGCCCTGCATGTCCCGGGCAGCCATCGACGGACTGACATCCAGAGCAAAAATAATGCCCGCACCATTTCCCGAGTACATCCGCTCCTGTATAAAGCGCACCGGCCCTGCGGCAGCAGTCACCGCAAGCCCGAAAGCCGCCACAAAGAAAACAACAGCAACAAAGCGCGCAAAACGCAGCGCAGGCGAATTCCACCTGAACGGAGAACCGTCCCAGTCTCCAATCGTCAGCGGAAACTCAATTCGTCCAAGAATCCTCGTTTTCAGCAGGACGGCATACAGCGGGAGCGCACACAAAAGAACAAAAAAAAGAGGACGGGCGAAAGAAATCATGCAGAAAGCTCCTTCTCGATACGTTCCGCAAGAGCGCGCACCAGAGCGCAATCCTCAAGCCGCTCATCGACTCTGCCGGAAAAAACCGGTGCAGAAAACCGGATAAGATCAATCCGCAGCAAAAAAGAATCGATATCCTGCACACACGGCACTGCGCCCACGAGCGCACCCACGAGCGCACCCAGGCCCGAAAGCTGCTCCACAATTTCTCCCCGCGTCGCGGACGCAAACAAAGAAGGGTTCGACGCATACACACAGCCCAAATAAACACGGAATGCATGCGACAAAGTACCGTACCAGACCGCTTCCGGCACAGTACACGCCTGTTTTTCAAGCGATTTCAGCGAACGCAAAAGAATCCTCGTCCGGTAGCGGGCGTACCGGGCAGACCTTCTGTCCCGGGGATCTGCAGATACCCAAGCGACAAACCGCACGATCACGACCCCCGAAACAACCAGAACCAGCACAACGGCGGCAATATACCCGTACACAAGCCAGGTCGTTCCCGGCACCAGCAGCGGCGGTCGCGGCGGTTCAAGCGAATCCCGCCCGGTTTTCTCGATAATTGACGAAATTCGGACTTCCGGAGGAACAACCGTTACTTTCTCTACAACAAACGAAGGAAGGGCAAGCGTACCGGTTTTCCAGGGAATAAAAAAAACTGATACCGTCGTCCTTCCCGACTCCGAGGTCACCAGGACCGATTCCAGCGTCGCGTCGAACGAAGAAACGATTTCCGAAACAGGGAGTTCAATCAGGGTGCCCTTCGGGAGCTCGAGCCCAGACACGGTAAAGGTCAGCTGAGCGCGATCCCCCACAAACACTTCACGGGGGACCAGCACCGCTTCTTCGCCGGATATCGTGCCGCAAACGATCCCAAGCAGACATACGCACAAGAATGAATGCAGCCTCATAATCGGACTCCGTAGGGGTTCACAGTAGAACCGGAATCGCGTCCCGGCGAAAAAAATGCGGAAAACACGCGAACCGGATCATCGTCAGCAGAAAGCACCAGAGGAGAAACGCCCCGTCTCAGACAAAGCGTCTCCCACCGGGATACAGCCTCCCGCGCTTCGCTCTCCCATCGGGTTCTGAATGCTGCGGAAGACGTCGGAAAGGAGGCAGCCCATCCGGACTCAGGATCGCGGAACGGAATATACCCGGCACGGGGAAGAATAAAGTCTGAAGGGCTGACCACCCGAACTGCAAGAACATCGTGCTTTCTGGCCAGTATGCCAAGCGGTTTTTCATAACCGGCTGCCCGGAAATCAGACAGGACTATAACAAGAGATCTCGACCGCAACAGCCGGGAAGCCCCGGACAGTGCGTTTCCCAGAACGGAGCCAGGGACGGGAGATTCGGCATGTTCAAGCGTTTTCAGTATCGAAAGCACCTGGTCTCTGCCCGCACGGGGTTTGAGCGCCTTGCGAAATATACCGTCAAATATTGCTGCACCGACAGGGCTCGCATTCTGTTCCGCGGCAAAGGCTAACAGCACCGCAGCCTCGAATGCGCACATCCTCTTTGATATCTTTCCGCCGCCGGTATCCATAGAATGGGAGTTGTCTATTACCAGAAAAACAGTCAACTCGCGCTCTTCTCGCCAGGTTTTCACAAACGCCCTTCCGGTTCTGGCAGTCACGTTCCAGTCTATCGAACGGATGTCGTCGCCCTGCTCATAGTCCCGCACAGTATCGAATTCAATACCGTGACCGCGAAAAAAGGAACGGAAGGTTCCTGTCCGCATGCCTTCGGCGACCGTAAGCGCAGAAATTTTCAGATATTTAGCCCGTTCGGCAAGGGATGGTATTTCCATAGGCATTGGCTCAGGGGACCGGCACGATGGACAGCACTTTTGCAATAATATCGTCGGCGGAAAGTCCGTCGGCGCCCGCCTCGTAGGAAAGCACAAGCCGGTGCCGCATCACCGCCGGGGCGGCGGCTTTCACATCCTCGGGCAGCACAAAATCCCGACCTTCAAAGAGCGCATGAATACGGGCACAAACCGACAGGGCGATACTCGCGCGCGGAGAGGCGCCGAAAGAGATATATTTCAGATAATCGTCCCTCTGCCTGCGGTCTTTTTTCAGGTCCGCACCCGGACGAGTTGCTGCAACAATTCCTACAATGTACGAAACCACAGAATCTGCAATCTTGACCGAATGTGCATCGGATCGCAGTCGAGCAAGGTCGGCAGCTGAAATTACCCGGTTCAGAGAAACGGCAGGATCAGCCGAAGATGCATTATTTCCGGACGCATCACGGTTTCCGGGACCTCCACGGTTTCCGGGACCTCCACTATTCTTGCCGGTATAGGCTCCTGAAGAAGCTCGGACAATTTCCGCTTCCTGCGCCGGAGTCGGATACGGAACGCTCAATTTTATCAAAAAGCGGTCGAGCTCGGCTTCGGGCAGTGTATAGGTGCCTTCCTGTTCGATCGGATTCTGGGTCGCAAGCACAAAAAAAGGGTCGGGGAGCGGATACGACGTATCGCCAATAGTCACCTGATGCTCCGCCATCGCTTCCAGCAACGCAGACTGGACCTTTGCCGGAGCACGGTTTATTTCGTCTGCAAGCACCAGATTTGCGAATACAGGCCCTTTTCGCACCGAAAAGGACAAGGTTGCCTGGTCGTACACCAGCGTTCCGATCAAATCTGCCGGCAACAAGTCCGGAGTAAACTGGATACGCTTAAAGGAAAGCGCCGAAATTTCGGCAAACGTCTTCACCGCCAGCGTTTTGGCAAGACCGGGAACCCCTTCCAGCAGGATATGCCCTCCGGCGATGCATGCAGTCAGAATGCCGTCGACCAGGGATGCCTGACCGACAATCCGCTTCGACATTTCGTTCCGGTACCGCCCGACAATGTCCCTGCTTGATGCGAAAACCTCATTTTCTACATTCATATACAAAAACTCCGTAAAAACTGCATATTTTTTCATTTTATGCCTATCTATGCAGATTGACAATACGCCAACCTACGATGTATAGGATACATACCATGGCAAATCCACCACGCATCAACCCGCTCGCAGCAGAGCTCAACGAAGTCCTGGCACCCTGTATTGCCGGAAGACTCCTTTCTGATCTTGGAACCCGTTTGTACTTTCCCAAAGGGATTATAGCACAAAGCGGCGAAGCAAAGAAATTCGGCAAAACTGCAAATGCCACTATCGGTATGGCGGTCAAAGACGGAAAACCGATAATTTTGTCGTCTCTCAAAGATCAGCTGCCCTCGCTTACCTCAGCCGAAGCAGTCGCATACCCGCCGACAGCCGGAAACGAAGAGCTGCGGGCATTATGGCTGGACTCCATCCGCAAAAAAAACCCCTCGCTCGGATCGACGCCGCTCACACTCCCGGCACTGGTTCCCGGCCTGACTGCGGGAATCTCCTATCTCGCCGACCTCTTCCTGGACGAAACCACTGTTCTGTTGACCAGCGCACCGGCATGGGACAACTACGTCCTCATAGTCGAAGCCCGCAGAAATTCAACACTTGCAGGGTTTCCGATGTTCAGCGGCAAGGGCTTTAATATCGAAGGATTCAGAACCGCAGTTCAGGAACAGGCTAAGACTGGTCAAGTGCGCATGCTTCTGAACTTTCCGCAGAATCCGTCCGGCTACACACCGACCAGAACCGAAATGGCGGCAATAGTGTCGGTTATCACCGATGCAGCGGATACCGGAGCAGACGTTCTGATATGGTGCGATGATGCCTATTTCGGACTTGATTACGAAGACGACATTGAACCGGAATCCCTGTTCGCAAAACTTGCCGCAATCCATGAACGGGTTCTTGCGGTCAAGATTGACGGACCTACAAAAGAAGATTATGTCTGGGGGCTCAGAACCGGCTTTCTTACCTTTGGCTCAAAAGGAATGAATGAAGCACAGCGGGAAGCACTGCTTAAAAAACTCATGGGAGCAATCCGGTCGTCTGTCTCCTGCGCTGCAGCTCCATCGCAATCACTGATGGTCAAAGCATTGGCCGATTCGCGAACAGAGACAGAAAAAGAAGAATTCCGGAAACTGCTCGAACAGCGCTACCGGGTAGTACGGGCTTTTATCGACTCTCATGAAGGACACCGGGTGCTGCAGGCACTCCCGTTTAACTCCGGTTACTTCATGAGCATGAAATGTACGGGCGTCAAGGCCGAAGCGCTGCGGGTCAAACTGCTGTACGACCATGGAATCGGAACCATCGCAATCGATGAAGATCACATCAGGGTGGCGTTCTCGTCGGTAGACACAGAAAAGATAGAATCTCTGTTCGAAACCATATTCCGCGTCGCCGAAGAAATGGCAGGCTGACAAGGCAATCCAGCCATTTCAACACAAAAAACCCTCCGCAGCGCATGCTCGGAGGGTTTTTCATTTACCGGCGCGCTGGCGTGTTACCGGCGTCGTGTCACTATTGTTTGCCCAGATACCGCGAGAGCTCGTTTACTCCCGGATAATCACGATACACCGGTCTTTTTTTCGCGTTTTGAAGCTCGTCAACGCGAACCGCTCGCTCATACAGTTCATATACAAGATCAGCAAGAACGGAAATATTTGCTGCAAGATTGCTCATAGCCATATCCCTGAACACCTTGTTCGCATCGTTCGGTCCGACATTCCCCGCATTATTCCTCAGATTGGGAATAATGTCTTTTCTGACCAGATACACATATCTGGCCATCGCCAGAATCTGCGCGTACAAGTCATCAAGATATACCCCCTGAGCAATGTACGTCTCGGTCAGTTCGGTCAATGCGGCGATTTTCTGTGCCATCTCGTCATCGGTAAATACTGGCAGCGTTAACGGGCGAATGAACCGCGTCGAAAGATTGGTATTATAGTGATCGGCAAGTCTGGCAAGAACCCCCGAAATGACGTCATCTTTTATTAGCATGTGTACAGTATACCTATCCGAATCGGGATTGACAACCAACGACGCAGTCCCTACAGTACAGGAATGCTCTCCCGAAAGCGATTACTGATCATTAGTGCATCTGTGGCGGTTGTCCTTATGGCAGCTTCCGTTTTACTGCTGGCAGTTTCAAACCGGTCAGCAGGAATAACCAGAATTTGGACCGATAAGCCCGAGTTCATTACGTATGCGGAACTGTTCAACGCCTCTCAAAACACCCACCGGGTTGTAATCGAATACCGGCAGAATCCGGCCGAAGCACTGATCGCAGCAAAAAGCATGCCCGACATCGTTATTGGACCATGGCTCAAAGGCGAAAGATCGCGGACAAAGCTGATCCCCGTCGACTATCTATTTAACGAGCTGAGCATCAGCGCAAAACTGTTCTACCGGCCGCTGCTCGATCTGGGCAATATTCAGGGACATCAGTATCTGCTGCCGGTCAGTTTTAATCTGCCTGCAATTATTTTCTCGCCGGAAAACCAGAGC
>SHOL01000080.1 GCA_004294945.1 Treponema sp.
GCCTTCTTTCATGCCGCAGTACGCCCATATTTGGCCGAGGGATATGATTCCCTGCCCGCCAAAACCGTAAAACACAGTCTTTTCGATCATGCGTGCGCTCCTTTGTGCGGAAGTTCGTTCTTAATTTCTCCAAGCGGATAATACGGGATCATTTTTTCGGCAAGCCAGTCGACAGCCTGTACCGGGTCCATGCCCCAGTTGGTCGGGCAGGGAGAAAGAATTTCTACCATACTAAAGCCGATACCGGCCATCTGGGCTTCCAGCGCGGTTTGTATAAATCCCTTCAGCTTGCGCACATTGGAGGCGGTGTCAACCGAACCGCGGGCGAGATACCGTGTTCCGCCAAGGGTGGCAAGCATTTCGAGCACCCGTATCGGGTAGCCCATCCCCGCCCCGTCCGGGTCGCGCCCCCGCGGTGCAGTTGCTGCCTTCTGTCCGACCAGAGTGGTTGGAGCCATTTGCCCGCCGGTCATGCCGTAGATTGCGTTGTTGACAAAGATTGTTGTAAATTTTTCCCCGCGGTTCGCCGCATGAATGATTTCTGCAGTACCGATGGCGGCAAGATCGCCGTCCCCCTGATAACAGATCACCAAATGATCCGGAAGCATTCGTTTTATACCGGTCGCGGCTGCCGGCGTTCGCCCGTGAGGCGGCTGAACAGAATCGAAATCGAAATAGAGGTCTGCCCAGATTGCGCAGCCCACAGGATTCGTCACGATAGATTTTGTCCGCAAACCCATTTCATCGATGAGTTCGCACAGTATTCTGGATATTACGCCGTGCCCGCAGCCCGCGCAGTACTTTGTCTGAACCGGCACGAGGCTCTCCGGGTGCCCTGCAATTTTTTTCATTCCTTTCCTCCCAGAATCGCGTGAATGCGTTCAAATACTTCTTCTTCGGACGGAACTACACCGCCTGCATGGGAAAGCAAATCCACCGGGACCCGATCCTTTACAGAAAGCCTGATATCGTCGCGCATCTGCCCCATGCTCATTTCGACAGACAAAAAAGAAGAGCCGCGATCGGCCGCAGCCGAAAGCGCAGCCGACGGAAAAGGCCAGAGCGTTATCGGGCGCAAAAGTCCTGCTTTCAGCCCTGCGTCCCGAGCCAGGCGGACCGCGCCCAGGGCAACCCGCGCGCTTGTTCCGTATGCCACCACTATGAGCTCCGCATCGTCACAGAACGTTTCTTCGTACCGGGTTTCTTCGCGCTCGACATGCGAATACCGCTGAAACCGCGAACGTATTTTTTCTTCCAGTATTTCGGGAACAAGTTCAAGGGAGGTAATGTGTCGCGCAGAACGGATGCCGGCACTGGTATTCGGGCTTGTCGAACCGCCGGACGTGCTGCTCATTTTTCCTACAGCCCAATCCGACGCGGCGGGAAGCGAATCGGGATCGCGCATTGGAGGAAGCTCGACACCTTCCATCATCTGACCGATTACACCGTCACCGAGAATCAGAACCGGCATGCGCCATTTTTCCGCCAGATCGAATGCACAGTACGTCAGATCTGCCGCTTCCTGAACGCTGTTCGGCGCAAGAACGATCACCCGGTAGTCTCCATGACCGCCCCCCCGAGTCGACTGGATATAGTCGCTCTGGGCCGGCGCTATCGAACCGAGCCCCGGTCCGCCCCGTACCATGTTCACATATACAAAAGGAATATCAGCGCCGGCTGCGTACGAAATCCCTTCCTGTTTCAGGCTGATGCCTGGGCTTGAGGAGCTGGTCATTGCTCTTGCTCCGGTTGAAGCGGCGCCATACACCATATTTACCGCAGAAATTTCGCTTTCTGCCTGAATGAATACCCGGCCGAGCTCCGGCATGCGGTCGGCCATCCAGGCAATCAGTTCATTCTGCGGCGTTATCGGGTATCCGAAGTACGCAGCGCAGCCTGCACGAATTGCAGCTTCGGCGATTGCTTCGTTTCCTTTCATCAATCTTTTATCTGATTGTACGCTCATACCTGCGCTCCTTCGCACCGGAATACCGTGATCGCGGAATCGGGGCAGACCTGATAGCAAGACGCACATGCGGTGCACGCGTCCCCGCGGTCGATCCTGACAACTGAAGATCCGGAAGCATTGGTCTTTTCATCCTCCGCCAACACTCCGAACGGGCAGGCGCGGACGCACAAAAAGCAGCCCTTGCACCGTTCCGTATCGATTTCCACCATTCCTTTTTTCATATTTCATCCCCTCTGACATTATTCTGACACTTTTCCGTATTTTGTCAATATGACATATTGACATTATTCGCAAATGTGCTATTAATTGTGCAACTCTTATGAGACACGGGGTGTCAAAAAAACGTTGCAAAAAGTGACAATAAAATTGCAGGAGACAGTATGGCTATAGAAATAATCGCGACAGGACACTATGTACCGGAGAAACGGGTGACGAACGATGAACTGTCGTGGGTAATCGATACCAACGATGAATGGATCCGCTCCCACACCGGTATCGGCGCCAGGCACGTTGCCGCCGACGACCAGGCCACCAGCGATCTTGCCTACAATGCTGCTGTTGAAGCGTTAAGACAGCTTTCGCCGGAAAATCCTCTCGAAGCGGCCGAAACCCTTGACTTGATCGTAGTCTGCACCTCAAGCCCCGACTTTGTCGGCTTTCCGTCTGTTGCCTGCGTGGTACAGGACAAACTCGGTTTAAAATCAACTCCGGCTTTTGACCTGATCGCAGCTTGCACCGGCTTTGTCTATGCACTAGATGCAGCTGCCGCAATGATTCAGACCGGCAGCCGAAAGCGCGCACTGGTTGTCGGAGCAGACGTACTTACGCGCATCACCGACTGGTCGGATCGCGGTACCTGCGTCCTGTTCGGAGACGCCGCCGGGGCAGTGATTCTGGAACGGACGGACGCACCGTCTGCTGGTCCGGAACGCCGGGGGCTTGTGCAGTCGATTTTGCACGCGGAGGGATCCGGCGCAAACGAGCTTATGTGTACACGCGGCGGAACCCGCAATCCTTTCAAAAAAGGCGAGATTGTAGACAAAACCGGATACCTGTACATGAACGGACGGGCGGTGTATACCTTCGCAGTCAAGGCGTTCACCGATATGATCCGCGAGCTCCTGGACGCTGACGGAATTTCCATAGACCAGGTAGCAAAAATTATCCCGCATCAGGCGAACGAACGGATTATTCAGGCGGCAGCAAAACGTCTGGGAATCGAAGAGAGCAAATTTTATCTGAATATTGCCCAGTATGCGAACACCTCCAACGCCACGATACCGGTTGCGCTCGACGAGTGTGCCCGCTCAGGAGGCCTTACAAAGGGCGACCTGATCATGACGGTCGGTTTCGGCGGCGGGCTCACCTACGGCGGGAACCTTATCGTCTGGTAATGCAAAGAAATGCTTCCTGAGGGTAACAAACAGTAACAACCGCGAGTATTGCAAAATATCGTATAACATGTCAGTATTCGCGCTGTTTAATTCACGCACTCAAGAGGCATTCCATGAAACGCAACGCTAAGCTTGTTCTGGCCATCTTGACGTTACTGCTGTTCAGTGCAGGCGCCATCTTTGCCGCAGAAGAGAAAGAAATAACAGAGGTTATGTCGGAACTCGTTCTGCAAATCGGTATCATTATTTTCGCAGTCAGAATCGGAGGAATGCTGGTAAAAAAAATCGGCATCCCGTCCGTACTCGGAGAACTGCTCGCCGGTGTACTCATCGGTCCGTACGCGCTCGGAGGCATTGCCCTTCCCGGCTTTCCCGGAGGAATTTTTCCCCTGAACTCCGGAACGCTCGCGGTAAGCCCGGAACTCTACAGTTTCGCAACCGTTGCCTCCATTATTCTGCTCTTTGCATCGGGCCTTGAAACCGACCTTGGCCTGTTCCTACGCTATTCGGTAGCGGGCGGCATTGTCGGCATCGGCGGGGTCGTATTCGCCTTCGGTCTTGGCGACGCAGTGGGCATGCTGCTGCTGCACACCGGCTTTATGGACCCTCGCTGCCTCTTTTTGGGCATACTCTCGACCGCTACCTCGGTCGGTATTACTGCGCGCATCCTTTCGGACCAGAAGAAGATGGACTCGCCCGAAGGCGTCACCATTTTGGCAGCCGCTGTCTTTGACGACGTGCTCGGAATCATCTGTCTCGCGGTGGTATTGGGTATCGTGTCTGTGCTGACCGGCTCGGGAGTCGGAGGGACGATCTCCCCTGCAGTGATTGGAGGCATCGCCGGAAAGGCGTTCGGTATCTGGCTGGGATTCACTGCGCTCGGGCTGATTTTCTCAAAAAGAATTGCCGCCTTTCTGAAGTTTTTTAAACATTCGTTTGACTTTTCCATCTGCGCGCTCGGTATTGCGCTCTTGCTGGCCGGCGTGTTCGAAAAGCAGGGGCTCGCGATGATTATCGGCGCGTACGTTACCGGCCTTTCGCTTTCGAAGACGGACATTGCCGCCGTTATTCAGGAACGCATCCACGGCCTGTACGAGTTTTTCGTGCCGATTTTTTTCGCCGTCATGGGTATGATGGTTAATGTCGGAGAACTGCTCTCTGTTGATGTTATGGTTTTCGGCCTGATTTATACCGTTGTTGCGATCCTCTCCAAGGTGGTGGGCTGCGGGATTCCGTCCCTTGCGCTCGGTTTTAATCCCAAAGGCGCGCTCCGTATCGGACTGGGCATGATTCCGCGCGGAGAGGTGGCACTCATTATTGCCGGCATTGGAATTTCGGCGGGCATCCTGAATCAGCAAATGTTCGGCGTTGCGATTATGATGACCTTGATTACCACGCTGGTTGCCCCGCCGCTTTTGAGCGCAAGCCTCAGGATTCCCGGACGGGGAACCCGCAAGGAAAACAAGAGCGACGATATGGTCACCATCAACTGGGATTTCCCCTCCGACGAAATTGCCGACCTTGTTATCGACACACTGCTCAAGGATTTGAAAGCGGAAGGCTTTTACGTCCAGATGATGAACATCGACGACGGTCTTTCGCAGGCACGGCTCGGGGACATTGCGCTGTCGATCACCGAGGAAGAACACAAGGTGACGATCGAGACGGCGCCGGAAGACGTTGCGTTTGTAAAAACCTCGATGTATGAAGTCATTGTCAAGCTCAACGATGCGATCGAAAAGCTGAAAAAATCTTCGGACCCGATTTCGCTCAAAAAGGAAATCGCCGATCACGACGCGCGTGCGAATACCAGCATACTCAGGCTGATTACAGCCCGTGCGATTTCGACCGACCTCAAGGGAACAACAAAGGACGAGATTCTCGCAGAACTGGTTGATCTGCTCGATTCGGCGGGAACCGTTACCGACAAGGCGCAGGTGCTGGATGACGTGCGAAGCCGCGAAAAGAGTATGAGTACCGGTATGCAGCACGGAATTGCGCTGCCCCACGGAAAAACCGAGGGTATCGAATCCATGTCTATTGCTATCGGCGTAAAGAAAGACGGTGTGGATTTTGATTCGCTCGACAATTTGCCGTCCAAGCTCTTTATCCTGGTTGTTTCTCCAAAAAAACAATCCGGCCCGCACGTACAGTTCCTTGCGGCGATAAGCGCGGTTCTAAAAAACAACACAATCTACGAGAAGATTCTCGGTGCGGCAACGGCAGAAGAGATCGAAAAGATTATTCTGGAATTTAAGCCCGAAGAAGCTCTTTCAAAAACCGGAAATTCCTGAGAGAAAGGCGTTATGGGGCGGCTCACAGATATTTCAATGTGACATCGAGTTCGGCGCAAAAAGCCACTGTTTCCGGAAGCAGTGGATCGTATGCGCCGGACTTCATCTTTTGTTCCAGTTCGATCGCACTGCGATACAGCGCGCCGATTCCAAGATTCGAGGATACGCCCTTGATCGAATGTACCAGACGGTACGCTTCTTCGCGCTGTCCCTCCCGGAGCAGTCTGATAAGTTCTGCGCCGGATTCCCTATACGCAGTACCAAATTTGCCCAGCAACTTCATAAGCAGCGCTTTGTTTCCGCCCAGCCGTTCGAGCACTTCATCCAGGTTTTCAATAAACGGATATGCCGGATTGTTCATTGTCCAGAATTGTAGCATCATACCTCAGAATTTCCAACGTTTTTGTTTACGCTTACGCGGTATCGGCCGAAACTAGAAGAGGGGGTATTCCATGCTTTTGACTGTATTGCACAAAACACGCACTGTTTTATATACCGGTAATGGAACGAATCGTACCGGGCGCCACAGGTCTGCCGGGTTTGCCGGGTTTACCGCGACGGCAGTTGTGGCGACCGGCGTACTGCTTGCAACGCTGGTGACGGCATCCTGCGCGACTGCGCCGGCTCCGGCACCAAAGCAGCAGGTTGCCGAAGAGACGCTGATGGATTTAATTTCGGCCGGCAAGATGTCGGAAGTAAAACAGCGGTTTTCGAATTCCGACCAGATCAACCAAAAAAATGCGCAGGGCCAAAGCCTGTTGCATATTGCCGCACTGAAAAACGACGCAGAAATGGTGCAATTCCTGATCTCTCTCGGTGCCGACCAGGATATTCGGGACAAATCCGGTGACACGCCCTTGTCGGCGTCCATCGCCGCGGACTGTTTTGCTTCGGTAAAAGTGCTTGCCGATGCCGGTTCCAACATTTTCGCGCGCAATTCGGTCGGCGTCACCGTTGCCGAACTGGCCCGACGAAAGGGTGCAGACGGACTCAATGCCATTATCACACCAAAAACGGTACTCCAGCAGGACGGAGACGGCAGAACTCTTCTGCACCAGGCAGCAGACAGGCTCGATCCCGCCGCGACCGAAAAGATTCTTGCTTCCGGAGGTGATACGTCTGTGCTCGACGCCGCCGGAGACACTGCATTGGCTATTGTGTATAAAAAACCCACCGAAAGCGCAAGCGCCTCTATCGCGGCAGCCCTGCTCCTTGCCGGTGCTGAACCGCTTCGCGGCGATTTTACCTATTTTGAAACCTCAGTGCTCAAACGCAATCCGGGCATGAGATTCGAGGAAGGACGAACGCCGCTCCATATCGCCTCGGAAAAAGGACATTCCGGCTACGTCAGCTATTTGCTGTCCAAAAACGTACCGGTGAACGTCAAGGACGTTGCCAGCTCCACACCAATTCATGAAGCAGTACGAAACGGCATGATCGATTGCACCGAACTCCTGCTCAAGGCCGGCGCCGATCCTGATCCGAAGGATGCTTCGGGAAATACTCCGCTGCATCTGGTTATGCCCCTGGCAACGCGTTCCGCCATATTCGCAAAACTGCTTGCCGCGGGTGCAGACCCGAACCAGAAGGACAACTACGGCGAAACTCCGCTCCACATTGCCGCACGGCTCGGCATGAGCGACGATATTATCGAAGCCCTGATCAGCTCTGGCGGCGACACGAATGAACGCAACAAGCGCGGAGTAACGCCGCTGTCGCTCGCGATCGAGCGGAAACAACTTGCACAGGCGAATCTCTTCGTCCGCCTCGGCGCGGACATTCATGCCGAAGACATCGACGGTAATACTGCTCTTTCCAAGGCTATTTCGTCGGGAATCGAAATGATACAGTCGGTTATCCTTCCTTCGAACGTGCAGACACGCGACTCGCAGGGCAGAACACCCCTGCATATCGCCGTCATGGGAAAGGCCGATCCTGAAGTCCTCAATTATCTTATTTCGATAAAAGCCGATGTGAACGCCCGCGACAAGAACGGCGATTCGCCCATCCACATAGCGGTCCGCAACAACGACCGTGCATCCGGTGAAATACTGTTGGTATACGGAGCCGACGTTTTCACGCCCAACGTATCGGGAGAATCGGCACTGAAAGACGCGCTGACCCGCATGGGAGGCCGACAGGACTGGGTACTGAATTCGAATGTAATCAAATCGGCCGACGGTGCGGGAAACACTCCGCTCCACCTTGCAGCCGAGTGGCAACTTACCCAGGTGGTCGCTTTTATCGTAGAAAAAGGCGGGGATATAAACGCCCGCAACGCAAACGGCGAAACCCCTCTGTTTAACGCAGTCAAGGCAGACTCGGGCGAAACGATACGCGCGATGATCTCCGGCAGCGCAGAAAAAAAGGCAGATATCAACGCAAGAGATTTCCTTGGTAACAGTACCCTGCATGCCTGCATCCGCTGGGCGGCCTCGCGCGCGGCAGAGGTTCTGCTCGCAACCGATTCTGCGACAAATTCGCGCCGGCTGATCAACGCCCGAAACCTCGCCGGAAAAACAGCGCTCCATGAAGCGGCCCGGACCGGAAACATCCCCTTTGTCAAATCGCTGGTACTCTCGAAGGCCGACATCAATGCAGCCGATGAAACCGGTAAAACACCGCTGACAGATGCCATACAGGCTAACCAGACAGACGTGGTAAAAATCCTTCTGGACAATGGTGCGTCTCCGGTTATGCAGGACATGTACGGGCGGAACGCGTATCACGAAGCTGTCGAAAAATCGACGCCCGAAATCGCCATACTTATCCGGAACGCCGGAGGAAATCCGATGGCCCGCGACACCTTCGGCCGTACACCCCTTTCGCTCGCATTCCGGAAGTCGGCCGAAGCAGTACTTGCGGTTATTGGTACAAACACGAATATCGTCGATTCGGACGGAAACACACCGCTTCATATTGCGGTTACGGAACACTCGAACGAAAACATTTTTCAGGATTTGATCAAGGCAGGATTCCCGGTAAACAACCGGAACCGGACCGGAACGACAGCTCTCTTGCAGTCTATCCGGGAAGGACAGGAAGGACCGGTACGCATCCTGCTCACATCGGGCGCAGATCCCTATGCTACCGACAATATGGGCGAAAATCCGGTAATCGTTGCGCTGACCAAAAAAACCGAATTCCTGCCGCTTCTTGCCGAATACGCAGGCGATACATCCGACACTATCGGCGACGGACTGCTCCATTACGCTGCGCGTATGGGCGACGCTGAATCAGTGAAAAAACTGCTGATGTATCCGAAAGTGGACCGAACCGACCGGAATATCGCCGGCGAAACAGCCTACGACATTGCGATGCGCTGGGGAAGAAAAGAAATAGCGGCATTGCTGAAATAAGCCGCCGGACAGGGAATCCGAACAGAAGACTGCCGGTGCGCGCTGACCGCGCGCCCGGCAACACAGAACACCGGCTAACCTGCAGAAACCGGGCGACTGGCTGCCGGTGCGCGCTGACCGCGCGCCCGGTAACACAGAACACCGGAAGTCAGCGCGCACCGGCGATCACCCGAGAAAGCTCAGGGTTCCCGTTGAAATCGCAAACGCTCTTTTACACTTCCGGCTTTGCTGCCAGATACACATCTATCATCCGCTTGAACGGAGAATTTTCTTTTTTCAACTCGCGCGCTCCGCGGGTAATCTTGCACAGGCTCAACCCCATTGTCCGCGCAACCTCGCGCTGCGTAGTTCCCTTGCTGATCTCGCGCACCAGAGCCCATCGGGACGACACCTCGGCGAGCTCTTTCGGCGTTAAAAGACACACAAGAAATTCGCCTATCAATTCAGGGTCGGCGGCTATTGCGAGTGCTTCGCACAGTTCTGCGTAGGCCTCTTCGTTCACACTGATCGACTCTTTCATACTTCCAATATACTTGAAGGCATTCAAAAAAACTACTATATTCAGTCCAGATGAGTGAAACAACCGGATGGATGGACGACGCGTACAAAGACGCATTCGAAACCGAAGTGCGGGGGCTCGAGCGCCGGTGCGCAAACGATCCTTACTGCACCCTTGACCAGCTGAAAGGCACGCTGAAAAACCTGTACATATTCCAGGGCAACAACTGGGACGGCCGCGGCCAAGTGTTCGAACTCGGACTGTCCGCGACCATTGCCGCCTACGAGTTCTTTATTTCCGAACTCGAGAAAAAAGACAGCCCCGCCCGATCAGCAAAAAACTGACCCGTCAGCAAAAAGTTGACGCGTCAGCAGAAAGTTGACGCGTCAGCTCCCGGCCACCTGTGCCCCCTCTTCCTCCACCTTCAGCGCAAACAGTTCTTTTGCGTTTGTCTCCACCAGCAGCGTAAGCTCGTTCACACCCAACCCGAGACATTCAGCCGCGCGCTCGAACGTATGCCGGATTAAAAGCGGCGTATTCACCGCGCCCCGATGCGGAGCGGGCGCAAGGTAGGGCGCGTCGGTCTCCAGCAAAAGCCGGTCTGTGGGCACATAGCGCAGCAGCGCCGCAATCCGTTCACGGTCGGCTGCCTTTTTTGCCCAGGTAATATTCCCCGGAAACGAAATGTGCCACCCCCGGTCCAAAAACGCGCGAGCTTCGGCAATCCCGTACGCAAAACAGTGAATCACCCCACGGTCGTAGTCCATATTTTTTATGCAGCCCAGCGTCTGCTCGAACGCGTCGCGGGAGTGTACCACAACCGGAAGATCAAGCTTGCGCGAAACTTCAAGCTGCATTTCAAAGAGCGCTTCCTCGCCCGAAAGGTCGTCGGTGCCGGGTCCGTCATCTGCATTCTCCGCGGAACTGTTTTTCCGCCCGGGGGAATCAGGGCCGTTCCAGTAGCGGTCCAGGCCGCACTCGCCAAGGGCGGCGTACGCACGCTTGGGTCCCGCATTCGAGTATGCGTGATCGAGCATCGAAGCTGCGTCGCGCTCCAGGATTTTCATTGCGTTTTCGCGGTCGGCAATGACAGAGGCATCCGGCCACAGGCCGCATGAAAAATGGAGCCATTCTGGAAAGTCGCTTTGCGCAGCCTCGCCTTCTCCGTTTTTTTCGGTAACCCTTTGCAGGGCCTCCTTCTGAAGAGCC
>SHOL01000081.1 GCA_004294945.1 Treponema sp.
CTGGTACGTGACGTCGAGCGGCTCGGTGATGCCCTCCGGCGGATCGACCGTATGCCTCTGGGATCCGGCGCGCTGGCCGGAAGCGGGCTACCCCTTGACCGCCATCTGGTTGCCGAGGAGCTTGGTTTTTCCGGCATTACGGCGAACTCGCTCGATACCGTTGCTGACCGCGATTACTGCCTGGAACTGGTTTCCGATCTTTCGATTCTGATGACGCATCTTTCCCGCTTATGCGAGGAAGTGATCATCTGGGCTACCGAAGAATTCAAGTTCATTGATCTGTCCGAGAAATGGTCGACCGGATCGTCGATTATGCCGCAGAAGAAGAATCCCGACTTCGCCGAACTGATCCGGGGCCGCACCGGCAAGGTGTACGGCGATATGGTGGCTCTTTTCACGCTGATGAAGGCTCTCCCCCTGTCGTATAACCGCGATATGCAGGGCGACAAGGAAAGCCTGTTCGACGCCTACGATACGGCTTTTTCCTGCGTGCGCATATTTACGCACATGATCGGCACCGCCCGATGGAACACTGAGCGGATGGAACAGGCATGTTCGGGCGGACATGCGAACGCAACAGATCTTGCCGACTATCTGGTGTGCAAGGGAATGCCGTTCCGCACTGCGCATGCGGTCGCAGCGGGCGTTGTGCGCGAATGCATCGATTCCGGAATCTCCGATATGGTCGATCTTCCCTTTGACCGGTTTTCTGCGCATTCTCCGCTTATCGGTGATGATATTTACGAAAAGCTTTCGGCGCGCTCCTGCGTGAACGCGAGGAATATTCCAGGCGGACCGAATCCCGAGCGGGTTCGCGAGCAGATCGCTGCTCTGGACGATTTTGTGTGCGGGTACAGGAAAAAAGAACCGGGCACATCTCGATAAACCGAGATACATGCCCCGGTCGACGGTTTCCCCTGTGTATCCAGAAACTACCGTGAAGTGCTCAGCGGCTCTTCATGGTTTTTTATTTCGCATGAATTTTAATAAAGTTCTCCTTTTTTTCGGGCAAATCTTGAGTTTTTATCCATAACTTGCATGTCGGCGGTTACCGTATACGGATTGGCGCCTCCGGAGCGGGCCCCCTCATTCAAATTATGGAGGAACTTATGAACTCTCTGAACTCGATTCTTATCGAAGGTAATGTGGTCCGCGATCCTGTTATACGAGAAACTCCCCGCGGGAGTCTTGTGTGTACGTTTTCTCTTGCGTCTAATCGGTTTTATCGCCAAGATGACGAAATGGAACAGGAGACGTCGTTTTTCGAGGTCGAAACATGGTCGAAGCTGGCGGAATCATGCAGCAAGAACTGCGGCAAGGGGAGAGGAATTCGTGTTGTCGGAAGACTCAAGCAGGATCGATGGACAGGATCCGACGGGAAGAATTACAGCAAAATCAAGGTTGTGGCCGAACATGTCGAGTTCAAACCTCAATTCAAGAATCGTCCGGACTCCGGCAATCAGGATGATGTTACCGTCGCGGCGGAAGATGTCGGGATTGTTCAGCTAGCAGCAGATGCTGCCTCTGTGTCCGAAACAATTGAATCAGAAACAGAGGCATTAGCAGTGTTCTGATTTGAGCAGTGCGTTGCGGTGGGTAAACCCGCTTCCGGTACTTGCATGCTTCGGGTGCTTTCGTTACGCTGTCTTTAACAGGAGTAACAGATGCCAGAAACTGTCTTGTCGCCGGAACTGCGGGCTACCTTTCTTACCTTTCAGCAAGATGAAGTTGACAGCAATGCCATTTACACCACTATAGCCGATATGCTTGGCGATGATCCGAATGCGCAGATCATTCGATCAATTGCCGCCGAAGAAGCAAAGCATGCAGCCCGCTGGGAGGCTTTAACCGGAAAAAAGTTGAAGCCTTCGCGGCTCAAAGTACTTCTTTTTACGCTTACCGCGAAGATCCTTGGTATCACCTTCGCCATCAAGCGGCTGGAACTTGGCGAATCAGAAGGGCAGGAAGGTTACAAGGCGGTCCTATCCGATTTTCCTGAAATTCAAGCAGTTATCGACGAAGAAAGCGCCCACGAGGATGCGCTTATCGCAATGATCGACGAAGAGCGTTTGAAGTATGCCGGGTCTGTGGTGCTTGGACTGAACGACGCTCTGGTAGAACTGACCGGAGCGCTCGCAGGGTTTACCTTTGCGTTCCAGAACACCAGGTTGATCGCCATGACCGGTCTTATCACCGGAATATCGGCTGCATTTTCTATGGCATCCTCCGAATATCTGTCGCAGCGTTCGGAAGGCGACGGTTCGGTATCCCCTGTAAAATCTGCTCTCTATACGGGTATTGCGTATATACTGACGGTCGCACTGCTTGTGCTTCCTTTCTTTTTAACGACAAATTTCCTGCTTGCGCTTGGTATCACGCTGATAATTGTTGTGCTCATTATCTTGGGCTTCAATTATTATCTATGCACTGCAAAGGACCTTCCGTTCCGACGTCATTTTCTGGAAATGTTCGTTGTCAGTCTCGGTGTAACGCTTTTGTCGTTTGTCGTCGGCGTGCTGGTCAAGAAATTCCTCGGGGTGGAAATTTAGTATATGATAATGGGTATCCCGTTTTTTCTGCTTTTCGCAGTGTATGGTGTGGTAAATGTCTATCTACCGCTTCTGTTATCCGGTCTGGGCTATTCGGCAACCATGATCGGAATACTTCAGGGAATTTTCGAGGCTTCGGGGCTTCTATTCCCGATACTGATCAGTGCCCGCGTGGACAAGCGCGGGTCTTATGGTAGTGTCATGGTAGCTCTCGGACTTCTTATGGTCGCTGTCCTGCCGCTGCTTGCCATTTCGCGTTCGTTTATCATTACCGCCCTGATGTTGGCTCTGTTTGCCATAGGCTACAAGGGAATCGTTCCCGTTGCCGACGCTCTTTCTTCCCGTATGCTCGGGCCGGACAGCTCGGATTACGGTAAGGTACGGGTTATGGGGAGTATCGGCTTCGTCTGCATTACGCTGCTGCTTCAGATTGTTCCCCTGGTCGATTCGTCTTCTCCCGTCTCTATAGCACTATGGATCGGTATTCCCTCTGTAGCATTCACGCTTTCGGTGCTGCTGGTTCCCGGTTTGCTGCAGCGTTTTCCGCCGGATCATGAACCCGACGTGATATCCCCATCCGCCCCGGTTACAGCTGTTGCTGGTTCGACTCTCTCGGCAGATGCCCCGGCCAATGGCCCGGCCGATTCGACAGGATCGTTTTCCGCTGCCCGGTCTCCACACCGCGGCTTACGAAAACTGCGTGAATTTCCGTCATCATTCTGGGGCGGCATAGCCCTAATCTTTCTTGGTTTTCTCGGTCTGACTCCGTCCCAGCGCTTTTTCTCCTTATATGTACAGGAATACCTGAAGCTGGATTCGTATGCAGGACTCTGGGCTCTTTCCGCGGCTGCAGAAGTGCCTTTTATGTTTCTCTCCGGGTATTTTATTCGAAAGATGGGAACTCAAAAGATCCTTGTACTTTCCCTTCTTGCTATCCTTACACGGAATTTGGTCTATGCGGTGTTTCCCAATTTTGCAGGCGCAGTCGCCGGGCAACTATTCCATTCAGTCTGTTACGGCCTGTTTCATCCTGCGGCTGTTGTATTTGCCTGCGAACGAGCGCCCAAGCGTTTGATGGCCGTAGCTTTAACCCTGTATTCCTCTGTGTCGGTCGGAGTTGCTTCTGTAATAGGAAATATTCTTGGAGGTTTCGTCATTGACACACTCGGATACCGGCCGCTTTTTCTTGTGTTCTGCATGTTCCCCTTTATCGGCCTTGTCGCTTTTTCGATATTCCGGAACATTTTTGCAGTTCGTTCAATTGACACCCCGTTTACCGGGAAGTAAAATGCTCCCAGTATGTTCGGAACAATAGTAAACTGTCTTGCTATCATTGCCGGCTCCTGTGCCGGTATTTTTTTTTCTCGCAAGGTTACCTCGGAGCTTTCAAACGTCATTACTACGGCAGCCGGAGTTGTAACACTCGTGATCGGCATGCAAATGGCGTTCGAGGCAGTAAACATCATTTACCTTGCTCTATCGCTGATTGTCGGCGGACTGGTCGGCTCGTGGATGAATATCGACGGCGCAATTCTCGGTTTTGGACGGATTCTGGAGAAAAAATTCGGTAGGCCGGCTCTGGATGCAGAAGACGGGGACTCCGGCGGCAGTTCCCGCTTTGCGTATGCGTTTCTCAATTCATCCGTTCTTTTCTGCGTCGGCGCAATGGCGATCGTGGGATCCTTCAAGGCCGGGACTTCTGGCGATTATACTATTTTATTGACAAAATCGACCCTGGACGGTTTTATGGCCATTGTGTTTGCCTCGACAATGGGCATCGGGACTGCTTTTTCCGCTGTATCCATTCTGGTATATCAGGGCTGTTTGACGCTGCTTTCCGGTTTTCTTAATCCATGGGTGTCTGAGCAAATGATAAGCGAACTGACCGGCATCGGTGGAGCTCTGGTTATAATGATATCAGTAAACCTCTTGGGCTTGCGCACAATAAAAACTGCGAACTATCTGCCGGGAATGCTTTGCATGATCCTCTTTGTTGTGCTTGATCCGCTCTTTATGCAAATTTCAACATATTTTGTTTGACATATTGGTGATTCAACAATAAAATGATACTAATAAGATAATCTCAGGAGGCCTTAAATGGCAAAGGTAGAACTCAAGGGCATCGGTAAAGTGTACGATGGTAATGTACGCGCCGTAGATAATGCCAACATTGTGGTCGACGATCAGGAATTCGTCGTATTCGTCGGACCTTCCGGATGCGGAAAGTCCACTACGCTCCGCATGGTTGCCGGACTTGAAGAAATTTCCGAAGGGGATCTCTTTATCGACGGCGAACGGATGAACGATGTTCCGCCGAAAGACCGCAACATTGCAATGGTATTCCAGAACTATGCGCTGTATCCCCACATGACTGTATATGATAACATGGCTTTCGGACTCAAGATCCGCAAGACCGACAAAAAGGAAATCGAGCGCCGCGTCAACGAAGCTGCCCGCATCCTTGATATTGAAAAACTGCTTGACCGCAAGCCGAAGGCACTTTCTGGGGGTCAGCGCCAGCGTGTTGCCGTAGGCCGTGCCATTGTCCGCAATCCCAAGGTATTCCTTTTTGACGAGCCCCTTTCGAACCTCGATGCAAAGCTCCGCGTCCAGATGCGTGCCGAGATTTCCGATCTTCACAATCGCCTGAAAGCAACCATGATTTACGTAACCCATGACCAGGTCGAGGCTATGACCATGGGCGACAAGATCGTTGTTATGAAAGACGGAAAAGTGCAGCAGATTGGTTCACCGTTGTATCTGTACAATCACCCGATCAATAAGTTCGTTGCCGGATTCATTGGTTCCCCGCCCATGAATTTCCTGAGCGTGAAAATCCTTCTGAAAGGCGGACAGCTGGTAGCAGACGAAGGTTCGTTCGAGCTCATTCCGACTCCCGAACACCAGAAGCTCCTCAAGGACTATATCGATAAGGAAGTGTTCTTTGGAATTCGACCGGAAGACCTGACATATCTGAAGACTCCGTCGTCCAAAAACAATATGCAGATGAAGGTAAGTGTAAAGGAGCCTCTTGGCGCCGAAACACACCTGTATCTGACAACCAAAACGCAGCAGGTTATTGTACGGACTTCTCCCGACATTATATTCCAGATTGGTGACTCCGTAAATTTTGAACCCCTGATGGAGAAGGCGAAGTACTTCGATAAGGAAACCGAACGCAGCATCTGCGACGACGTCAAGTCGGAGTAAGATGCACGGTAGTGCTCCGGGAAGAGCCTAAAAAATCTTTCCTGGACATACAAAGCTGTCCGGCAGTATGATGCTGGACAGCTTTTTTTTTCCACTTCTAAACGAGGCATTGCACGTGGTTCAGGCGATATGGGTGCCTGCTGCTGAGCGAGGTTGGGCGGTACGAGATGTTAGCGTACCGGTTTTGTCCGGTTTCCGGAGAGCCCGTTATTGCAAAGCCAATCGCAAAAAAAACAGATATCGTCTGTTTTCCCCGGGAATATAGCACCCTTTTTTTCCAGTACTTTTCTGACCGACGATAATCCTTCGACATAGCAGGCGGTGATATGAGGATTCCCCTGTGCGGTGGACACAAGGGTTTCAACCGGATCTGAAATGCTCCCCACTATCAGTTCTGGCCGTTCGTTTGCAAACCCGCAGCATACGGCTACGCTCTCGTCCGCATGTACATACAGTACATGACCGGGGCCTTCGCACCAGTCGTCTGTAAACCATGAACCGGCATTCCAGGCATTAGCATCTCCGGGGGGAGCGGAAAACCGTATTGCGGTTACCGGTATCGTGAAATCTGATTCAGAGAGAAGCGGATTGCTTCCGGACGAGGATTTCAGGCTGTGTGAAACAGTCATGATTGCTGTCGGAATTGTACCATCCAGAATGAGTTTCGCTCCGAGTTCGTGTGCTGCAGCGTGTAGGATTTCTGTCGGCCAGTTCCCTTGACGGTCGGAAACAGTTGAAATTTCAAACAGATCGGTGTGTCCAAAAACAGAAAAGGCTGTACGGATAAAGAAAGCGAGCTTGCCCGGATCCTGGGCATGCCAGGCGTCTATGCTCAATCCGATTCGTCCATCAAAGCCTGCCGTGTAGACCGCTTCCAGCGCGGTGCGGCATTCCTCTTCTGTATTCCACCACACGCCGTTCGTCATAAGCCGGTCGAACAGGAGATCCAGTTCAACTGTTTTGGAGATAACTGGGGTCAGGAATGAAAGCGCAAGAAAGGGTTCCCCGCCTGAAAAACCGACCCGTTCAATGCCGCTTTCTGCACAGTTTTCCAGGAACCTGATTGCATTTTCGGCACTCAGTCGCCGGGTGCCGGTTCCCCTCGTACGGTCGACAAAGCAATGCGCACAGTGCAGATTGCATTGTGCCGTTGGTGCGAAAATTACTTCTTCCGGTAAAAAGGGTCTTCCCTTCTTCATACTGCGTCCGTAATAAAGGTAACCGTTTGCGTGGGAATATGAATATTGCCTGCTCGTACGGTGATCACCGTGCCAAGCTCGACAGAATTCCCAAGGGTTATTTTTGCCTCCCGGGCTAATTCCGGGATGAATACAACAGCCTGATTTCCGGCGCGGTCCACCACTACGGCCTCTGCTGTCCAGGAAGGATTCATGGCAAGATAGACAAGCGTCCAGTGAAGGTTTGTTTCTCTTTCGGCCAGCGTACATTCACGGGCTGCAAGGTCGCCCTGGGCGATGCGGAGCAGCATGTCGTCGGTATCCATGAGCGGTTTGCCGTCCAGCCACAGATGCAGCTGCTGGTGCGCAACAAGATCTCCGTAACGCCTGAGCGGGCTGGTGACCTGGCTGTACATGCCAAGACCGAGTCCCGCATGATCCGCGGGCACGGTACCGACTTTCCGGCTGCGCATTCCCCTGCGCTTCCGGTATTCGCCGGCGAGTCCCGGGGGCAGCTGTTCTGGAATATCCGGCGCCTCCTGGCTGACGTACTGAAAAGGGATGCGATTTTTAAAGGCAAAGCGGGCAGCCCCTTCGCCGGCAAGAAGCATCATCTCCCGAACCATGTCGGCAGCCGGGCTTGGCTCTATACGCTGGATGGAGACAGTCGGATTTCCCTGATCGTCTTTCGAAACCTGTAGATGCACCTCGGGGAGATCGATGGATATCGCACCCGCTTTCGCTCGACGTTCAATATTGTTAGCTGCTATTGCAAAAAGAGGAGCAAGACCAGGTTCATCCTTTCGCAGTTCTGCTTCTGCGTAGGTAAGGCGGGAAACCCGAACTCTGGTCCGGTGTATTGATACATCGGCGATTGAACCGTTCGGATTGAGCAATAGGCTGAATGACAAGGCGCGGGAAACCGGCGACAGTCCGAGCGCGTAATAATCGAGCGTTTCCTCGCAGAGCATTCGGGCGGCACCTTCGGGGATGTACAGTGTTGCTCCGCGCGATCGTGCATCCCGGTCGGCCGGGGTGTCTGGTGCGACTGTCTCTGCAGGATCGGCTACATGAATCCAGAGGCGTTCACCGTCGAAGCAGACTGCGTCGTCGGGATCAGTGCTCCAGGCATTGTCGATTGCCCAGGATTCGTAGTGCGTCAGGTCGAGCCGTTCTTTTTTGTCGGTCGGAGGATCGACGGGAACCTGCGAGGATCTGATGGTGTGTCCGTGCCGGGATGGCCAGGGGTTGTACGAGGGTTTCCAGTAGCCGGTTGCCAAAAGAATTTCATGTGCGGCTTCAGGTGTTTCGGCGGTTTTAACCTTGCCCTGCAACTCTTTGAGAATGCGTGACTTGTCAGTTTTTCCAAGTGCGAGCGCTTCCACCTCCTGGAGGTACTTGCCGTCCGAGGCAATGTCGAATGCGGTTCCGGTTTTGAGCGAGGAGGCGAGCCGTTCAAGGAAGGCGTCTTTTTCGGTTCCTTCTTCTTTTTTTGCCTGTGCCTTGGCGATTATCGCCTGGGCTTGGGATTCGGGACGGAGGGTTATCGGCGATTCGGGGCTTTCCGCAATAAACCAGGGGGATTCGGAGACTGTTTTCCACACAGACCACCAGGCTTCCGGCGGGAGATCGCCCCATAAAAGATCGGCAATGTCGCGCAGGGACGGATTGTCTCCGTCGAAAAAAGTATGGGCTTCGCGTACATCTGCTTCGGGCAAGGGGTAGTTTTGGACTTTTGAAAGATTTGCGACAGGGCCCGCATGGAGGAGTGTTATGTCCTTGTCCCGGACTTTTTTTGTGCCGGAGGGAGTGTCTATATCGAATTTATCGGCCGTTACTGTTTTGATCAGCGCCGGCTGATTTTTATACATAACCAGTGCATATTCTCTTAATTTCATGCAATCAGAGTAGCATCAAGACGGGGCGACTCACAAGACCCTGTAAGGGATTGTATAAAATTTCCGTATTTAGTATATTTATGCATCGAATCTTTTGAATACTGAATAAATATTTGCACGGAGACAGGTATGATAGTTATGAAATTTGGCGGTTCTTCCGTCGCTAATGCTGAACGAATTCGCCACGTTGCCGGTATTATCCGGAAATTTGCGGACCGGCGGCCGATTGTTGTTCTTTCGGCAATGGGAGACACTACGGACGACCTTCTTGAAGCTGCTGAAGCCGCTCTTGCCGGGAAAGTGACCATTGATGCTGTCGAACAGCTCCACAAGAAAACCGCTACTGAACTGCATATTTCGGCTGATGATATCGATCCTCTGCTCGGCGAGCTTCGGACGCTGCTCACCGGTATTTCGATGCTGAAAGAAGTGACACCGCGCTCCCGCGACTATCTGGTGTCGTTCGGCGAGCGGCTGTCCGTCAGGCTGATGTCGGCATACCTTAACTCGATTTCTGTCAGGGCTGAATTCCGCGATGCCTGGGATGTCGGCTTTATCAGTGATTCTTCGTATACGAACGCGGATCTTTTACCTGAAACCTGGGAAAATATTCGCAACAAGCTCGGTGCGTATGCCGGGGGAAAACCCGGCGATGGAAAGCCGATGCCGATTGTTACCGGATTTATTGCAAGGGACCAGAAGGGCTTTATTACCACGCTTGGACGCGGCGGCAGCGATTTGACGGCAACGCTCCTTGGCGCGGCCCTTCGTGCCCAAGAAGTTCAGACCTGGAAGGATGTTGACGGAATCCTTACCACCGATCCGCGGATCGTAAAGGAAGCCAGGACCGTGCCGGTTGCTACGTACGATGAAGTTGCCGAACTTGCCTATTTTGGTGCTCAAGTTTTACATCCCCGTTCAATGCAGCCCTGTCTTCAGACCGGCACGCCCGTGCGTGTAAAAAACTCGTACAATATAGAGGCGCCGGGATCGATTATTGTGACCAGTCATGAAACCAAGCCGTCTCCTGTTCGGGCAATTACGACCAAGAAAAATGTTACGCTGATCGACATTGTGTCTACCCGCATGCTCGGTCAGTACGGTTTCCTTGCGAAAGTATTCGAATCTTTTGCCCAGCACGAGATCAGTGTCGATGTAGTCGCCACTTCCGAAGTGTCAATATCGCTTACAGTTGATGGCAAAAAGTTGAATTTTGCCGCGTGCAGGCACGATCTGGAAAAATATGCGAGCATCGAAGTAAAGAAGGAAAAGGCGATTGTCACGATAATCTGCGATGTGATGCGTTCAAGTTCAATTCTGGCAGCAACATTCGATGCGCTCGCAGAGGAAAATATCAACGTGCAGATGATTAGCCAGGGAGCGTCAAAAGTGAACATCAGCATGATTTGCGAGTCTGATGAAGCGGACCGGGTTGTTCAGGTATTGCATGAACGTTATTTTGGAAAAGACGGATTGTGCGAGCTGTGCGGAGGAATTTCAGCGTCCGGGGGGAATGTATGAAAATAGCTTTGGTTGGTTTCGGGAAGATGGGACACATGATCGCACGTGCTGCCGAATTGCGCGGTCACCAGGTGGTATGCACCGTTGATCTTTTTGCTTCCGATGCCAGCTGTATTACCGGCGACGCTAAGGTTATGGCCGACGCAATAGCCGCTTCCGGTGCTGAAGGACTGATCGAATTTTCCCATCCTGCTTCGGTAATGGGGAATATCCGTTCGCTCGTTCCTGTCGGCTTGCCTCTGGTTGTTGGAACTACCGGATGGCTCGACAACATCGCAGAAGTGCGCCAGCTTGTCGAGCAGCATAAC
>SHOL01000267.1 GCA_004294945.1 Treponema sp.
TTTCTCGTCCGCTTGGGCTGGAAGAGAGAGCCGCACCCGGTTGAAGCGGGTTTGTTTTTTTTCGAAGCGGCACTCAAGCCTGCCGTCGGTTTCCCTAAAGTCTGCGCAGATGAATCCATGTTCGCCGAACTTTGCGACGACGGTAATCTGCACCGCGTCGACTGTCCGCGTCGCCGCTATCGTTGTCGGCTCCATCGGTTCCGGTCCCAGATCTTCGATTTCGAAATTTCCGCGGTACATTTCGATGCGTTCCGTTCCGATTCCCGCCCGAAGGAACGGCTTGTCCTTCGTGTGCCGTATCGCGGTGAATCCGTTGAACCGTATTTCCCAGCCGCCGTCGAAGTTCAGGAGTTCTATCATTATGCTATCCCTTTACCGCGCCCGCAGTGAGGCCGGAGATGATCTTGTTGTGCAGGAAGATGTATGCGGCAACGCTTGGTATAATCGTCAGAATGATCGCCGCGAACATGGTTGTGTAGTCGGTGATGAACTGGCTCGTGAAAAATTTGATGCCGAGCTGGATGGTTCTGGTTTCCACGCTCGAGGTCAAAAGCATCGCCATGATGAAGTCGTTCCACGCGTAGATGAAGCAGAATGTTCCGGCGGTGACTAGTCCCGAACGCGACATCGGAAAGACTATTTTCGTGAACCGCTGAACGAAACCGCAGCCGTCGATGATCCCCGCTTCCTCAAGCTCCTTCGGAATGCTTTTCATGAAGGATGTTACAAGAAAAATGGAAACAGGAATATTGACCGCTGAATACACCAGTACGAGGGAGATCAGCGTATTGTACAGTTTGATTTTGGTCACCAGAGAAAAATAGGGAACCATGAAGGAGATGATCGGAATGAGCACGCCTGCCGTGAGCACTGTGTAGATGGCGTCCCTGCCCCTGAAATGCTCGCGCGACAGAATGAAGCCGGCCATGGCGGAGGCAATGACGTTGACTCCGACGGCGAATGCCGAGACAAGCACCGAGTTGAAGAAGAGTCTCGGCAGCGAAGCCATCTGAATGGCTTTTGCGTAGTTCGAAAACTGCCACTTCTCCGGCAGCGCGAACGACGATACTTGGAGCTCTATGTTCGTCCGGAACGAGTTGATGAACAGCCATACGATCGGAAGGAGTGCGGCCGCGAGGAAGAAAAGGAGTACGAACCATTTCAGGAGGGATTTTAAGAAGCGTACCGGTAATATCGATGTTTTCATTGCGCGTTTTCCTTTCGGCGCTATTGCGCCATTTCGGACATGGGATCCGATTTGCCGAAGATTTTCCTGATAAGTCCGATTACCAGAGATCCGAGGAGTATCAGTACGATGCCTGTTGTGCTCGCTTCGCTATAGCGCAGCGCGTCCATCTTGAGGTACAGGTCGATTCCCATCGTTACCGTTCCGTAGGCGGGACCGCCGCCGGTCATCAGGTAGGTCGCCTCGAAGTGTCGCATGCCGTAGGCCATTGCGAGCGTGATCGTCGTAACGAGCGTTCCCCTGAGCATCGGAATGGTGATGCAGAATTCCTGAGCGAGAGTCGACGCTCCGTCTATCTCCGCGGCTTCGTACAGCTCCCGTGGAATGTTCATTCCCGCCGCGAGAATGACTATCATGAAGTAGCCGATGTATATGACTGTCTGGAAGATGATCGCGCCGAGGGCGAGATCGGGGTCTCCCAGGAAATTGACAGGGTTTTTGCCGAACCAGTCGACAAGTATTTGATTGATCAGACCGTAGGTCGGATTGTAGAGGGCAGTCCACATCATCGCGATTGCGACGGTGCTGATTACGTTGGGAAGAAAGTATACCGTTCTGAGTATCTTCCATCCCTTCGGTTCGCGGAGCAGAATGATCGCGACGAGAGCCGCGAGCGGGACCTGGATAAAGCCCTGCGCTAGCGCCCAGATCATGTTGTTGCGGAGCGCGAGATGGAAGGTTCCGTCCGAAAAGAGCTTGAGGTAGTTGCCGATTCCGATGAATTTCATCGAACCGATTCCCC
>SHOL01000082.1:0-9826 GCA_004294945.1 Treponema sp.
GCAATTTCCTCGCGAATCGACCGGTCAAGATCAATAAAGTTTTGTTCGACCGCCCGAAAATCTCCGAGCAGTTCGCGCGCCGTCTCCGAAAAACGGACAAATCGCTCCCGAAGTTCCCGGTCAGAAAGCCCGGAAAACTCTCCGGCGCGCAGCCGCGCAATTTCATCCTCGATCGCCCGCTTCCGGTTCTTGAGCTCCCGCAGCCTGAGCTCCCGGTTTTCCTCCCGTCCGTGGACAATCTGCCTGAGCAGATCGATACAAATACTGAGCCTGCCTTCAGTGCCAAGAAACCGCTTGCCCGACAGCTGCTCCATCCAGGAAAGCGCCTTCTCGGCTTCCGGAGTCAAATCGTAATGGGGAACATCCGAACCTTCCGGATAGAATTTCCGGAGCCAACCGCGAGACTCGTGCGTCCAGTCGGCCAAATACGCCGCCGCATCCTTCGGAAACGGATCGACCGCCTCCCCCCGCCCGAGCGCATGCAGATAGTCGTCCAAATGCAACACAAGCTCAGTCTCGGCAATCGCACGTACATTATGCTCGCGGAATTCCCGGTCCAAAAACGACGCAACCATCGGCGCATTGTCCGCCATAAACAGCCGCCAAGCCGGATGAGACTTTTTCAATTCCCCAAGCAGTCCAAAATCAAGGGCCATGACCTACAAGTGTAGCTCGAATCCGTACTTTTGAGGAGAGGGTGTACAATACGTACTACTGAAACCTGCCGCTAAAAAGCAGGTCGAAAGCGCCATCATGTCGTGAACGAACTGACAGAGTCCGATTCTCGATCAGCAACACCGATCAAAGATCGAGCGCCAAGTCCAGCGTCCCCCGGACCAAACGTCCAGCCGTAAGTTTTTCCCGTAAACCTGTACTGCGCTGGAAGACCTGCCGGCGATGGGACTTCCCTCCGGGCCGCCCTCGGACCCTCTCCCCTCCCCTCCGGTCGGCGGGTCCTCACGATCAAGTCCCATCGCCGCATAAATAAAAAAACCGGCCCCAAGGGGTCGGTTTTTTTAGTGCCGGCGATGGGACTTGAACCCATACATCCTCGCGGATAGTGGATTTTGAGTCCACCGCGTCTGCCATTCCGCCACGCCGGCAGGTGCGTGACTAGCTTAAAAAGTATAGCATAAAACGGGGATTCGTGTCGAGAGGATAAGAACTGTTCATTTCCTTACCCCGTTTTAACATTTCTGTAACCGATGCACAGTATATTCCGGGCATGATAACTTTTAAATACGGCGAAGCGTTGGTTTGGGCGGTTCGCGATCCTGAACGGTCGCGTATTATCAGGCTGCTTGCCGAACGGCGGGCGCACGTCTCCGACATCGAACAGGAACTCGGAATTCCGGCGCACCGAGTGGTTTCGCATTTGGAACTGCTTGCAAGCGTGAACCTTGTAGAACACACGGTAACCGCAGATACGTATCCCGAATATACAGTTTCTCGTTCTATGCGCCCTTTGATCAACAATTATCTTGCTATCGGAACGCAGCAAACAGGCGAGAATTATCCCCGCGCACGGAGCTAAAACGGGAAGCGCGCGCGGGCAGCCGGTCAAGTGAACGGCCGCCGCATTGGTTACTTCCGGGCGCGGAGCGAATTGACCGTCGCCAGGAGCGCAACACCGACATCGGCGAAGACCGCTTCCCAGAGAGTTGCGATACCGAATGCGCCGAGGGCAAGAAAGCCGAGCTTGATCGCAAACGATAGCGCGATGTTCTGCGCTACGATCCGCTGCGTCCAGCGCGCGGTGCGGACGGCTTCCGCAACAAGCAGCGGATTGTCGTTCATCAGGACGACGTCGGCCGACTCGATGGCGGCGTCGCTTCCGATGCCGCCCATCGCGATGCCGGCATCTGCTCGGGCGAGCACCGGCGCATCGTTGATACCGTCGCCTACGAACAGGACCGACCCCCTGCTCCGCCCGCCTTTCTTCAAGGGAGTGTACCTTTCGGCAACGCGGTCGAACTCCTCCACCTTCTGGTGGGGCAGCACTCCGGCCCGGAAATCGGTTATCCCGAGCCGTTCAGCGACCGGCCGGGCAGCGCTTTCGGAGTCTCCGGTGAGCATCACGATGTCGGACACGCCGAGCGAGCGGAGCTCGCGGACGGCCCGGGCCGAATCGGACTTGAGCGAATCCCCGAGCAGGATGCGTCCTGCCCAGACGCCGTCCGAAGATACGTCCACTGCGGTCGCGGAGGATGCGGACGGGAGCCCGGCGACGCCTTCATTAGATAGATACGATGCCGAACCCGCCATGACGCGCCGTCCGTCGATGTCCATGGATACGCCCTTTCCTCCGGTTTCGCTGTAGTTCGCAATACTTCCTGCCGCTTTTTCGATGCCGGCCGAGGAGGCCCAGGAACGGATCGCCGAGGCGAGCGGGTGGGTGGAGTGTTCTTCGGCTGCGAAGGCGAGCGAGGCGACGGCAGCTTCGGTCCAACCGGGCGCTGTTTCGACGCCTGAGACGCGGAAAACGCCTTCGGTAAGGGTTCCCGTTTTGTCGAAAACTACGGCGCGGGTTTTTGCGAGCGCGTCGATGCAGTCGGCGCCTTTGACGAGGATGCCTTTTTTCGCGGCGCCGCCGATCCCGCCAAAAAAGCCTAAGGGGACCGAGATGACGAAGGCGCAGGGACAGGAGATGACGAGGAACACGAGTGCGCGCTCCACCCAGGGAGCGAACGATGCCCAACCGGCAAGGGGTACGGCTGCGAAGGCAGCGAGGGCGAACGGGGGAAGAACCGCAAGAAACACGGCTCCAATTGTAACAATCGGTGTATAAATACGGGCGAACCGGGTGATGAGCCGTTCAGCCTTCGCCTTACGGCCGCGCGCGTTTTCGATGAGGTCGAGCATTTTTGAGGCGGCCGTGTCTGCAAAGGACGCGGTAGTTCTGACGACGATCATTCCCGAGCCGTTCACAAAGCCGGCGAGCGCTTCGCTCCCTTCTTCGACCGCGCGGGGAACGCTTTCGCCGGTGAGCGCGGAAGTGTCGAACGAGGAGGCGCCTTCGGTTACGATCCCGTCGAGCGGCACCTTTTCTCCGGGAAGCACGCGGATGAGCGAGCCGGGAGCGACAGCCGAGGGATGGACGAGCGATCCGCCGGAGGCGAGGCGGGCTTCGTCCGGCCTCACGTCCAGAAGATCGGTAATCGACTTGCGCGAGCGGTATACCGCCGACTCCTGCACCATTTCGCCGAGATTGTAGAACAGCATGACAGCGGCGCCCTCGCTCCACTGCCCAATGATGAACGCGCCGATCGTGGCGGCGGACATCAGAAAGTTTTCGTCAAAAAAGTCGCCCCGCGCGATATTGCGAAGCGCGTTCCACATCACGCGGTAGCCTGCGATTATCCAGGAAAGAAGAAAGAAGACAACCGGATATCCTGAATGCGCGAAGGTACGCGAAAAGGTGAGTGCGACGCCGACAGCGAAAAAGAGGCCGGACGCGATAAAACGAATTGCAAGAATCTTCGATTCGAGCCTCGCGCGCGATCCGGCTTCGTCGTTCGACGAATCTCCCGGGAGGCCTTCACAGGGTTTGCACTCTGCTTTCTCCGCATGCGAGCATGAACATGCCATATTATCTACCCTCCCGTACGTGATCGAGTGCAACGCTGAACAGTATTCCCACATGCTGATCGTCGATCGAATAGTAAATCTGTTTTCCGTCCCGCCTCGTCCGCACGATTTTCGAGGAACGCAGGACACGCAGCTGATGGGACACCGCCGACACCGACATTTCGAGCGTCGCCGCGATATCGCACACGCACAATTCGCCGGCCATCAGCGCCGACACGATCCTGATCCTGGTCGAATCCCCGAATGTCTTGAAAAAATCCCCGAGATCGGCAAGTTCCTCGTCTCCGGGCATCCGTTCACGTGCCGCCTGGACTACTTCCTGGTGTACGCACGTGATTCCGCACATATCTTCATTTTCTGTAGTATCGTTCATATATTTGAATATATGTTCAAGTGTTCACTTTGTCAAGAGAGATGGAAAACCTGTCCGAAGAGAGCTACAATTGACCGGAAGGCGGCCCGGGGCCAGTGCTATGGTAGCTTCGGGACGACAACGCAAGATAAAAGAACGGGGGAATGATGGACTGGACGACAAGACTCACACAGGCGCTCGACTACCTGGAGGACAACCTTGAAGGCACGGCGGATATCGAAAAGGCGGCAGGACTGGCCAACTGCTCGCTCTTCCACTTCTGCCGGATGTTCGAGGTCGTGTTCACGGTCAGCCCTGCCGAGTACCTCAGGCGCCGGCGCTTGAGCCGGGCTGCGCTCGACATCGCGGCAGGCAGGGACAAGGTAATCGACGTCGCGCTGCGGTACGGCTGGGACAGCCCGGAATCCTTCACCAAGGCTTTCAAGCGCTGCTTCGGCATAACGCCCTCCGAGGCGAAAGCAGGCAGCGCCCAACTGGAGATATGGCCCCAAATCCGTCTTGCCGTCGTACTCAAAGGAGACAGAACCATGAAGTATCGAATCGAAGAACGAGCACAGGCCGAGTTCGTCGGGCTGCCGATCAGGACGACCAACACCGAAAACGAGAACCTGAAAACAATCCCCAGGTTCTGGGACACTAAAGGCAAGGACGGCACCGTCGGGGCCATGGCCAGGTACTGCGGAAAGCTCGGACTTCTCGGCGTATGCTACGACTACAATCCGGCCGACAACTCGTTCGCCTACGCGATCGCGATCGAAAAGGGCGATTTCCCGATGAGCGCGCTTCCGGCAGGCTGCGAAACCATCGAAGTGCCCGCTTCGGTCTTTGCCGTCTTCGAATCCCGGGGCCCCATGCCCGGCGCGATTCAGAAGCTGTGGAAGGACATCTATGCCGACTGGTTTCCCTCGTCGGACTACGAGCACGCCGGCACTCCCGACTTCGAATCCTATCCCGAGCAGGACCCGCCCGAGCTTCCGGACGACAGCCCCGAGTACCGCACCGAAGTGTGGATTCCCCTGAAGCGCAAAAAAATGTTCTAGCACGAGGCCGCGCTCCGCGCGGCGATCTTCCGCAACCGCGCCGTCCGGGTGTACAATGGAGGCCCGAACGGAGGATGCGAAATGAACGACCGCGAACGCGCGCTTGAAACCTGGAAAAAGCACAACGACGACGACTACCTGTATCGGCACGCGCTTTCCGTAGAAGCGGCGATGCGCTGGTGGGCGCGCACATACGGCGAAGACGAAGACTACTGGGGGTGCGTAGGACTCTTGCACGACATCGATTTCCAGAAGCACCCGGAGGAACACCTGGTGCACAGCGCCCGGATGCTTGCCGAAGCAGGGTACGGCAGCGACTTTATCCGCGCGGTCAACAGCCACGGCTTCGGGATCTGCACGGACATAGAGCCCGTCCATACCATGGAAAAAGTGCTTTATGCAGTGGACGAGCTGACCGGCTTCATCTACGCATGCGCCCTGATCAGGCCGTCCAAAAGCCTCGACGACCTGGAGACAAAGTCGGTGCTCAAGCGGATGAAGACTCCAGCCTTCGCGGCCAAGATAGACCGCGAGGTCATCAGGAACGGAGCAGACATGCTCGCCGCCGTCACGCCTGGATTCTCGCTCGAAGATTTGATTTCGGGCACCATCGAAGCGCTTCGCCCCGTCGGGCGCGAGATCGGCTTGCAGACGGTCGCCTGACAACCGGTGAACGCATTCGGCGCATTGATCGCATGGGCGGAAGGCCATGCCTTTCTGCTTGCGGTCGCAGGATCTGTTTCTTTTGTACTCTTCTTTCTTACAATCGCGGCTCTTCCGCTCGTAGTGATTGCGATCCCCCGCGACTATTTTACGCGCAAAAAGGCGCACCCGCTCGAGGGACGCGCCGAGCTCGAAGGCATCGCGCGCACACGGTACCGGCATCCCGTCGTTGCGGTGCTGGCCTTGGTCCTGAAAAACACAGCAGGTTTTGCATTGCTGACTGCGGGGGGCATTATGCTCGTTACACCAGGGCAGGGACTTTTGACCATGCTCGCAGGACTCCTCCTGATGAATTTCCCGGGGAAAAAGAAGCTCGAACTCCGCATCGTCTCCCGGCCGACCGTATACCGCGCCGTGTCCTGGATCCGCAAGCGCTCGGGAAAGCCGCCTGTACTCCTGCCGATTTTTTGACTACAATGCAGCATTCATGAAAGCGGAACGGCTCCTTGCGATTCTGAACATCCTCCTTACAGGCAAACGGGTATCTTCCACCGAACTCGCCAAAAAATTGGAGGTTTCGGTGCGCACCGTCTACCGGGACGTCGAAGCCCTCTCCGAGGCGGGTTTCCCCGTGTATGCAACCATGGGCCGCGACGGCGGATTCGGCCTGATCGAAGGCTTCAGGATGACCGGCCAGATGTTCTCCACCGGAGAATTGCAGCGCATTATATCCGCGCTCGACGGACTTTCGGGCATCTGCCCGGAGACCGAAATCGAAAACCTCCGGAGGAAGTTCACTATCCTCCTCAGCGAGTCCGGAGCAAAGGGAATCCCCTGCCCCGCCAATAGAATCTTTATCGAACTGACGCCGTCCACCCGCGAAAAACGCATCACCGATCTGATCGATCAGGCGATCGCCCGCTCGACGGTGCTTCGCATCAGCTACTGCGACGTCGAAGGCTGCGAAACCGAACGGGACATCGAGCCGCTCGCCCTCCTTTTCTACTGGCAGTCCTGGTTCGTGTATGCCTGGTGCCGCCTCAGGAAGGACTTCCGATCTTTCCGCGTCACACGCATAGTGCACACCGAAGCCACGAAGGCAACCCGCGAATGTCCACCTGTAGATCTGAACGAGCGCCCCTGGTCGCGCCAATGGGAAGAAGAAACTATAGAAGAAGTTTGTTTTACCGCCGATAAAGGCGCTCGGGGGCGGATAGCCGAATACTTCGACACGGACGCTGTATCCGAAAACCCGGACGGTTCAGTCACTGTTTGCGCCGATTTTCCCACCGGAGACTGGGTAGTTTCTTGGATTATGGGATTGCCCGGAACAGTTTCGATACTCAAACCGGAGCACCTTCGCGTCCGCATCCGCGAAACCGCAGAGCGCCTTGCGAAGCAGAACGTGTAAACGCGCGCACCGGATGAATCAGGAAACCGCGCCCCCCTCCTGCCGATTTATGCTCCAAAGGCTGACAAAAGATGTCAGGAATACCATGCGATACTGCCTGTATCAATAATAAGCCGGGTGTGAACTCCTTGTTCACGTCCCTGCAGGAGGATTACTATGGAGAAAATACTTGCGGTCTGCGGACTGGACTGCGCACAGTGCGGCGCGTACATCGCCGCAAAAACGAACGACAATGCTCTCAGAATCAAAACTGCGGCAGAATGGTCGAAGGCCCACAATTTCGCGTTCACGCCCGACATGATCAACTGCCACGGTTGCCTTGCGACTGACGGCGTGCAGGTCGGCTACTGCGCACAGTGCGAGATGCGGGCATGCGGAATTTCAAAGGGGGTAAAGACCTGCAAGGAGTGCACCGAATACCCGTGCAAAATGATCTCGGATTTCCAGGCCGCCTGCCCCGAGGCCGCAGCTAATTTCAGGGATTAATCTCGAAGTCGAGACTGCGGCAGAACACCGCAGTATTCCGATACGTCGTGATGCCCGAAAGGTCGAGGCTGAACCGCGCCGCGGATGGCACACCCGGAAAAGAAAGGGTAAACCGCGCGCGGTCGTTGCGTCCTGCGATTAAAATCCCGGACGGAAACCGGTCGTTCAAAAGAGTCAGACTGCTTTTTAAGCCGGAAAAATCATGCACCGTGTTATAGGTCGCACCCCCTGCAACAAGAGTAATGCCGCTTGCGTCTATCTTGAGCTCCTCCTGCATCCGGTTGACTATTTTCACGGATACAAAAACCGTATCGCCGATTCGGTACGGAGCAAAGGCGATCAACAGCTGATCAAGATATATTTCGTCTCCGGCAATGCGGACAAAGGCCTCTTCAGTTTCGCCGCCAGATTCAGCGGCGCCAGTTCCATCGCCGGCGCCAGCTTCAGCGCCGCCCCGGGCATGCTCAGCTTCGAACGTATCCCCGTGCGCATCATGGAACAGGGCGACATCAGCGTCGCGCAGGTACCGCGTCTGCTCGCGCACAAATGCATCCCGGTCGAAGGCGTAGCCGAACGTAGAAAGACGGCGTTCCAAACCGTGTGCCACCTTCCAGGATTCGTACCCGTGTTCGGGAATCGAAAACTCGAACTGCTCGGCAAACAGCGGCTTCCCTCCCGGCAGACTGACGCAAGAAACCGAAAAAGCGTAGGTGCGGGAAAGATCGCCGGAAAGCCGGTATCGCTCGAAGAGCGCCGGATCGCTGACTGGTTTGTAAAAGAGTTCAATCCTGGTTTGTTCGCGTTTTTTGATTTCGATAGAGGTATCGATCCAGGTGAATTTCTTTCCGTCGCGGAACACTTCGTAGGGAAGGCCGGAAAAAGTTCCGGAGGCAAGGAGTTCACAAAGGGCAGGATCCAAAAAAACAGACGAGCGGGATTTGTTCGCGATATCGAGCGAGACTGTAACAATGCCTGTTTCAGACTCGGCGGAAAGTGATGCGGAAACGGTTACAGCTTTCGAACTCATGCGGGACGGAGAAGCGTTGTACAAAAGAACGCCCCGACCGGTTCCGGATGATGTTGCAACATCAGAAGTTGCAACATCAGAAGTTGCAATCCGGAGAGACAGACCGCGTTCTGCCCCGCTCGCCCGACCGTCGCTCGGGCTGCCGTTTTTCAAGCCGCAGGACGCCGACAGAAGAGCGGCGAGGAACGCGAGCGCAACGGCGCACAACAATACCAACAGAGTTGCTGCACTACGAATGCACTGTTTTCGATTGTCATGCGCCCGCTGCATGTACGTGATACTCCTGAATCTTACAGTCCGTCGACCGAGTACACCGCATAGCCGCGGGGAGGAGCCCATACTTCGACCTTGCCGGTAGAATCGCACCACTTGGTCGCCGGCTGATAGTTTTGCCCGCTAACCGGAGAATACCAGGCATAGCACTTCAGATTCTTTCCTTTCAGATAGCTGTTGCCGGTGGTTACCCAGGAACCCTTCCAGGAAGAAGCATTGTCGTTCAGCACGACAATGTATCCGGGAGAGCTGGTCGATTTTCCATAGGCGCCGTAAATAAGGCAGTCGCCATCGTTGGTCTTGAGATTCTGAATGGACGGCGCGGCTCCGCCGAGCTTTCCGCGCACCCACACAAGCTGCTTGAGACCATTGCCCCACTGGCCGCCGAGCGTTGCAAGACCGTAGTCAAAGTAATCCTTCCACCAGATCATCGGATAGCCCTGGTACGTCAGAGAGAAGGCGTACGCGAGCATCTTGTCTCTGACAATCGGATCGGTGTCGTGGTTTCCGCAGAAGGTAACCGCGCGCAGAGGATTCTTTGCCGCAAAGGATTTTGAATAATCGATCAAGTTCGGCAAATATCCGCCACCCGAAGAATTGTTGCAAATGTCGGCCATAGTATACAGAAGCGCAAAGTCGAAAGCGGACGCGTTCGCTTCATTTGCCCACCAGTCGAGCGTGGACGTGTTCGATTCCCAGTATTCGCCCACCGAGAACACACCACCGGTACCGGCCTTCATGTCCTTGACAACCCAGGGATAAATGCCTTTGACGTAGTCGAAACGCCACTGGGAGAAGCCCGCATTCGTCGTGCTCTTGAGCCAGTTCATCCAGGCCTTCATGTCCGCGTAGGGATAGCCTGCCGCGCCGCCGCCGGTAGAGAAGCAGAGGTCGGCAAAGCCGCCGAACACACCAGGATCCGCGGAATGGGTGCCGTTCGGATGGAACGCCTTGTACGTCCATTT
>SHOL01000082.1:9836-10608 GCA_004294945.1 Treponema sp.
CCCGTAAAATTGGTCCAGGTTGAACCGCCGGTGTAGGGATTGCTTTCGGAAGCGCCGCCCGAGCGGTGGTTCAGGACGATATCGGCCATCGATGCGATACCGTAATTCTTGAAGGTTGCGATTGCGCTTTTCAGTTCCGCCTGCGAACCGAAACGGGTTTCGGTCGATCCTTTCTGGTTGTACTGCCCGACGTCGTAATAGTCATAAGGATCATAGCCCATCGAGTACCCGCCGTTGTCTGCCTTGGAAACAGGCGGGAACCAGATAGCGTCGATACCGTAGCCGCCGGCCATATTCGCAAGACCCGCAGCCTTGCTCTTCATCGTATTGTACCAGGTTCCTCCGGCGGGAACGTCCCAGTAAAAACCCTGCATCATAACGCCCGATTTGCCCGTAATCGAGCGGGCTTCACTGTCCGAAACCGCATCGCCGGCCGCAGGAGATGCGTCCATTGAACACGAGAATGCGAACACCACCGAGGCTGCAAGCACCGCCGCGAACAGCCAATTTTTTACGGGAAAACTAATTTTCATGACTTTCTTCTCCTTTCATCAGAGCAAAACCGGTTTAGCGCTTTTTGAATACTAAAACGGTTCAGTAAAACGTGCAAGTTTTTTCAGATGGAAAAAAAAGTCATTTATTGATTATCAAAACAGCAAAAAAAAACTGATTATCATGCCGAATGACGACTTCGGGCGAACATCTCCATTCAAGACCCACGCAGTCCGCTTCTCGATCAGACGCACGGCCGGCCCTGCCGGCCGTGCGTCTG
>SHOL01000083.1 GCA_004294945.1 Treponema sp.
AGTACACAATTCCACGGGAATCCAGCAAAGCAACAAAGCTCTCGGTCAACAAACCGACCGTCCGATAGGATTTTGTCTTGTTTCCCGTTGCGGTTAGAAGATCTATCTGCAACGATGAAGAGCCAGAATCTACGCCAGTAGCAGAAGTAAAACCGGTAAAATAGGTTGAGGATATCTGTACTTTTACTATTTCTCCGGATTCGATCCGCGATTTGAACTCCGAGAATGGGATAAGCGAATCGGAACGGGAAAGCATAAAATAGTTCACGATAACCATTACGGAAAACACCGCAAGCAGAATTGCCCACAAGGGTATCTTGGGAAATCGTGAATTCTTTTTATTTCCTGAATCGCCAGGCTCCGTGCTCAATTTAAAAAAATTGAAAGGATCATCCTGGTTATTCTTGTTTTTATTGTCGTTATCTGGATTATCGTGATTGCTCATGAATATATGTACCGCCTTATATGTATAATACGAAAAAAACAGGTGATAGTCGAGTTTTTTCTGCTCGAATTACCCGGGATACTCACAACAATTGATGGACACCTCCATGAGTCAATTTCAAGAGTCGGTTACTTTTGAAATCGGTTTTTGGAGATCCGTACAATATGTAGAGCTTCATAAATATATCGACCCGCACTGGTTTTTTCTGCCGATTTACTCTAAAGTTGTGTATAATGCAACCGATATAAAACAAAGGGGTGTAGAAACCGGATCTACCAGTTATATCGAGGGGGAATTTTCGTGAGTTACAACCAGGCCTTGAGCGCATATCGGGAAACCAGGGTCAAGACAGCCAGCCAGGGCACACTGATAATCATGCTGTACGACGAAGCAATCAAACAGATGGGCGCTGCAATCTCGCTATTTACAGAAGAAGCACAGACAACACCGTCAAAAATTGAACAGATACACAATCATATACTAAAAAGCCAGGAAATAATTACCGAACTCATGGCTTCCCTCGACATGTCCGTAGAAGGAGACATTTCAAAAAACCTTTTTTCGCTCTATTCGTATTTTAATCAACAGCTCCTTGAGGCGAATGTGGAAAAAAAACCGGAAAAGGTGTCTTTTGTCCGCTCCATGATGGATCAGCTCAGAACGGCATGGGTTGAAATAGTCAATTCGACCGCAGTACCTGCGCCGCTTCAGACTGCTCCCGCAGGCATCAATATCGCAGGATAAGAAAGTCCCATGGCACAACCGGAACTGACACAAGAAGTACTCGATGAGAGAATCGCAATTCTGAAACGGTTCCGGCAGCTGCTGGAAGAACAACGCCGAAAATTCAGGGATTATCTTGTTGTTTTGGAAAAACAGGAAGAAGCAATAGAGCGCGACGACGTTGATGTGATGGTTTCGCATGCGGAGCTTGAACAGTCGATAATCTCAGAAATTTATACTATCCAGAAAGTCATTGATCCGTTCGAACAACTGTACCGGGATGTGCATCCCGGCGTTCCGGAAGCCGAAATTCCCAAACTCCAGACAGACCTCGAGACTCTCAAAACGCAGGTTTTGCAACAAAACGAAAAGAACCGGGAACTGCTGAAAACTCACATGCAAGCCTTGCGGCAGAAAGTCGCCGGAATCAACAATCCGTACGCCAACCGGGCGAGCGTCTACGCCAGCGACAAACATACCGCTTCGATAATCGACATCCAGCAATAGAGGGAACAGCACTTCGGTTTTTCCTGAAAAGCGCTCCTGGTAAAACCGGATCGATTCTTGCTCAAACGGCGAGCGTCCCGAAGATTAAAATGCTATACTCGACTTCATGAAGAAACCAATATTTGTTCTAGACGCCTACGGGCTCATTTATCGATCCTACTTCGCTTTTATCGCAAAACCCCTGACTAACCAGGACGGAATGAACGTCTCCGCCGTCTTCGGGTTTTTCCGGAACCTCCATATACTGATAAAACAACACAAGCCGGAACTTTTCATTGCGGCTTTCGATTCGCGTACGCCCACGTTCCGTCACGAGCTGTACAGCGAGTACAAGGCGAACCGCGCAAAAACACCGGAAGACCTCCACAGCCAGATACCTATAATAGAAGAAATACTTACCGCTTTGGGCATTCCGATGGTTCGTCAGGATGGCTTCGAAGCTGACGACATCATCGCATCGATTGCCGAGCGATGCCGAACCGAAGACCGGCAATGCTTTATCATTTCGGGCGACAAGGACCTGATGCAGCTGGTAGGGGGGCCGGTTTCCATACTGAAGCCGGGAAAAACAGGCGGCTGGGAAGCGGTGGATTCCGACGGAGTCCGCGCAGAATGGGGAGTCGGCCCCGAACTCATGCTCGACCTCCTTTCGCTCACCGGCGACGCGTCGGACAACGTACCGGGAGTCAAAGGCGTCGGCGACAAGACAGCGCTCAAGCTGCTCGCAGAATACGGCACGCTGGACGGCATCTACGAACACGCCGGGGAACTGAAAGGTGCACTTGCCTCCAAAATAGCCGACGGCAAGGACATGGCATATTTTTCCAAAAAACTGATCGCCCTGTGCAGCGACGTCCCGCTCGAATCCGATCTTGACTCCTACGCCTGCGTCCCCCTGGACGTAATCGCGGCCGCACGGCTTTTAATGCGGGACGGCTTGCCGAGCGTCGCACGACTGTATGCAGGAAAAGAACACGATCCTGGTGCGGGAGGGTCGATTAAAACCGACGGCTCCCCCAAAAACACCGGTTCGGCGCAAAAACAGACCGCTACCGGCCTGTCCCCGCGGCACCTTACCGCCCCGCTTTCCGAAGAACTGCCGATTACGTCTCCCGCACAGAACACGGGCGATTACCGCACGCTTGCAGACGTTCAGGAACTTACCGTCCTTATCGACCGGGTGATCGCACGCGGCACAGCCGCCTTCGACTGCGAGACAACCGGCCTTGATGCCCTGAACGACAAACTGGTCGGCTTTTCGTTGTCGGTGGACGAGGGTTCCGGCTGGTATATTCCGGTTCGGGGACCCGAACCGGAGCTGGGAATGGAGAGTGCGCCCCTGATTTCACTTGAAACCGCGCGTTCACAGCTCGCCAGGCTTTTTGCGTCACCTTCAGTCTTGCTTATTCTTCATAACGCCAAGTTTGACCTTGCGGTGTTGCGCCGACACGGTGTTTTCGATGCGCTCCCCTTTGCGCGCCCGGCTTGCCGGCTGTTCGACACAATGATTGCAGCCTGGCTGCTTGATCCTGACTGGACGTCGTTCGGGCTTGAATCCCTCGCGCTGAGCCAGCTTGGGCTGGAAACGGTTGCCTATACCGACGTGGTTCCCAAGGGAAAGACGTTTGCTGATGTACCAATCGCAGTTGCAACGCAATACGGGGCCGAAGATACCGATCTGACGCTGAAACTGTACCGACGCTTTGCGCCGAAGCTTGAGGAATCGGGCCTTGGCGAACTTTTCGAAACCATGGAAATGCCGCTTGTTCCGATTCTTGCGGGCATGGAAGCCGAAGGAATCAGGCTGGAAAAGGAAGAGCTTTCACAGTTTTCGATCGAGCTTGCCGAAAAGATTGCGGCTACCGAAAAGGAAATTTTCGAAATTGTCGGCCACGAGTTCAATATTGCATCGCCGAAGCAGCTGCAGGAAGTGCTGTTTACCGAGCGGAAATTAAGTCCGGGCAAGAAGACTAAAACCGGATACTCGACCGACACATCAGTTTTGGAAGACCTCGCCTCTGAGGACGTTGTGCCAGGGAAGATTCTCGATTACCGTGCGCTTGCAAAACTCAAATCGACCTATGTCGATACGCTGCCTTCTTTGGCAGATGAACGCGCTCGGGTGCACACGAGTTTTGTGCAGACGGGAACCGCGACCGGGCGTCTTTCGAGCAGGGATCCGAATCTGCAGAACATTCCCGTTCGCGACGATAACGGGAGGCGCATCAGGGCCGCATTCCGCTCCGAGCCGGGGATGGAGCTCATTTCGGCAGACTACGCGCAAATCGAGCTGGTAATTCTTGCGCATCTTTCCGGCGATGCGAATCTGGTAGATGCGTTCAATTCGGGAGTGGACGTGCACCGCAGAACGGCGGGGCTCATTTTCGGCGTAGAAAACGATCAGGTTACGCCCGATATGCGGCGGGTAGCCAAGACGATCAATTTCGGGGTTATGTACGGCATGAGCGCGTTTAGGCTTGCAAACGAACTGAGAATTCCGCGGGGACAGGCCGCCGGCTTTATCAATACCTATTTTGAAACGTATTCCGGGGTTGCAGAATTCATCGCGGAAACCAAGGCGAAAGCGAGGGAAACCGGATTTGTTCAGACGATTATGGGGAGAAAGCGGTACATCCGCAATATCAACAGCGCAAACAAGATGGAGCAGGCGGGAGCCGAACGCATAGCAGTCAACACGCCGATCCAGGGATCAGCCGCTGACATTGTAAAGACGGCGATGATTCGCGTCGATGCGGCGCTCAGAAAAGAGGGCTCCGGCGCCAAGATGCTGCTGCAGGTGCACGACGAACTGATCCTCGAAAGCCCGTTCTCCGAGACTGCGGCAGTGGTCTCGCTGGTCAAACAGGAAATGGAGAGCGTTATTGCACTCAAGGTTCCGCTTCGGGTCAGCGTCGAGTCTGGCACGAGCTGGGGAGACTTCCATTAATGGGCGGTATTCGGCCGCCGGTGATCGGCCTCGCCGGCCCTTCCTGCGCCGGAAAAAACGCGGCAGGAGATATACTTGCGCGCCGCGGGTTTGCAGTTATTGACGCCGACAAGATAGCGCACGAGGTTCTCGAAGAACTGAAAAACAGAATTCTTGAGGAATTTCGCGAAGCTGCAGCCGAAAAGAGTGTTTCGCTGCTCCGGCAAGACGGAAGCCTTGACCGGAAAGCCTTGGGATCCCTTCTGTTTGCTGATCCTGCGCTGCTCGCACGCCATGAATCTATTGTGTATCCACGGATAACCGAAATTCTTGGCCGAATGATCGACGAAAACCGTGAACGCGGCGTAGTGATCAATGCTGCCTTATTGCACAAGACGCCGATTCTGGACCGCTTCGATTTCCTTATTTTCGTCGATGCCTGGCTTCCGATTCGGTTTGTTCGTGCGTTGCGTCGCGATAAAATCCCGCCGAAGCGAGTTTTCCACCGATTTCAGTCGCAAAAGAATCTCTTTGCTCAATACCTTTTAAAAAATGTCGATATACAGAGAGTAGATAATAGTACAACCGTGCGGGCTCTGGAAAGAAAGCTCGCCAAACTACTCTCCCGCAGAGGATATTGAGGCTTTTATGGAACAAAAGAAAATCTTGTGGATAGTGCTCGCGATTGCCGCTTTTTTGATGATTATTTTCGGCTTTGCAGCAATACTGTATTATCCGACACGGAGTACTGGTCCTGCATTGCGTGCGGCCTCGGAAGTACCTTCTCCGCAGAAAGAAACCGCGATTCAGGCTTCTTCCAGCCAATCCGGCATTGATCCAGATTCGTGGGTCAGGACTCCGGGAGCGACTCCCGGACTGGACAGCTCTCTTGTAACAACGCCGAACAATATTAATCTGACTATTGTCAACGGAGATACATCCGGAACCCGATACGGAACACTTGATGTGTCAGGCTTAACGCAGGGGAACCGCCAGAGCGCGCAATCAGAACTGGCCGGGCAACCGGAGATTGTGGGGTCAGCCGGAACCAGTCTTGCTCTCTCAAACGGCACTCCGATTGTGCAGCCGGCGACCAGTGCAGACCAGACTCAGCAGGTTCGCACAAATACTGACGGACAGTCTTCAGGTTCCAACACACTCCGGCAGACAGAAGCTTCCGGCTCTGCCGGGACTGCACAGAAAGCAGACCAGCCCGTTAAGGAAAAGCAGACTGTTGTTAAAGAGCCTCAGACTAAAAAAACCGAAAAGTCGCCTGCAGCGGCACAAGTCCAGAAAAAAACCACCGCCAAAGCGGTGACTGAATACTGGATACAAACCGGTTCTTTTACCGGAAAACTGAATGCAGAAAAAGCACGGGACAGATTGAACGCCCGGTATCTGAAAGCAGAGATATTTACCAAAGAGGTGAGCGGTTCTACTACCTACCGGGTGAGGGTCGGTCCATACCCGACAAAGACAGAAGCGGACTATTGGCTGGGAACGATAAAAGAAGTACCGGAGTTTTCCGGAAGTTATATTTCCGAGGTAAAGACAACCAAATAAGCGTCTTTTGAGACGGTTTTTTGTTCTGTGGAGTATTTGAATACTGTTTTTCTAAGGCAAACCGGTCCCGGCTTTGCTATAAGACGGTATGACGTACTCCACAATATTCCAGTTTTTTCTAGTAACTGCAGTGTTTGTTGCAGTATCAGGACAGAGCGCAACGTATTGCGAAAAAAGCGACGGAACAGTTTCCATAGCTCAAAATATCAGCAGTACGGGTACGGCCGCGACAGCAGCTTCCGGGAAAACCGACTATTTTTCCGGGCTGGTAAAAATCTCTGAAACAGCAGATGGAACCGAGCTCGAAGCATTGTCTTGCGCAGCAAGCATAACCGACAGCCTTCACTTTTTCGGCGGCAACTTGATATCCGCCGGGATCGCTTCAATTGCGGCAGATCCATCCTTTTCTCTTGGTTCAGTCGTTTTCCATCAAAAAACTACCGCGCAATCTGTAGCTTTTAAAACCGCCTCTTCTGGAGATCCGGACAAGGCTGCTATCCTGATCTCCAGACAAACCGGCAATCTTGGGATATATCTTGAAAAGAGCAGCAGTGGTACACATACAATCTCCGGTTCAGCACAATACATTCTGAACAAAGAAAGATTCGCTGCGTCTTTCAGTGTGCTCACCGAACTCACTCAACGTACTCCGAACCAAAACACTGTTTGGTTTGCCGACGCTCTGCAAAAAAAGCGATCGCTGGAAATCAGACCGGCATCCGTATTTTCCATCGAAAATACCTGGGGGGCATTATCGCTTTTATATCTGTCATCGATAAGCAGAGAGTTCCACGTTGAAGAAGCTGTCAGGCTGGAAACACGATTCGATCTGCCTCAACTGACCATACTTTCTGGATTGTATGCAGAATCCAGGGGATTTGTTCCCTCATCCGGAAAAGAAACCCGACATCCGCTTCAAGTAGTTTTCAATCCGGATATGACATTCTACACAAACCGGAAACAGAATACTCAGTGCAAAGGCGAGTTCTTTATCTTGTACCAACTTACCCAGCCCAAGGAATGGTATTACCGTATATATCCCGATCTTGAAGCTAAAGGAGATGTCTGGCTTGCATTTCGGAACACCCGATTCAGTATTGGAGGAGCATATCAGGATACTTCGTATTCGTTTTCGACCAGTATCGCTAATCCGGTTCTATTCATGGGGCACCTGGATGCATATTCCAAATTTTCGATCAACAAGTCCGAAAAAAAAGGGAAGCTACGAGTTCAATGTAGTATCACTAAAGCAATTATTCCGGGTATTACGTTTCAGGCAACGGAGAAACAGGCAGAAAAGCTTCTGACGTATAGCGTTGAACCTGAAATAACGGTAAAATTAACTTGTCGGCATCTAAAGGGAACAATGAATGTCAATGGAATGTGGAAAATGCCGGAAAAAACCGTAATAGTACGCGCCGCTGCAGCAATAGAACTCCGCTAAATCCTGTCTTGTCATTGCATTTATTTTTCGATATACTGCAGCTGATTACATGTTTATGAAAACTTTTGCGTTTGTCGCAAAATCTATATTGAGTGAGGTACAGGAATATGGCCTATGATATTTCCAAAATGAGGAATATCGGTATCAGCGCCCACATTGACTCGGGAAAAACGACGCTTTCCGAACGAATCCTTTTTTATTGCAACAAGATTCATGCGATACATGAAGTCCGCGGTAAAGACGGTGTTGGTGCTGTTATGGACAACATGGAACTCGAAAGAGAACGCGGAATTACGATTCAATCCGCTTCAACCCAGGTAAACTGGAAAGAGTATACAATTAACGTTATCGACACGCCTGGACACGTTGACTTCACTGTCGAAGTCGAACGGTCGCTTCGGGTTCTCGACGGTGCAATTCTTGTTCTTTGCTCGGTCGGTGGCGTACAGTCGCAGTCAATAACGGTGGACCGGCAGCTGAAGCGCTATCATGTACCCCGTATCGCATTTGTGAACAAATGCGACAGAACCGGTGCAAATCCGTTGAAAGTACGCATGCAGCTCCGTGAAAAACTCGGACTCAACGCGTATATGATGCAACTCCCTATTGGCCTTGAAGACAAACTCGAAGGAGTCATCGATCTCGTTGCTATGAAAGCTGTCTATTTTGAAGGAGAAGGCGGAACAGAAATCCGCTTGGCAGAAATTCCTGCTCATCTTCAGTCAGACGCAAAGAAATACCGGGAAGAACTCCTCGATGCGGCCTCTATGTTTTCAGACGAGCTTGCAGAAGCATACCTCGAAGGTACCGAAACCGAAGAGATGATTAATGCAGCGATCCGCAAGGGCACGCTCTCGGAGCAGCTGGTTCCTGTTTTCCTTGGTTCGGCATATAAAAATAAAGGAATCCAGACACTTCTTGATGGAGTAACCAAATTCCTTCCGAACCCGACCGAGGTCAAGAACATTGCTCTTGATCTTGATAAAAACGAGGAACAGATAGTTCTAACGTGCGATGAAAATGCTCCGACGGTAGCACTCGGCTTCAAGCTTGAAGACGGTAAATACGGACAACTTACGTATGTTCGTATTTATCAGGGCTCTCTCAAAAAAGGTGATGAACTCTACAACACGCGTGCCCGAAAGAGATTCAAGGTTGGACGTCTTGTTCGCATGAACTCATCGGAAATGGTCGATATCAGCGAAGGTGTCCCCGGAGACATTGTTGCTCTGTTCGGCATCGACTGCGCATCCGGTGATACGTTCTGCGGCGGTGGACTAAATTATGCCATGAGCTCGATGTATGTTCCCGAACCGGTAATTGATCTTGCAATCACTCCGAAAGACAAGAAGTCCGCCGACCAGATGGGCAAAGCTTTGAACCGCTTTACCAAAGAAGATCCGACGTTCCGTTGTTATGTCGATCCTGAATCAAATCAGACGATCATCCAGGGAATGGGAGAGCTTCACCTGGAAGTCTACGTTGAACGAATGAAGCGCGAGTACCACTGCGAAGTTGAAACAGGTAAGCCACAGGTAGCGTATCGTGAGGCAATTACGCAGAGAGCTGACTTCAATTACACGCACAAGAAACAAACCGGAGGTTCTGGCCAGTACGGCCGTGTTGCCGGTTTCCTCGAACCTATCGAAGCTGATTATGAGTTTGTAGACTCGATCAAGGGAGGAGCAATTCCGAATGAATACATCCCCTCCTGCGACAAAGGTTTCAGGGAAGCAGTCAAGAAGGGTTCACTTATTGGATTCCCGATCGTCGGCGTACGGGCAACGATCAATGATGGACAGTTCCATCCTGTCGACTCTTCAGATATTGCATTCCAGATTGCAGCTATCGGTGGTTTCCGTGAAGCCTACCTTAAAGCTAAACCGGCTATTCTTGAACCGATAATGAAAGTGTCAATCGAAGGTCCTCAAGAATTCCAGGGAAATATCTTTGGACTGATTAACCAACGCCGTGGTATAATTCTGTCGTCTACGGAAGATGAGAGCTTCACCCGGGTTGATGCTGAAGTGCCGCTGAGCGAAATGTTCGGATTCTCGACCATTCTGAGGTCTTCTACTCAGGGTAAGGCTGAATATTCCATGGAATTTGCCAAATATGGCAGGGTTCCCAATAGCGTTGCTGATACCTTGATAAAGGAATACGAAGCAAAGCGTAAAGCAGAGCAGAAATAAGGAGAGGACGATGGTAAAACAGGATCTTATCGAAAAGAGCGCTGTCAGGAACTTTGAAAAGTCCTTGGGCGGCGGAATCAAGGCTGGAGAGATCGGAGTCATCGCATCCAAAAAAGGGCTTGGTAAAACTTCTATCCTCGTTCAGCTTGGTATCGATAAACTGCTTCAAGGATCTTCTGTGGTTCATGTCTCCTTTAATCAGCAGGCTGACCATGTAATTACCTGGTACGAAGATATTTTTAACGAACTTGCGAAGAAGAAAAATCTTGACAAACCTGCTGAAGTAAAAAACGAGCTGGTCAGAAAGAGAATCGTTCTTAATTTTAATCAAGATGCCGTTAAAACTGATCAGGTAATTAAAACTATCCGAGCACTTGCAGAAGGCGGATCGATACCTGAAGCTATCATTATTGATGGGTTTAATTTTGAGAATGCGGATGCAGATTCAATTTCCGGAATAAAAAAGTTTGCCAAGGAAATGAATCTCGTTGTCTGGTACAGCGCTAATCTGGATACTGCTGAGAAAGGATTACCTTCGGTTCTACTTCCATTTGCTGATGATCTGGATATTGTTTTGTATCTTGATCCAAAAGCCGACTGTATTTCAATCAAGGTACTCAAGGAACATCAGAGAACAGATTATGCTACCGATTTGAAGCTTGATGTAAAATCACTTTTAATCGCAGAGAAGTAATCTTTTTCTGGCAAAAAAACCGCCCCCGGGCGGTTTTTTTTATTGCAATATATAC
>SHOL01000084.1 GCA_004294945.1 Treponema sp.
GCCTTGAAAGCGCACTCAAGCTGAAGGAAATCAGCTACACGCACTCCGAGGCCTTCGCAGCCGGAGAACTCAAGCACGGACCGATCGCGCTCGTCGACGATACAACGCTGGTCGTCGCGATCTGCACCCAGAGCGCCCTTTTCGACAAGATGGACTCGAACATTAAAGAAGTGAAAGCGCGCGGCGCAACCGTACTCGTCATCACCTACGAAGACGAGCCCTATTTCGACAAAACCGCTGACGAAATCTTCCGCATCCCGAAAACCCTCGACGAGCTGACGCCGATCCTCTCGGCAATTCCGAGCCAGCTCTATGCCTACTACGCCTCGCTCCAGCGCGGCCTCGATCCTGACAAACCGCGGAACCTCGCAAAAAGCGTGACAGTGGAATAAGGCTGAAGCCGGAGCAGCGGCTACTGTTCCGGCTTCAGCTGGAAGATCCCCATCGGGGATCTCCGTATCGGCGGAAGGGAACCTTTTCTTGCGATGAAAAGGTTCAGTTCGCTGCGGTCAGCGCAGGAATGATCTGCAGGCTATGCTGAAAAGCTCCTGGCTGTACTGGTATTTCTTCTCTTTCGGCGGAAAGGTTGAATCGAAGCCGGCAGCGGCGCTCTGGTCGAACATGAACACATCGCTTTGCAGGGCTTTCCAGTTTTTACGGCCGAAAAAGCCGCTCTCGAGCTCAAGGACGAGAAGGCCGGCGGGATGCTCTCCGTTCATATCGCTCACCCTGTAGTCGATTCCGTTTTTGAATCCGTGCTTGCAGTAGTTGTGGGGATCGCCGTAGATGACGATCGCCGGGATGTTCATTTCCCTGGCGAGGGTCCTTGTTTTTTCAATCAATGCGGTTCCGATTCCCCTGCGCTGATAGCCGGGACGAACGCACAGGGGTCCGAATGCGAGAATTTCGACTCGTTCCTGATCCTCTCCGATCAACCAGGCTTTGGTGTACATAATCGAGCCGACGATGACACCGTCCAGTTCGGCGACAAAGTCGAGTTCGGGAACAAAGTCCGGATGATCGCGGATGATGTGACAGAGGTAATGCTCGTCGCAGCCGGGTACGTACAGATTCCAGAACGCGTCCCGGGTCATTTCCTCGACTGCCCGGTAGTCTTCTTGTGTTTCAAGTCTGATCGTTATTTCCATTTTCAATTCTCCGTGTATGTTCCGGCGGCGAGCCGGGACGAATCAGAATCGCCAGGGTTATTTTTTCAGATACCCTTTTTCAACGGCCTTATGCAACAGAGTATCGACGAAGGTCCAGATCTCTTCTGAACCCTCTTTGATGAGGCGGTTTTTCTCGTAGACCATTTCGTAGGTGATGCCGTTTGCTTTCCAGGTGGATCCTTCCGTCAGATAATTCTGGAGCAGGGGTTCAAGCCGGTCGAAGACGCCGGCAAACTTGGCTTCGTTCGTTTTCTTGTCTTCGAACTCTTTCCACAGACTGATGAAGCGATCCCGCTGGTCGGCGTCGAGCATGCCGAATATGCGTTCGGCGGCCTTTTCTTCTTTCTGAGCCGCATCCGCTCGTTCTGCCGCATAGAGAAATGTGTCCCCCGCATCGATTTCGACAATGTCATGGATGAGGAGCATCAACACCACCTTTTCCAGATCGATTTTGAAGTTTGAAAATTCGTTCAGGAGGACGGCCATGATTGCTATCGTCCAGGAATGTTCGGCATCGTTCTCGAATCTGGATCCGTCGAAGAGTTTCGATTTACGGTAAATGTTTTTTACCTTGTCAATTTCAATCAGAAAAGCCAGCTGCTTTTCAAGGCGGCTGTTTTGCGCGAAGTCGATTTTTTCCATGGTGAAACCTCCTTATTATTGAAGAAGAAAGTGCGTTGTGCCGATTTATCCCGGAAGCATCTTTTTTGTCACGGTGAAACCGGTCCACTCGACGTCGGTCAATTCCATCATGCTTCCCGATTTTTGCAATCCATTTTTTTCGTAGAAGGGAACGGCTGCTTCGTTCGCATAAATGAACACAATGATGTTTTCCCTGCCCCCCGCTTCCGAGCGCGTGAGCGTAATCAGTTCCGAACCGATTCCGCATGTGACGTATTCACGGTCGATGCCGAGGTCGGTAACCATCAGCCAGTAGGCGAAGTCGGTCAGACCGAAGCAGACGCCGACGATTCTGCCGTCGCCGGCGACGGCCAGAAGACGGATCGGAACGGAGGAGACAAGTTTTGCGATACGTTCATGAAACCGTTCGCGGGGATACTGCGATCCGAGATCTGTTCTGGTCAGAAACTCGATGTAGTCATGGGCGGAAATACGGCGGTTGACGATTCGGACATCGCCGTGCCGGGTGTGAAGCGTGGACAGTATGGTTTCTTTCATTAGTATTTACTCCCTGAAATGGTTTTGGAGGCGGGGGTGATAGTGAGCTTCCAGTATTCGTGCGAATAAACTGAGTGTCAAGTTCATAGTTACTTCTATACCTACCGGTAGGTATATTGTCTTTCTCTATACGTACCGGTCGGTATACTCAAAAGCATCCATCCGCTATCGCCCGCATCTTCACTTTTTCTTTTCTCCTTGCTACACTGCGTCATGGAAACCGACAAAATCATCGTTCTTGACTTCGGAAGCCAGTATGCGCACCTTATTGCAAAGCGCTTCCGTCTAATGGGCTATTACTCCGAAATCGCTCTCCCCTCGGCAGATACCGCTACTCTCGCTGGAGCCAAGGGCATTGTTTTTTCAGGCGGACCGTCTTCCGTCTACGAAGAACATATTCCCGAATTCAATCCGGCAATTCTCGAGCTCGACATTCCGATACTGGGCCTGTGTTACGGGCATCAGCTGATGGCACGCTCGCTCGGGGGCATCGTCGAAAAGGCGCCCGTCGGAGAGTTCGGCATCGCGCATCTTTCGTCGCGAGCAGCCGACGGCACGCCATATCCTGAATCGCCGCTCCTTGCGGGCGTCAAGCTTCCGGCACAAGTCTGGATGAGCCACCAGGACGCCGTAGTTTCACTGGCACCCGGTTTTGAAGTTATCGGATCCACACGCGACTGCCTGTATGCAGCGCTCCAGAATACTGCAAGCAAAAGATACAGCCTTCAGTGCCATGTCGAGGTGAAGGACACCCCGGACGGCGATCGAATCCTGGAAAACTTTGCTGCTGCTATCTGCGGTATGCAGAAAAACTGGAATCAGGACCGGGTACTCGACGTGATCATGCAGGAAATTCGCGAATGCGCCGACGGCGAAGGAATCGGCGCGAACGGAAAAACCCGCGACAGCAGAAAGCGCAAGGTGCTGCTGTTTCTCTCTGGAGGCGTCGATTCGACGGTCGCCTTTGCGCTACTCAACAAGGCACTCGGCCAGGAGCGGGTGCTCGGCCTTCATATCGACAACGGGTTTATGCGAAAGGATGAAAGCAGAACCATCGCCGAACGATACCGTTCTTTCGGGTTTACCAATTTTATCGTTGAAGATGCGAGCGAAACGTTTCTGAAGGCGGTTTTCGAGGAAACCGATCCGCAGAAAAAACGGATGGCTGTCGGCGAAACATTTATCACCGTCCGGAACAACGTAGTGGCGCGTCTCGGCCTGTGCGAAGACGACTGGCTGCTCGGACAGGGCACCCTGTATCCGGATATTATTGAATCCGGCGGCAGCAAAAATGCGCATGTGATCAAGACGCACCACAATCGTGTCGAGGGAATTCAGGCACTGATTGAAAAAGGCTTGATTATCGAGCCGCTCAAGGATTTGTACAAGGATGAAGTCCGCCTGATAGGCAAGAAAATCGGTCTGACCGACGAACTGGTATACCGTCATCCCTTCCCGGGTCCGGGTCTGTCGATAAACGTCTTGTGCTCGGCTGGACCGGCTTTTCGTACGGCAGAAGATGTGGCCGAAGCGCGGCGGGCAGAAGAAAACCTTGCGGAGTACGACTTTTCGATGCTTTTCAGCGCAGCTCCTCCTGCGACTTCGGTTCTTCCGGTACGGTCGGTCGGCGTGCAGGGCGATTTCCGCACCTACCGATTCCCTGCAGTGCTCGACTTCGGCTCCTTCCCCGCAAAGGTCCCGGGCTGGGATATCCTGGAAGCGGCATCCTCCGGAATTACGAATACGATAAAGGAAGTAAACCGCACCGTGCTCAAACTCTGGTCTGCTCCGGAAGCGCGTAACCTGGAATTGCGCCGGGCCTGGTGCGACAAGAGCCGGCTCGATCAGACACGGGAAGTCGACCAGATTGTACTGGACGAGCTTAAAAAATCCGGCTGGTACGCCAAGATATTCCAGCATCTGACGATAAACCTTCCCTGTTCCGCACACGAAGGACACTGTTCGATCGTCCTCCGCCCGGTTGTTTCCGAGGATGTGATGACCGCACGGTTTGCGCATTTGGATATCGTCGTGCTCGACGCGATAATCAAGCGGATCGCGGCACTCGGCTTTGTCGACGCGATATACTACGATATTACCAATAAGCCGCCGGCGACCTTCGGCTGGGAATAAATAGCAGCAGTCCGGATAAATGCGTCGTACCGGAAGCTGCAATTCCTTCCCTGTTTTGGCTGTCATTCCCCGCTCCTTGTAGTATATTCTTGACATGCGCAACAAAATTCGAAGCCGCTTCTTCGTTCGCGGCGTATTGCTTCCGGGTCAGCTGCTCCCGATCATCGTGGGCACCCCGCTTTCGGTAATTTTTATCAGCGAAATGCAGGGCGAAAATATCCATGCGGCCATCAAGCGCGCAACCATGCCCTTTCATTCGCTGCCGTTCTGGCTGTCGATTCTGCTCTGCTCGATTGCGATTCTGCTGTGGCTTGCGCCCCTTCTGAAATTTTACAGCCGCTGCGCAGTGTCGGGAGACTGCGGCGAACTCGATCCTGATCTCGTTATCAGGCGGCTCAATTCGCTCCACCTGTTTATAATTACCGTATCGGTTGCAGGCTTTACCGCGGGAGAAGTATTTTCGCAATTCGCGCAAGGGGTTACCTCCATAAACCCGCTCGCTCAACGCTTTCTGTTCATGAACGCAATTTCAAAAGGGCTTCTTTCCGGCGTAATTGTCTCGTTCAATCTGGACACAGCCCTGTTCCTGGCAAAACGCACTGCGCTCCAGATGAATCCGACCGTGCAAATCCGCCGCACAAGCCTCTACCGGAAAATATTTCTGATTATTGTTACGCTGACGGTGTACCTGCTGTTCCAGCTGTTCAACACATCGACCCATTTTTTCGACGCAGGAGCGGGATTCCTGGGCAGAATGGGCGATGCCCGCGGAATCGAACAGTTTTTTTCCGATGCGGAAAAATCGGGAATTGTGAAGGATGCGATCAAGGTCTTTATTCTCAAAGCCCTCGGATACTTTTTTTTCGTCGGACAGCTGGTGTTTCAGATCAGGATGATGATCACGCAACCGATCCGCACTATTCAAAGCCGATTGAAGCAGCTGAACACACAGAGTGCGGAAAACATCAGGGCGGTCGATATTCTGTCGAACGACGAATTCGCGGATGCGCTTGTCGAAATCAATACGCTGATTCGCCGCCAGCAGGAAGAGCTGGCCTGTTCGAGCAGCCGGCTGGAGAATATCGTTGAACAAGCTGCCGATCCGATACTGTCGTTCAACTCCAGCGGAAAGATTTTAGTATGCAATCCCGCAGCCCGGCAGTTTTTCGGCTACACGGAGGAAGAAAGGGAACAGATAACGATTCTCGATCTGATTGAGCTTCCGCCGGAAGAAAAGCGGAAGTGCACGGATTGTTCTCCCATGACTGCACTTGTCGACCACCTGTACGGCCACGGATCGGGAATCAAGCGGTTTACCGGTATTCACAAAAATGGTACCAGGATCCAGTTCGAAAGCAATGCCAGTGTAACCGCATCCTCCGGAGGGGAAATCTATACAACCATTCTTCGCGACATTGCATCGCAGCTGGAAATCGAACAGAACCTGACCAGGGCGAAGATCGCCGCAGAAAACGCAAACCGGCTCAAGACCGAATTCCTTGCGAACATGAGCCACGAACTGCGCACCCCGCTCAATGCTGTGCTCGGCTATACCCAGCTTCTGGACAGCGACCGGAACCTGACTCCCGGCCAGCATGAAAAAATTTCAATTATTTCGCGCAGCGGCGAGCACCTCCTTTCGCTGATCAACGATATCCTCGACATTTCAAAAATCGAAGCAGGGAAAATCGAACTGCACGAGAGCGTCTTCAGCCCGGAGCGGTTTGTCGAAGACCTGAGGGAAATGTTCACTCTCCGGTGCCAGAAAAAAAACCTCGGCCTGTATATCGACCACACCGGCCCGCTGCCCGCCTTTGTGCGCGGCGACCTGGGCAAGCTCAGGCAGGTACTGATCAATCTGATCGGCAACGCCGTAAAATTTACCCGGGAAGGCGGCATCGCGATTATCGTGGGGATGGACTCGGGCAAACTCCGGTTTTCGGTTACCGACTCGGGAAAAGGAATTCCGCCTGAGGAGCTCGAGATCATCATGCAGCCGTTCACCCAGTCTTCGATCACAGACAACGAAGGCGGTACCGGGCTTGGGCTTGCGATCTCGTCGCGCTACATCCAGATGATGGGAGGCGTTCTTGAAGTACAGAGCGAAGTCGGCAAGGGCAGCACCTTCACTTTTGCGGTCGAGCTTCCCGAAACCGACGAAGTGCCCGGAGAAACAGCGGAAGAGGCCATTCCCGTCGCAGTCAAAAAAGGCAGCGAAGTTGCCGTGCTGATCGTGGACGACAAGGAGCTTAACCGGATGGTGCTCAAGGAAATGCTGGAATCCGCAGGCTTTTCGACGCTGGAGGCAGTAAACGGCGCAGAGTCGGTGGAGCGAGCCCGGGAATTCCGGCCGCGTATTATTTTTATGGACATCAAGATGCCGGTGATGGACGGCTACCAAGCGGTACACCTTCTTAAGGCTGACGCGAATACGAACGCTATACCGGTGTTTGCACTCACTGCGAGCGCTTTCGTGAACGACGAACAAAAGATTCTCGATTCCGGTTTCGACGGGTTCCTGGCAAAGCCCTTCAAGAAGTCGGCGCTTTTTCGCCTGATCGCAGAAAAGGCTGGCGTCGAGATGGAATACGAAGCGGCTCCCTCCCGGAACGCGGAGAAAGCGCCTTCGTTCGACGATGCAGATTTCGCCCGGGCTGCAGGGATTCTCGGAACATCAAAGATAGAACGGCTCGGCGAAGCCGTTCTGATTAACGACTTTACGGCGGTCAGGGCTCTGGCGGACTCGTTTCCTGCGGAGCTCGATTCTCTTGCGGTGCTGATCAGATGGTATGCGGACAGTTTCGACGAAGACGGACTTGGCACGGTTGTCGGGAAACTCGAAAAACAGGGGGAATAGGATGGACGCTCGCGCGCAGCACAGGATTTTGATTGTCGACGATATTGAAGAAAATCTGAAAGTCCTTACCGAGACGCTGATCGAGGAAGGTTTTTACCCGTTGCAGGCGAAAAACGGGGAACGCGCAATCCAGATTGCGAAAAAAGCGCAGCCTGATCTGATTCTGCTCGATATCAAGATGCCGGACATGGACGGGTTCGAGACTATTGCGGTGCTGAAAAGCGATCCGGAGACTGCGGAAATTCCCGTGATTTTTATTTCGGCGCTGAACCAGATCGAAGACAAGGTAAAAGGATTTCGCGCAGGGGCAGTAGACTATGTGTCCAAACCTTTCCAAAAAGAAGAAGTGATTGCGCGGGTGGGCACCCATCTGAAGCTCCGTTCGGCCCAACAGGCTGTGGAAGCCGAACGGGAAAAATCGGAGCGCCTGCTGTTGAGCATTCTGCCGGCTAGCGTCGCCGGGGAGCTGAAGAATACCGGAAAAAGCGCACCGCAGTTTTTTTCCGACGTCACCATCCTGTTTTCGGATCTGGTGGATTTTACGGAACAGACGGTGAAACTGGCCCCCGAGACGCTGATTTCGGAACTCAACGACCTGTTTTCCGGCTTTGATCGGATCATGGCCGAGCACGGCTGCGAGCGGATCAAGACGATCGGAGATGCATATTTCGCCGCATGCGGCATTCCGGAACCCAAGAGCGGGCATGCGCTGAGCATGGTGCACGCAGCCTTGGCTATGAGCGATTTTCTTGCCGAACGGAACAGAAAATCGCCGATACGGTGGGAGATGCGGATCGGTATCCATTCAGGCTGTGCCGTGGCTGGTATTGTCGGAACCAAGAAATACATCTACGATGTCTTCGGCGATACGGTGAATACGGCGTCCCGTCTTGAGTGCGCCTCGCTGCCCGGAAGAATCAATATATCCGGAGAAACCGCAGCATTGCTCGGCGGTGCAATTCCGCTGGAAAATCGGGGAGAGATCGGAGCAAAAGGAAAAGGCCCCATCCCCATGTACTTTGTAGCCGAAAACTACAGACCCGAGTGACAGATCCCGGCTTCGCCGGTGTTTATATTTTGTGCACAGGAAAGCGATAGTACTATGACCTCGACGACTAGATTGACAACGGACGACTTCGGCCAGCTGTACGAACGGTTCGGTCCGATGGTGCTCCGCCGCTGCCGCTATTTGATGAAGGACGAGGAAAAAGCGCTCGATTGCATGCAGGACACGTTCGTCAGGCTGTACGAGCGCCGGGAACGGCTTTCGGGCGTTTGCTCGAGCCTGTTCTACACCGTCGCCACGTCGGTTTGCCTGAACCGTATCCGCTCCGACAAGCTCAGGAGCGGGCCGCAGATCGACGACCTTCTGGACCGGATAGCCGAGACGGCAGGAGCCCATCACGAAGACGTTACCGATGCGTCCATGCTGCTGGATGCCATCTTCGCAGATGCGAAGGAAGACACCAGAACTATGGCGGTACTGCACTACGTCGACGGTCTGACGCTGGAAGAAACCGCATCCGAAATGAAGATGTCGGTTTCAGGCATACGGAAACGTCTTTCGACGCTGCGCAAAAAAGCATTGACCAAGAACGGAGAATAATATGAGCATACCGGATCTGTTGTACGAACAGGTGTATCTCGGCGAAAAAACGATGGACGATATTCTCGCGTCTGCGAACGTCAACGCGAACAGCGCCGTACACGGCGCCGTACACGGCGCCGAGGCCTCGCATGACGCAGCCCGGAAAATGGAAGAGATTGCCGCGTCGAACCGGGCGATACTGGACGCCTATCCCGCCGATCAGATGAAAGCGGCGGTACTGCGGAAACTGGCCGCCGGCAGTGCCGAAGAGCGAAGCGGCCGCAGCGAGCGGTCCGAATCCAACGATTCGCGCATTCTGGCCTTCCCGCACACAGAGCGGATAAAAACCCTGCGCTTCGCGGCTCTCGCAGCCGCAGCCTGCGCGGTCATCGCCGTGTCGGTGGCAACCGTCAACCGGCGCGCCGAAACCGGTGAATTCGCGGGCACGGGAGTTCTCGAGTCCGCAACAAGGGTCAAAGGGTCGGGTGCCAAACTGTACGTCTACCGCAAGGAAGGCGACAAGGCAACGCTCCTTTCGGCGCGGGCCAAAGTAAAACAGAACGACATTCTCCAGCTCAGCTATGTGGCGGGCGGAGACCTGTACGGAGCGATTATTTCCGTAGATGGAAACGGAACGGTAACCCGCCATTTTCCTGATTCCGGCGATACCGCTGCAAAACTTGAGCAGTCGGGCGAAATACCGCTCGGATTTTCCTACCAGCTGGACAATGCCCCGCGCTTCGAACGCTTTATCCTGATAACCGGACCAAAACCCTTTCCGATCGACGACGCCGCTTCCGAAATTGGCAGATCGGTCAGAAACGGTTTTTCGCCGTCATTCGATCTTTCGGTGTTTTTGCCTTCCAGGACGAAAGCCACCGATATCCTCCTGATAAAATAAAAGGACGCCAGCATGAACATTCATACTTTCGCCGGCTTCATGGCAGCTGCGGTCATGACCCTGGTTCCCCTCACAGCCGCTGCACAGGATAAAGTTCCCGTCGAACGGTTTGCACTCTACGTCGCATCGAACAAGGGCGGCGCCGGAAGAGAAACGCTTCGATACGCCGGCAGCGATGCCAGCAAGCTCGCACAAACCATGTCTGAAATCGGGGGCGTCAGCGCTTCCAACAGCATGATATTGGTCGATCCGGCCAAGTCCGATATCGACAAGGCATTTACCTCCTTTTCCGACAGCATCAAAAAGGGCGGATTGAGAGCGCGCAGAACCGAATTCGTCTTTTATTACTCGGGTCATTCCGACGAAACCTCGCTGCTGCTCGGCGACGACCGCTACGATTACTCGCTGCTCAAGGCAGAACTCGGCAAGGTGCCGAGCGACGTTCATGTCGTTATGCTCGACTCCTGCTTTTCGGGCAACTTCGTACGCGCAAAGGGCGGCACCAGACAAAAACCCTTCCTGATGGACGATTCAACTGTCGTGCAGGGC
>SHOL01000268.1 GCA_004294945.1 Treponema sp.
CTGCAGAGATGGCTCCCGTCGATCCGCCAAGACTGACGATTCTCATCTCCGGCCGAGCGCCTCCGGACAAGCGTTTTGTCAGGCTGTGCATGCGAATCGAACCGCTTTTAATTTGATGCCAGGCTTCAAGGGAAGGCGTCGCGCTTCCCATAACCAGCGGGCATCGGGCGAGCGCGCAACGGTGCATGGCGACTTGCCGCGCGTGATACCGGGGAGTTGTACCCGATTTGTAGGACTGATCGTGCTCTTCATCGATAATGACAAGGCCCAGATTCTGAACTGGAGCAAAAATCGCGCTTCGGGCTCCGACAACCACGGACGCTTCGCCCCGCATGATACGCATCCATTCCGCAAGCTTTTTGCTTCCAGCGAGTCCTGAATGGAGCACTGCGGACCGGTTTCCGAACCGCTGGACCACGGATTCCACGACCTGATGGGTGAGCGATATTTCCGGAACAAGATAGATAACGCTGTGTCCCTGTGCAAGCACGGCTTCGGCTGCCTGGAGGAACACCTCTGTTTTTCCCGAACCGGTTACACCGAACAGATATACCGGACGGGCATCAGCGGTTTCGGTAATTCCCCCTACGGCCGCTGCCTGTTCGTCGGACAGAACCGCCCTGGAGGCTGAAAAATCTTCATCGTCAAAGGCTATGCCGCCGGTTTCGCTCTCCCGTTTCCCCGCGGGCAGCATAGCACCGAGTGCTTCGCCCTGAGCGCACAGATAAAAGGCGGAAATCCAGCGGGACAGTTCTATCTGGTCTTGGCCGAACACCGGTTCGGCGTCGACTACGCGGACAATCGGTTTGACCGCATCCTCGGCGAGCGGAAAATGTGCCGGCAGTTCGTCCGAATCGCCGACTGCATAGCCGATCATTCTCCTCGATCCGAAGTGGACTTCGACCCGCCTGCCTGTCAGAATCTCGTGGCCGGGCGTTCCGGGATTTCGATACGTAAAAGACTGGTGTACGGGCACATTCAGGAGTACTTCAACCCAGCGGGCCATTACCGGTCTCCGCTGATCAACCGGTCGAGTTCGGCCCTGAAAAGCTTCAGATCTTCCCAGGCGGGACGCTTGAGCGCTTCGTCCCGAAGCAGCGCGCTCGGATGGTAGGTCGGAAGGACAGGGATGCCGCGGTAGTCGTAAAAACGGCCGCGGAGCATGGTGATGCCCTCTGGGGTGCCAAGAAGAGTCTGCGCTGCTGTTCTTCCAAGCGCAAGAATAAGCAGGGGATTGGCAAGCGCGATCTGAGCTTCCAGGAACGGCAGGCAGGTAGCTGCCTCATCGGGAGAAGGCTCCCTGTTCTGCGGAGGCCGGCACTTGACTATGTTGGCAATAAAGCAGTTTTCGGAGCGCGAAAGCGAGATCGCGGCGAGCATTTTGTCCAGAAGCTGCCCTGCTTTGCCCACAAAGGGCCTGCCGCTTGCGTCTTCGTCGGCTCCGGGGCCTTCTCCGATAACAACCACCTGAATGCGTTCCGTTCCAGCTGGACCTTCTCCAGGCACTGCCAGGCTTCTGTTCAAGGAAAGGCGGCATGCTTTGCAGGAGGCAACCTGTTCGGCGATTTCTCCAAGAGAGGCGAATCCACGGGATAAATCGATGTCGTCTGCGAATTGTACGTCCTGGCTGGCATTCTTGTAGCCGTTAATCCAGTCTTCGACAGTGGTTAAAAAAGTATACAGCTGTTTCTTGTCTTCTGCAGTCATTGGCCTTCATCATACCGCGAATTCCCATCCGGTTCAATAATGTGATACAATGCAACTGCGTATGGAGCGGTTGTTCATACGCCAGATTTTCTGCAATCCCGCAGGCATGGTACAAGGAGTCTTGACTGAATGAACATCGTAATGTGCACTGACGCTTATTGGCCCCGGGTGAACGGAGTGACCGTGTCGGTCGAGTCCTTTTCACGGGCTCTGATCAGAGCC
>SHOL01000269.1 GCA_004294945.1 Treponema sp.
CGAAAGTCCCGATCGGCAAATGCCCACACCGCCGAACTCAGAACCAACCTGATTTTTATTGGCGTCCTCCTAGGTCTTTCGTTGACCATTTTTACCGCAAAACTCGTATACACCGGCGATTCAAAACAGGGCCGCAACGCGCCATCTGTACCGCTCGTCATAGAAACTGAGCAAGACGTCTTTCGTACATCCGAAGAATCCCGGCCGGTTTCGTCGAATTCACAGAACACAAAGCCGATCACCGTTTCTCCGGTTCTTTCTCCGATTGCAGCCGACACCCCTTCCGGGGCGGGTGCGCCGTCTGGCTCTGCAGCCGGACCGCCTGCGTCTCCGGCTGCAAAGTCTGCTCCGGCCGGACCATCTGCGTCTCCGGCTGTCACGCCTGTCCCGGCTGTCTCCTCGACTGCAGCCGGCACGAGTGCAGAACCCCGTTCCGTGCCGGCTGCGTCAGTGGCGGACAGGATCGCAAAAGTCGATCGCCAGAGTGATCCGGCACTCGGAAAAAAAAAGGGAACGCTCTTGTTTGTGTTCGACGATGCAGGACATAATCTCCGCCAGCTGGAGCCCTTCCTCCGTCTCCCGTTTCCCTGTACTATTGCCGTTTTGCCGGGATTGCAGTATTCTCGGGAAGCGGCCCGGATGATCCGGGCTGCCGGCAAGGAACTAATTCTGCATCAGCCGATGCAGGCGATCAACCGATCTCTCGATCCGGGGCCGCAAGCGATCAGAGACGGAATGTCTCCGCAGCAAATCCGGACTCTAGTGCTGCAGAATCTGGCTGAAGTCGGTCCCGTTTCCGGGATAAACAATCATGAAGGCTCGTTGATTACCGCTGATGCCGGCGCTATGTCGGCAGTGCTGGATGTTGCCAAGGAACAAGGGCTTTATTTCCTTGATTCCCGGACGAACGCCGCTACATCCGTGCCTGCAGTCGCGAAAAAGAAGAATATGCCTATATGGGAGCGCGCAGTGTTTTTGGACAATAGCCAGGAAAGGGCAGAGATTATCGAAGCTGTGTACAACGGCATGAAAATAGCCGACAAGGGTAAATCCGCAGTTATGATCGGGCATATCTGGTCGAACAATCTTGCGGGAATTCTTGCGGAAATGTATCCGGAAATGATTGAACAGGGCTATTCCCTTTCCACCATTGCCCGCGTCGCAACCGAAGACGGTACGCTTGAATGAAAATTCTGGGCATAGAAAGTTCCTGTGACGAAACCGCTGCTGCGGTTGTTGAAAACGGGAAAACAGTCCTCTCAAATATCGTTGCCACCCAAATTCCGTTTCATACGATGTATAACGGTGTCGTACCCGAGATTGCAAGCAGGAAGCATACCGAATGGATTTTTCCGGTGGTGCGGCAGGCTCTCGGGGAAGCCCGGCTTACGATCGACGAAATCGACGGTATTGCGGTAACCAATCGGCCCGGGCTCATGGGGTCTCTTCTTGTCGGACTTACGTTTGCGAAAACCCTGGCATGGTCGACAGGCAAACCGTTTATTGCCGTAAACCACATGCTTGCGCATCTGTATGCCTCGCACCTTGCCGCCGATATTGCGTATCCGTATCTGGGACTGCTTGTTTCGGGCGGACACTCCATTATCTGCAAAGTGTCTGGATTCGACCACATAGAAGTTCTGGGAACAACAATAGACGACGCTGTCGGCGAGGCCTTTGACAAGGTGGCCAAGTTTTACGGATTCGGCTATCCCGGTGGTGTTGTCATAGATCGGCTTGCACAGAACGGTAATCCGAAAGCTGCCCGATTCCCCATGCCGGCTATCGACAAACAGAACCGGTCAGGGTCTGCCGATGCAAAATTTGCCCGGGACAATCCCCATTACTACGATGTATCCTACTCCGGACTGAAAACGGCGGTAATCAATCAGATAGATCAGTTCTGGAATCCCGTTTTCGAA
>SHOL01000085.1 GCA_004294945.1 Treponema sp.
CCTGGGTGTCTGAATAATCTTCGGCTTTTCCAACTATACGCAGGGTATAGCAGCCCATGTTTTTCATGGCACGGCACACCGATCCGATATTACGGCTTTCTTCAGGCCGGCACAATACAATGACGCAGGGAATTTTCTGCATGCAGGGATTTTCCGGAATGACGCTTGTTATGTCAATATCATTTCTATATCTTGTAGCTGTGATAAAGCCAGATTTTAGCGGAAAAAAAGCACTTGTAGCCGGAGGTACGGGAGGTATCGGGAAAGCGATCGCTTATTCCCTTGCCCATGCGGGTGCGCAGGTCCTGGTTCTTGGACGGCATACGGTTCCGGAGCTTGAGAGCTGTGTTGTCGACTTTGATACTGCCGAGGGCCAGTCGGCAGCGTGCGAGTATGCTGCCAGCACCGATATTCTTTGTATTTCCCGTGGTCCTTTTCTTCAGAAGCCTCTGCATGAAACAACAACAGACGACTGGAAACGGATGACCCAGAGCAATCTCGCTTTTCCGGGCATGCTTGTTTCTGCAGCATTGCCGTATCAAATGGAAAAAAGATGGGGACGCATGTTGCTGTTCGGAGGAACCCGCACGGACTCCGTTCGCGGGTTCAGCACGAACGCAGCGTATGCAGCCGCTAAAACCGGTCTTTCGTCTCTGGTAAAGTCGGTTGCTCTTGCGTACTCTGATTTTGGGATTACGTGCAATGGTGTGTGTCCCGGTTTTACCGATACCGAATATTTACGTCCGGACGACAAAGTACTGCTGGCTGCGAAGAATCCGGACGGGAAACTGATCCTGGCAGAAGACATAGCTGAAATTTCGCTGATGATGTTGTATACTAGTTCCTGTAATGGGATTGTACTCCCAGTAGACAAGGGGTGGACGCCCGGTTTTAGTTGAGTACCGGCAAAATTTCCCTTAATCTACCGGCTTTTGAAATCGGCTCGCTCATTTGACAATTATTTTCTATCTGTTTATAGTAATGATATTAGAGAAAATACCGATAATCTGGACGGCAGGAGAGTTATGAATAATAATAGCATTATTCCAGGCTTTGATGATGAGAAAGATGATAGCTTGAAAATCCGTCTGGAAAAAATTGATGAAGTTAACGGTTGCATCGTTCTGTTTCTTAACGGTTATATTGATACCTATAATTCCAGCTTTTTCCAGAAACGGGTTACAAAAATTGTTGAAGCCGGTTTTTTTAAGCTGATATTTAATTGCAGCGCCCTCAATTATGTCTCTTCTACGGGTATCGGATCATTTACCGCCTTTCTGAAAACGGTAAAACCGAAGGGAGGAGATGTTGTTCTCCTCGAGATTCAACCTAAGGTCTATGAGGTATTCCAGCTCCTCGGTTTTTCCCAATTCTTCAATATCAAAGACAATCTTCCGGATTCCATTGCATTTTTCAAGACCAGCGGGCAAGAAGTAAAATCTGAAGTGTTTCCGAAAATATTCTCGTGCCCGATTTGCAGCAAAAAGCTGAAAGCGGTAAAATCGGGACGTTTCCGTTGTTCAGAGTGCAAGACGATCCTTGCGATCGACAATAACGGTCAGGTTTTTCTTGGATAACTGAATATCTTGCGCACATATGGTCCGGCTCTTGCCGGACTTTTTTTTTTAGCCAGGCTCGTTTCATCGCAGCCGGTGAAACGGGAAAGAACCCGGTACGCATATCTGTATTGCTGAAATAGAGTTAAGAACGTCTGTATAAAGAGTTTGTATAAATTGTGAAAAACCATGTGGATAACTTGTGTATAACTTGCATGTAAAGCTATAAGTCATTGACAGATCAAGGGTTGCGGATTCGGGGCGGGCAATGTAGTTTGTACTGTAAGTTGCAGTGACAGTGTAAATCTATATATTACAAGCAATTACGACTGCTCCTGTGCGAGGCTGTTTTTTCTCTAAAAACTACAAATTTATATAATACAAAGAATTGAGGTTCGGACTTTTCCACAGATTCGGGACAACCTGTGGACAAACTGTTCAAATCCCGTTTCAAAAGTTCTTGTAAACACCTTCTGCGCATGGTATTCTGTATGGTATGAAAAACACCATACTGATTCCTGTGGTTTTTCTTGCCAATCTGCTTCTCTGGTCTGTAATGAGCGTTTTTCTGCTGATGCTGGGAACTTCCTCTTCGGTGTCTGCACTGGTGTATAGAGAGTATTCACCTCTTCTTTCTCTTTTATATCCTTCATTTTTACAATCTCTGGTCTATGGCAGTCTCTGTGCAATTCCTGCAACCTTTTTTTATATGATGCGGCATTCGACGGTTTTTCCGGTGTCGTTACTGCTTGTGGCACTGTGTTCGGCGCTGTGTCTTTTTTTTCTGTTTCCGTATTCGTTTTCACGCTATGAAAGCTTGTCTGTGGAGGACGCCCCCGCCTTCGACAGTCCGGATTTTCAGACTGTCTATGCTTCGGGTCTGATCAGGGGAGGATCCGGAAGCTTCAGAGCAGTATGGTTCAATCAGGATGAATCAAGTGGATTGCCGGTTGTAGTGGTTAGCGCAAATTCGTCCGCACCCCGGGGTACTCCGGCTCTAAAAACGCATGATGCGCTCGAATTTAATTTTGCCTCCGGAAACCTGTACTCCCCAACAGACCATGAATCCGACTTTTCAAGCCTTGAAAATCCTGTTATTGAACGAACCAGAGATGTTCCGGGGTATTTGCTGCAGTTCGGCTCAGATATGAGCGCTGTCTATTCATCGCTTGCAACTGCCTGGATGCAGGGCTTTTCTCAGTATATAACGACTGCTGGCCCTCTGGTTCTCTCTGTTTTTTCTCTTGTTTCGCTGTGTTTTTTGTCGCTCTGGAGATTGTTGAATCTGCTGTTGTGTCTGGCTGCATGGCGCGGCGTATTTTTTGTGTGGTCCTATGTGGAATCTGCGTCTTTCTTGCAGCCGCTGCGGACCTGGACGGTGGATTGTTTTGGTTCGGACAAAACGAGTGCCGTTGTGTTCGTCGCTATCTCTGTAGTATTCGCAGGTATTGGCATTGCCAGGATGATTGATCGGCTTCTGATTCATCCGGAGCCGGCCTATGAATGAACTGAAACGTGCACTACCGGTTATAGCTGCACATTTTATTTTGGCTGCAGCCGGATGTCTGGTGTGGGCTTTATTAGTTGATATTCCCGAATCGTTGATTTCTCCGTTTATTCTTGGTTACCGCTTGCGTTATGCCTTTTTGAAATTTACAGATCTTGTTCCTGCTTTGTTCATCAGCGGAATCATGCTGGGCTACTCGATGGCATTCGGAAAATTCCAGAACCATGCAACAGGCCGATGGTCTCACGAGTTGTTCGAAACCCTCAAATTTTCATTTGTGCTTTCTTTGTCGGCTGTTTCTGTGTTTATCATCCTTTCCGAGGGTATCGCTCCCTTTATGGATTCCAGAATCCAGCAGTATGGAACGCTTTCAGAAGATTATTCCGGGAATATTTCGGTAGCTACGGATTTCCGGTCTCAGGGACGATACCTTGAAGCCGAGCTGCATGCTCAAGCCGCCCTGCAAATTTGGCCGGAAAGTGCGGATGCTGCAAAACTGCTCAACGACATCAGATATGACGCTGCAGATAAGTCGGGCGTTTCTGCATACGCAATTCCGCCGGCAGGCTCTTCCGGCACTGTCAGGGCTCCCGGAGCTTCCGGACTGACGGTCCTTGATGCAATATCGCAGGCACGGGAATATACAGATGCCGAAGACTTTTTTTCTGCCCATTATTATGCGATGCTTGCCTACAAGCTTGCCCGCGAAACCGACCCGAACAAGCAGGTTGCGCTGCGGGTAGCAGCAGAGGCCTGGAACCATATTTCCTCAATGCCGGATTCTGCTGCAGTCCGTTCGGACTCGCGCCTTTTTTCGATCAAGAGAAACGGCTACGATGCGATTCAGCGGGAAGACTGGTTGCGTGCATATTATATTTTTTCTTCTCTTCAGGACGAGGAAAACAGCTCTGATGACGGATTGTATGATCCAGATGTCGAACGGCTGTTCGACATTGCACGAGACGGACTTGTCGGTTCTTACTTCTTTCTGGATGAAACTGTTGGGATTGAACCCTTTGAAGCCGCGAGGGATGTTTTTTTTATTGTCCGGCACAATGACGGAACCAGTTCGGTGGTTTTTTTCAGGGGGATTGCCTACAAGAAAGAATCCGGTCGGGATATGGCCTATCTGCGTGGATTCGAATATGCACGCTTTGATGAATATGGGGAATGCCGATACCGCATTTTGGTTCCGTATGTAAAAATGCTGCCGTACCGGTCTGGGGATTCGGGGACCGTTCCTCAGTTCCTGCTGCATTCGGTTGACCGCTCGCAGCCCGGTCTTGATTCTGTTCCCCAAGTACTTTCCGGATCGGTGGATGAGCCAATGCAGAATACGCTTGTGCTGGACATGCCCTATTCAGATATGCATTTGGTCATTTCTGCAAATCGTGGTATCCCTTCGATGACCCTGGCCGATCTTCTGCGTTTTGGAAAAAAGGCCGATACCTATGGGTTTTCCGGTACGCTGATACAGAGCGAAATTGTATACCGGCTCGCCGAGCCCTTTCTTGTGCTGATTCTCTCTGTCTATGCGCTGATAATCGCCTGGAAATTCCGTTTTTTACCGAACATGCTGTTCAAAGCCTGGTGGGTGCTTTTTGTACCAGTGTTCCCTGCCGTAAGCTGGTTTGCATTTGACGCGGCCAGATATTTTCTCCGGTTGTTTATTATTCCGGTTGTGACATGGTTTCCATCGTTTTCTGTACCAATAATGCTTGCGGTCGCTACGCTGATTTTTATCGGCGCATCAATGACTTTTTTCGGTCAGCGAGGCGACTAGCGCCGGAAACAGGAGGGCGTACCGTCCGTTCCGGCTTGTGTCAGTTTTTGGCGATTCGTTCGATCCGTGCGCCGAGTGAAATCAGGCGGTTGGTCAGGTTTTCATAGCCGCGTTCTATCTGATACACATTTTTGATCACGCTTTCTCCGCGAGCGCACAACGCGGCGATTACCATAGCCATGCCTGCGCGGACGTCGGGAGAGACCAGTTCGGATCCGTGAAGAACGCTTGGTCCGGAAACAACTGCGCGGTGCGGGTCGCATAAGGTTATCCGTGCTCCCATACCGATCAGTTTGTCCACAAAAAACATTCTGGATTCGAACATTTTTTCGTGTATCAGCACTGTGCCTTCAACCTGGGTTGCCACAACCGTCATGATGCTCGTTAAATCCGGAGGGAATCCCGGCCAGGGCGCATCGTCGATTTTCGGGATCATGCCTCCCAGATCGCAGTTTACCTGGAGCGACTGCTGGGTCGGAACTGTCAATGTTGTTCCCTCAATATCCCATCTGATGCCCAGTTTTCCGAAGGCCAGTTTAATAGGTCTCATGTCTGGAGGAGAAATATCGGTTATTTCGATTGATCCGTGAGTGACTGCCGCGAGTCCGATGAATGAACCGATTTCCATGAAGTCCGGTCCGATTCTGAAGCGGGTCCCATGAAGCTTTTCTACTCCGTCGATTTGCAGAATATTTGAGCCTATTCCCGAGATCGCTGCTCCCATGCTGTTGAGCATTTTGCATACATCCTGGACATGCGGTTCGCTGGCGGCATTTGTTATGATCGTTCGGCCTTCTGCAAGAACGGCTGCCATAATTGCGTTTTCTGTTGCCGTTACGGATGTTTCATCAAGGAAAATGTCCTGTCCTTTAAGCTTGTTCGCTGTAAAACTGAATTGACCGTCAATTTCGACGCGCGCTCCAAGTTCTGTCAGGGCCAGAAAATGGGTGTCGAGCCGCCGGCGGCCAATAACATCCCCGCCGGGAGGGGGGAGCACTGCTTTTCCAGATCGCGCAAGCAGGGGGCCTGCAAATAGTATTGAAGCTCGAATTTTCCTGGAGAGCGCGAGAGGTATATCTGTGCGCGAAACGTCAGCAGCTCTGAGTTTCCACGAGTTCGCTCCGAGCTTGTCCGCAGTTCCTCCCAGGGCGATCAGGATGTCTATCATCACCTGGACATCTTCGATTTCGGGAAGATTATCCAGAATCACCTCTTCGTCGGTCAGCAATACAGCCGCAATGCAGGGAAGTGCAGCATTTTTATTGCCGCTTGCCTTTATTGTTCCCTTGATCGGGAAACCGCCTTCAATTTTATATTCGTACATATTTCTAAGCCCCCCACAGCTTGGCGAGTTCTATAAGTGTTCTGACCATACTGGTCATTTGTTTGACAGAAAGCCATTCTGTTCTGGAATGATAATTATGACCGCCGGTAAAAACATTCGGTGTCGGAATACCCAGTTCGGTCAGCCGCGACCCGTCTGTTCCGCCCCTGATCGGTTTCATATACGTTTCAACACCGGCCTTGCGTGCTGCTTCATGAAGAAGATTCACAACTTCCGGCTCTCCATCGAGTTTTGATTTCATGTTCAGATACTGGCACGTATGCTTAACCGCCACGGTTCCGCCAGGAAATTGCGCTTCGATTCCGCGTGCAATGGTTTCGACTCTGTCCAGCCGGCGTTTCATGTTTTCGATATCGAAATCGCGTAAAAACAGAAGAACGGACGCGTTTTCGGTTGATCCCCTGATTTCTATCGGGCAGAAATAACCGTAATAGCCGTCAGTCGCTTCCGGACTTTCTTTCGCTGGAAGCGCGGCAATAAACGCCGCTGCCATGGTCGCCGCGTTCACCATCTTTCCGCGGGCGCTTCCAAGATGTGCGGCGACCCCGGTGAACGAGAGTTCAGACTTCCATGCATTGAAGCATTCGGTTTCAATTTCCCCTTCCTGGCCGCCGTCTACCGTATAAAAGGCTTTTGATACAAGTTTTGAAAGCGGAACATGATCCATCCCGTGGCCGGTTTCTTCATCCGGGCTAAAGAGAATTTCGATCGGTCCGTGAGGAATTTCGGGGTGTTCAAGCAGCCACTCGGCCATAGTCAAAATTCCGGCGATTCCCGCCTTGTCGTCCGCGCCGAGAAGCGTCGTTCCGTCGGAAGTGATTATCGTGTCGCCTTTGCACGACGCAAGCTCGCTGTCAAGACCCGGATCAAGAACAAAGCCAGCTTCCAGCTGAATGGGCTTTCCGTCCCAGTTCCGGTGGATGCGGGGTTTTACGTTGTCGCCGGGCGCATCGCTGGCTGTATCATAATGCGCGCACAATCCGAAAGACCTTTTGTTTTCAAGACCGGGTGTTGCGGGAATTCGCGCGAGTATATAAAAGTGTTCATCGAGTTCGACATCGGAAAGCCCCATTTGTCGCATCTCTTCGGCAAGAAGCACAGCGAATTTTTTTTGGCAATCTGTAGAAGGAAAAACGCCGGAATCCGCCTTTTCCATGTTGCTTTGGGTTCCGAATGCAGCGTAGCGGACGAAGCGTTCGATCATTGTATCAACCGGAATACTGACCGGTTCTGTAGTATCATTCATGAATGTCAGAGTACGATATTTGTATATCGGCGTCAACTTGCCCTAATGTTTTGAAAAGAGTACTTTATACCCATGAGCCTGATTCCCTCGTACCCCGAGTTCGCTCCCCTGACGCTCGAAATGGCGCGCGAAATGTCTCCGCATCTGGTCAAATCCCCGGACGGGATTTCCGAATATAGCTTTGCCGGGTTATATCTTTTTCGCAAAAAATACGGATATACCGTATCGCAAAAGAACAATTTTATAGTCATTTCCGGCAGTCATGACGGCCGGTCTTTTTTTATCACTCCATGCTGCACCACCGACATCCAGACCATTCGGGAGCTTTTTCAGGCTCATGATGTCTGGAAACTTGTGTCCCCGGCCTTTATCGCCGAAAACGAAGCGGTAATCCGTGAAGCGGGATATGAGCTGGTAGAAGATCGGGATAATTTCGACTACCTGTATTTGAGAAGCGAGCTCGCAACGCTCTCCGGGAAAAAATTTCACAAGAAAAAAAACCACGTCAATGCGTTCGAGATGACCTATCCGTCCTTTTCGGTAAAAACACTTGATGCTGCAACGCGGGATGACGCCCGATCCGTTCTGGAAGCCTGGAAATCGAATCAGGAATTCCCGGAACAGACGGATTATCAGGCAGCCAGCGAAGCGTTGGATCTAATCGATAAATTCGAGATGTCGGGCCTTGTCCTGTACGTAGAAAACATTCCCGTTGCCTGGACACTTGCGGAACTCGTTGCCAACGGAACAATGTCGGCGGTCCATTTTGAAAAAGCCCGCATCGATTTCCGCGGAGCTTTCCAGTATATCAATTATGCCTACGCCCAGTCGCTTCCCGAATCGGTTGAATTCGTCAATCGCGAACAGGATCTGGGAGATGAAGGCATGCGTCAGGCAAAAATGACGTACCGGCCGGTCGGCTTTGTCAAAAAGTACCGGGCAGAAAAACGCTGACCTCCTAAAACTTCCTGCTGTGCGCTATACTACAGGTATGTGAGGCTCTTTCAAAACTCGGAAAGTTTTGAAAGTAGCCGACTTTTGAAATCGGCTCATGTTAGAATCGCTTTTCCGGAGGACTATATGGAATTGGTAAGTACCCGCAACAGCACGAAAAAAGTAAGTTTCAGAAATGCTGTTCTCGATTGTATTCCTCCAGACGGCGGTCTGTATGTTCCTGCGAATGAAGCTGATTTGCGGCCCTGGATTCTGTACATGGACGAAACTACCAGCTTCCCCTCGGTGGCCGGAACTCTCACATCCGCCCTCCTAAAGGAAGAGTTCAGCCCTGTCGTGTGCGAACGCATCGCCGGTTCCGCATTCGGGGCGTACGCTCCACAAATTCGCCAGCTGGACGACTTTTTATATTCGCTTGAACTGTACCACGGACCGACCGGATGCCATAAAGATTTCGGCTTTATGTGGTTTTCTTCGGCACTTGAACACATTCTTACCATGGAAGACCGTACGGCAGTGGTTCTTGCCGCAACCGGAGGCATGACCGGGCGCAGTCTTGCGTCGGCCTTTGCCGGTAAAAAGCGTCTGAAGATGATTCTTGTGTTTGCGAAGGGAGCGCTGACCGGTATCGATCCGTCTCTGTTGGCATGGAATGGAGGCAATATCTGGTCTGTAGAAATCGACGGTTCTCTGGAGGATGCCCAGAAACTTGTGCGCGACGTCTACTCCAACCGTACTCTGGTGACTCAATATGGTCTGACGCTCGCAAACACCATGAACATCGGCAGGCTTCTTCCCCAGGTGTTTTTCTACATGTTTGCCTTCTCCCGGCTGCGGAAAAAAGTTCGCGGGGAAATATTCTACGGAGTTCCCTCCGGCAATTACGGAAACTTGGTTGCCGGTTTGTATGCCTGGAAATTCTCGTTGCCCGTCAACGGCTTTATTACTGATGCGACACATCTTCTGTCCTGCGATATTTCCGGTCGCTGTCAGTGCAACGGCTCTGCCATACCGCTTGAAAGCCGCAACTTCGCAGATCCCGCGCGGCCTTCGAACATCGAGCGCCTTGAACAGGTTTTCGAGGTGAATCCGGCAATGCTTCGCGGACTGGTTTTTCCGGTCGCCGTATCCTCTGCCGACGTACCCTCTCTGATCGAAGAAGCCTGTTCAAAATATGGCATAACCCTCGACACCCCGGCTGCCCTGGCCTACGGAGCGGTACAACAGACTAGGGATCGCATCGATTCCGACGAAGGCACGGTTGTGCTGGTTTCCAAAGACCATCCCGCGTTCGAGTCTTCTGTGTCCGCCAGCCAGTGCGACGCATCTTTGGATATGAGGGAACGCTTGGCACTGGCTGCGGTTCCCGTTAAAGGAGCTGTCAGACTGTCTCCTGACAGCGCAGGAATTGTCAAAATCCTGCGCGAATTTACGGGAAAATGAGAAATTGGAAGCGGCTTTATTGAAGCTGGAAAGAAAAGTGTTTATACTGACGCTATCGTAAAAGTCTGATATTCACTTTTTCGATAACTTGTGTTCCTGAGGGAGTTTATATGGCGTACAAACTTGATGGTGCTAAGTTTGAGACTATCGAAGAGCTGGTGGATGCCTTGTATCCGCTGTATTCGGATAAAATGTCTCTCGAAGAATTCAAAAAGTATGTAGAGGAAAACGCTCAAAAAAGCTAATCTTCCTATTGTTCGAGCCGGTTTCAAAAGTCGGTTACTTTTGAAACCGGCTTTTGGAGAAAAATCACAAGTCTTTCTATTATAGAGACTTGTTCAGTAAAAAAACGGCATCGCACCGTACTTCTTACGAAGCAGGGCGATGCCGTTTTTTTATTTCCC
>SHOL01000270.1 GCA_004294945.1 Treponema sp.
ATTCTACGGATTTCCCGCAGCCGTGCATGCGCTGACCGGCATCAATATCCACTTTTGGCATCGGGCTGTTTTTGTAATCATTACCTTTACCTTGCTGTTTTCTGCGACCATGTCGGAAGTCTTCCGTTCGGCCTGGCTTTCGGTAGACCGCGGTCAGTTCGAGGCTGCGGTAAGCGCCGGACTGTCGCCGGCCCAGGCGCAGCTGCGCATCGTGCTGCCGCAGGCTGCGGTGAGTGCCATCCCAAATTTCGGCAATGCGCTCATCTCGCTCATGAAAGAAGGCGCGCTTGCGTACATGGTGGGTCTCATCGACGCGATGGGGCAGGGCTTTCTCGTGGTGTCGCGCAATTACGGCGCCCGCTCGCTGGAAACCTTCCTGGCCCTTGCAGTCTTGTACTGGGCCTTGACTGCGATTCTTGAACGTGTGTTCCTTCTGGTCGAACGCCGCCTTTCGCGCGGGCTTCGCGGGGTTTCCCAATGAACTTCAACCTGGATTTTTTCGTGCGCACCTTTTTTCTCGCCCTCGCCGGGCTCCCGGTAACAGGCGGCCTGACCGCATGCACGCTCGCCCTTGCCGCTCCGTGTGCCCTGGCCTTTGCCCTGGTACGCATGTATCGTGTCCGTTTTTTCGACAAGGCAGTCGCGCTGTACGTTTCTTTTTTACGGGGGACGCCTATAGTCCTTCAAATTTTGATCATCTACAGCATCCTCCCGAGCGCTCTGAACGCCGTTGCTCTTCGATCCGGGTGGAAGCTGGATGTCTTCGCAGTCAATCCGTTCTGGTATGCGCTTTTTGTGTTTACCCTGAACACCAGCGCAATCCTTTCGGAAGTGTTCCGCTCCGCAATCCTGACCGTAGACCGCGGACAGCTGGAAGCAGCGCTCGCAGCAGGGCTTTCGCATTTCCATGCCTGGAAGCGCATTGTACTGCCACAAGCCTTTCTGGTTGCCTTGCCGAATCTTTCGAATGCGACGGTCAATCTGATAAAATCGACCTCGCTTGCCTTTATGATGACGGTGCGGGACGTTACTGCAATCGCGAAAATCGAAGCATCGTACGGATACAATTATATAGAGGCGTATCTCGATATTTTTATTGTGTACGCACTACTGGGTTTTGCCGTCCAATGGGCCTTTTCGGCCTTTGAGCGGAGGCTCGGCTCATGGCGAAAAAAAGCGTTGTTCAGGTGAGCGGGCATAAAGGAGATTACCGGGTATGATGAACATCAGGAATTTGCATAAAAGCTTTCATCGGCACGAAGTAATCCGGGGCGTCGATCTTTCGGTACACCGCGGCGATGTCGTTGTGATACTGGGGCCTTCAGGGTCGGGAAAAACAACGCTCCTGCGCACGCTCAATTTTCTTGAACGCGCGGATGAAGGCGAGATGGAATTCGGCCAGCTCAAGCTGCGCATGCCCCGTGCTACTGCAAAGGAGATCGCCGAGGTGCGCAAGCGGACCGGCTTTGTCTTCCAGAACTACAATCTGTTCAACAACAAAACCGCACTTGAAAACGTCACCGAAGGCCTTGTTGCGGGCCGCGGAATACCGGTTGCGAATGCCGTAGCCATCGCGCGGCGCGCGCTCGGCAAAGTTGGTCTTTCCGACCGCCTCGACTACTATCCGTCGCGGCTCTCCGGCGGCCAGCAGCAGCGGGTAGGCATCGCGCGCGCGATTGCAACCGACCCCGATGTGATCCTCTTCGACGAACCGACCAGTGCGCTCGATCCTGAACTGGTGGGCGAAATTCTTGCCATCATGCGGAACCTTGCTGCAGAAGGCACAACCATGGTCGTCGTGACCCACGAACTATCGTTCGCGCGGGAAGTCGCCAACCGCATCGTGTTCATGGACGGCGGACTCATCCTGGAGGAAGGCTCCCCTGCCGATTTTTTTGCATCTCCCAAAGAGG
>SHOL01000271.1 GCA_004294945.1 Treponema sp.
GCACTAGGAGCCGCCATCCCTTAAATCATCGGTATTTATCATCTTATAGCAAAAAACAAGCCGGCACATTCGGTACTTGACGTCGTGTATGCCGCCATAAGCATTGCAAGTGGTGTAACAGCCTATATCAAGGTGTTTGAAGATTTAAAACTTCAGGAGGGCGCATATATAATTATTGCCGGTTGGGTGTTGACAGTTATCTTCATTATCAGATATGCCATGGACTCATCCCCGACGAATACGCAAACCGAACCGTCTTTCCAGATCAAAAAATATGCTGACCGTACTTGTTCAAAATGCGGAAAACTTGTGGATGGTTCAAATTCCGCCTGTCCTCACTGCGGTTTTGACGATAAACCGCCATTATATTCACATGCGGTTACATCAGCAAAGAGTATAGATATCTGGACTTGCGCGAAATGCGGAAAAGAAAATTCCAAAACTGCCGACTACTGCAAGGATTGCGGCAGCTACAGATAATTTTTTTTTATCAGGGAAAACCGCATGCTTAATCAATGATGAGAAATCGAGGATCGAACCGGCGCAAACTTTCGCCGATCCGGTTCCCGATCTGTCCGCGAGGCGCGTTCAGGCATCAGTTTGAATGATCGAGTCCTCAGTCCAGCGGTCTGAATACCCCGCGCGAGAAGTCTTTTTGCACGTTATCCCAGGGAAAGGTGCGGCCGTTCATGGCGATGTAGACGCCGGGGCCGAGGAGCCGGGCGGCCATGCAGGCGGAGCCGAGGTTAAAGAGGGCGTCCGAACCGGTTATCTGGTAGGGGATCATCGCGCCCGTGAGCACGATCGTCTTGCCGGTTATGCGGGGGCCGAGGAAGCGGGCGGTTTCGGCCATGCGGTCGGTGCCGTGCGTAATGACTATCCGGTTTTCGGCCGAACGGGAGCAGGCGGAGAGGATGAGCTCGCGGTGATCGTCGGTCATGTTGAGGCTGTCTATCAGATGCACTATCTCGAACTCCACCGCTGACACGATGCGCGCTTTTTTGACTATCTCGGGCAGATGCGTGTCCTTGAAGGTCAGCTCCCCCTTCAGCTCGTCGTAATGCTTGTCGAAGGTGCCGCCGGTAATAATAATGCGCAGGGAATCGTCGTTCATGGCCGGTATTGTGCGCCGGGCCGGGGGAGAAAGTCAAGAATACGCAACCAAGGAAAGTCTAAGCAATTATTCCCACAATGTACCAAAACTGCTTATTTAAAAAGATGCAGATCGACTGATACAGTAGAACTGACGGACGGAGTAGATCCGGCCCAATATCACTGCATCAGGAGATATCAATGACAGTAACACACAGAAACAGAAGATCGTCGATGAAACTGGCAGCGCTCGCCACGATGACGCTTTCGCTCTTTGCCTTAGCGGTACTTACCGGCTGCGAGCAACCAACCGATCCGAAGAAAGAGGAAGACACGAGCCAACTTCCTGCAGGACTCACCCAATCGACGGCTACAGCAGCAACAGCGGAGAATATTACAGGTATATGGGTAACAACGCACGTAGGCAGTGGTTCGAGCAGTATAAACGGCGATTACACATTCAATGAAGAAGAGACGCTGACTATTAAGGCGGATGGTACATTCATCACTTTTTCCAAGCAAACGAACACATCAACAACCGACTCGACAAATATCTGGTATTGGTACACTGCTTATAAAGGAACATATACCTTTACCGAAGGTGTAATTACATGGACTCAAACCCATCAACACGTAGACCAGGCTGTTTTCAATCCTGAATCACTGACTGAACAACAGTGGTATCCAGAAACAAGCCCGAATGTAGAAGCAGAACCGCTTGTAATTATCGACGGAAAGCTGTGTCCCGGAGCGTACCGAAGAACAGGAACAGGAAGCGGTTTGATTGGCACATGGACAGAATTATCG
>SHOL01000086.1 GCA_004294945.1 Treponema sp.
GAGTGAGCCGTACTGTGGTTCCTCGGATGAGCGCGTCGCACAGGGCCTGCGTTTCCATTTGCACATCGGCGGGCTCTTTTGCGCCCGACAAGAGCGGCTCCAGCGCATTTGCCGCGATGCGCGCCGTTTCCGAGATTTGCTGCTGCGCAATGCCCGACAGAAAGTCGGAAGCGATGTTCGCGGTCAGTGCCATAAAAAGCGTCATTGCCGCAAGAAACGATGCAAGGTAGGGCAGAAAAATCCAGAAAAAGAGTTTTTGCTTCATGCTTGGGGGTCTTCCCGAAACCGATAGCCGACGCCTCTGACTGTTTCGATGCAATCGCCGACGGGACCGAGTTTTTTACGTAGAGATAGAATTTGGACGTCGACCGATCGGTCCGTAACCGAGTAACCGTTGCCGTGTACTGCGTCGATCAGCCGCTGTCGGGAGAAAACGCGTCCCGGATTCGCCAGAAAAAAGGCAAGAAACGAAAATTCGGTGGCGGAAAGGTCCAGAACCGCTCCGTCGAGTTTTGTTTCGTGCCGTCCCGGATCGAGCGTGATACCGTGGGCCGAAAGAATTTTCTCCTCTTCGTCCGATACGCTTCCGGAACCGGTTTTGCCGCCCGCTGACGACTGCATTCGCTGCCGTTCCCGGAGACGGGTACGGATTCGCGCGGTGAGCACCCGGGGCGAGAAGGGCTTGCAGATGTAGTCGTCCGCCCCGAGTTCGAGCGCGGCGACGATATCCGCGTCATCGGTCCGTGCAGTAACCATGATAACCGGAACAGCAGCGGTATCCCCGTTCATTCTGATGCGCCTGAGCGTCTCGAAACCGTCGATGCCGGGAAGCATCATGTCGAGCAGAATCATATCCGGTTTTTCGGATTTCAGCGATTCGAGCGCCGGTTCTGCGGAAGCAAAGTCCCGGACCCGATAGCCTTCGCGGGATAAATTGAAGAGTATCAGTTCCCTGATATCCCGTTCGTCTTCGATGACGAAAATCGTTTCGTTTCCCATCTGTGTATCAGTTACCCTTTTCGTTGAGTTCTGTATGTCTTCCCTGGGTGATATAGATAACCAGTTCGCAGGAATTGGTTACATGATCGGCAAAGCGTTCCAGAAAGCCGGAAGTCCTGATTATCTTGATTGCTTCGCTTGCCTGTTCGGTTCGCGTGCGCAGTTCTTCCATCGTGAGGGCCATTAGCTGATGATGCATCTGGTCAACTTCGATGTCGAGGGCCGCGCAGGAGATTGCAGCGTCTACATCCTGTGTAATGTACGCGTCGATCATTGCGCGGAGCATTGCGCAGCCGCGTTCTCCCATCTCGCCGAGGAGGCTGAACTGTACCGGCCATTGTGCGTTTTTAAGTTTTATCGCTGTCCTGGCAAGGTGTACTGCGTAATCGCCCATGCGTTCCAGGTTGTCCGCAAGCCTGATGGCGGAAACCAGTTCCCGCAGGTCGCGGGCTACCGGTTGCTGGGTTGCCATAAGCACAGCGGCAGTGTCCTGCAGGCTGAACTGCATCGCATTCACGGTGCTGTCGCTTTCCTTGACGGATAGAGCAAGGGCTTCGTCGCGTTCGCGAAGCGCCTGAACGGCTTTCCGCAAGTCTTCCTCCACGCGCGATGCCATTGCAACGAGGCTCGTGCGGATATTGGCCAACTCTTCGTTAAAACTTGATCTGTGCATTGTATCTTCCTTTATTAGTATACACCCTATTGCGGCTCAGCCAAAGCGGCCGGAAATGTAGTTTTCGGTTCTGGTATCTTTCGGACTGAAGAAAATGTCGCGGGTTGCTCCCATCTCCACAAGGTAGCCGTTCAGGAAGAAGGCGGTTTCGTCCGACACGCGGCCTGCCTGCTGCATATTGTGGGTAACAACGATGATTGTGTACTTTTTTTTGAACTCGGTCATCAAATCTTCGATTTTTCCCGACGAGATGGGATCGAGAGCGCTCGTTGGCTCATCCATCAGAAGGATGTCCGGCTGAACCGCGATCGCCCTTGCGATGCACAATCGCTGTTGCTGGCCGCCGGAAAGATCGAGGGCGTTCTTTTTCAGTTTGTCCTTGACTTCGTCCCACAGATATACCTGTTTCAGGCTGTTTTCGACGAGTTCGTCGGGATCGCCTTCGAAGCCGTTGATGCGGGCTCCCCACAGGATGTTTTCGCGGATGCTTTTCGGGAAGGGATTCGGCTTTTGGAAGACCATGCCGATCCATCGCCTGAGGGAAACAGGGTCGACGTCCGGGTCGTAGATGTCGCGGCCGCGGAACAGGATGCGGCCTTCGACGCGTGTTCCCGGTATCAGGTCGTTCATTCGGTTAAAGGTGCGCAGGGCGGTCGATTTGCCGCAGCCCGACGGTCCGATGATTGCGGTTACCTTGTTTTTTTTGATCTGCATGTTCAGATCGTAGACGGCCTGAAAATCGCCGTAGAAAAAATTCATGTTTTGGGTTTCGATAGCGTACTCGTATTCGTTCATTGGTTATCCTCTTTTTCGGGAGCGGAATTCGTTTCTGAGTATAATGGCAACCGAGTTCAGCGAGAGAAGCAAAATCATCAGGATGAGGATTGCCGCTGCCGCGATGTTTTTGAACTCTGCCTGGGGGCGCGCTGTCCACTGGTAGATCTGGATGGGAAGCGTCGTGAAGCGGGAAAAAATACTTGTCGGGTTGCGGGTCAGAAAGGTCGCGGCTCCGACGAGAACGAGCGGTGCGGTTTCTCCGATGCCGCGGGAGACGGCAAGAACTGTGCCGGTGAGAATGCGGTCCATGGAAGAAGGGAGGACGTGGTGGAAGATCACCTGCCACTTTGTGGCACCGAGCGCATAGCCCGATTCGCGGAGCGACCGGGGAACGGCGCGTATGGCTTCCTGTGTGTTGATAATGATGGTCGGCAGGATAAGCAGGGCAAGGGTTAAGCCCGCGGAGAGCACTGTGCGGCCGTTGCCTGCAGCGTCTCCTCCGGTGACGCCGAACAGGGCGCCTGAGGTGAACGGTTCGAGCGCGCGGACGAAGATGCCGAGTCCGAGCATGCCGTAAATGATGGAAGGGACTCCGGACAGGTTGTAGATGTTCGTTTTGATGATCCCGTTGATGCGGTTCGCTTTAGCGTATTCTTCGAGCCAGATTGCAGCGCCGAGTCCGATCGGGAAGGCGACCAGGATGGTCAGCGCAATGGTCATCAGTGAACCGATGATGGCGCTTCGGACTCCTGCGTACAGGGCGTCTGAGGACTGCGAGGCGGTAAGGAAGGCGGGACTGAGCCACCAGCGGAAGGTAAGCGTCCCCTCCGGAGCGTTTTCTGCAGCCCATTCGAAAATGTGTGCGCGGCCCAGAATGGATTCGAAGAAAAGCCAGGTGCGGATGACTTTTGGCTGGAGCACTTCTGCGATGATTAAATCCCGGAGTTCTTTATCTGTTCGCGTGTCGAGCGGTTTTTCTATATCGAGCGCTTTTTTCCGGCGGGCGCCGAGGTTTTCGTCGATGAGGGCAAGAAGTTCGACTTTTTCGAGCGATTCCAGGTGTTTCGGATTTCCGTCATCTTGTGCGGGCAAGACATCGGCTTCGCTTGCCGCATATTCTACAAGCACGTAGCCTGCGGTCTGATTGAAGATGGAAAACAAAAGCGCACCCAAGCACAGAATGGCGAATATGGTGCTTGCAAGAAATAGTCGCGCCATGATGCGTCCGTTCCGTTTGCGTCCGGCGAGGTTTGGCTGAAATCCGGTTTTTTTTTCGGTCATTCATAGACCTCCTGGTATTTCTTGACAAGGCGTCTGGAGAGGATGTTCAGGCCGAGTGTGATGACGAACAGGAGCAATCCGATTGCAAACAGGGAGTTGTAGTCGATCGAATCATACGAGAGGTCCCCTCCGGATATCCTGACAATGTGACCGGTCATGGTTTCTGCGGCTTTAAAGGGATTGAGGGTCAGGGCAGGACCGGCACCGGCGGCGAGGGCGACGATCATTGTTTCGCCAACCGCCCGGGAAAGTCCGACAATAAAGGCTGCCGAGATTCCTGAAAGAGCTGCCGGAATGACGATGTTTGTTGACACTTCGAGTTTTGTCGCTCCAAGTGCGTAGGCGCCTTCCCGGAGCGATTTTGGTACCGAGGAGAGCGCATCTTCGCACATCGACGATATCAGGGGGAGTATCAGTATTCCCATGACGAGGCCGGCAGAGAGCGTATTGTAAATGTCGACCCGTTCAGAGCCGAACAGATTATGCAAAATCGGGGTGACTATCTGGAGGGCGAAAAAGCCGTACACAACAGATGGTATGCCCGCAAGTACTTCCAGAACCGGTTTGATGACGCTGCGGACTTTGTCCGGGGCGTATTCGGACAGGTATACGGCGGATGCGAGTCCTGCAGGAAGGGCGATTATCATTGCGACCAGGCTGGTCATGAAGGTGGCCGTAAAAAGGGGAAGTATGCCGAAATCATGGATTTGCGGCTGCCAGCGAGGCTTGGTGAAAAACTCCATCAGGCTGACTTCGCGGAAAAAGGGCAAGGATTCTTTGCCGAGTATGAATACGATTCCGACTGTGGTCAGTATCGAAACCCCGGCGGCGAAAATGAGAAAAATAACGATCAGGGCTTCGCCCGGTCTTTTTTTGCCGGACAGATCCACTGTTTTGCTTTGTGCATTCATGCAGTATAAACTCCGCTAGTTTTTGGCAGGTTACGGTTGAGGAAGGCGGCGACTCTACAGACTGCCGCGCCGGTTAGCGCCGCTCCGGCGAGCGTTCTGCGCCGGCGCTTGAGTCGCCGGTTAGCGCAGGGCCGGCATGTGCCAGACTGGTGAGCGCGGTGCCGGCATTTGAGGTGCCGGCAAATCGGCTTGTGGATTAATACTTTCCTTTGACTGCGTCAAGGTAGAGCTGTTTGGCCTTTTTAAGGTCTTCGGCCGGGGCTGGGAAGTAGCCGACTTTCTTGATGACGCGGTTGACGTTTGCAAGGTAGAACGCCATGAAGCCGGCAACTTGGGGCTTCTCGTTGAGTGTTTTTGTCGCTACATACATAAACAGCGGACGGGCAAGGGGGTAGGTTCCCTTGTTCACCGTGTCTTCGCTCGGGGGCACGCCCTTAACAGACAGTGCTTTGAGTTTTCCCTTGTTTTCGACGTAGTAGGCATAGCCGAAGAAGCCGACGGCGTATTCCGAGCTTTCGATGCCCTTGACCAGAACATTATCGTCTTCCGACATCTGGAGGTTTTTTGCGTTCAGAAGGAGTTCTTTTTTCTTTTTCAGAACCTCTTCAGTAAAATAATCGAAGGTTCCGGAATCTGTTCCGGGCGTGTACCGTTTGATTTCTTTTTTCGGAAAGCTCGCCCGTACGTCGGACCAGAGAACGGCGTCGGAAAAGAGCTTTGCCAGTTCTTCCATAGAAAGGTCGGTTGCAAATTTGTTTTTGCTTGATACGCAGACGGCAAGTGCGTCGGTTCCGACACGGATTTCCAGCACATCGCTGCCGTAAGCGGCTTTCGCCTTGTCCTGCTCGGTCGATTTTATGGCTCGGGACGCATTCGCTATGTCGAGTTCGCCTTTTCCGAAGCGTTCAAAACCACCGCCCGAACCGATGGAATCGATACTGATCTGGCCAGTATATCCTTGCTTAACAAAGAGTTCGGCAACTGCTTCTGAAAGCGGGAAGACGGTGGACGATCCGGACGTAACAATGCTGCCTGTTACCTTGGTGGGATCTACGCCGGGAAGCATGTTGTCGGGGTCGTCGGTGACAGAGTCAACCCAGGGAAACTTTACCTGGGCAGAAACGAGTGTCGCGGTGAGAGCCAGAATCGAAAATGCGAGTGTTCTTTTCATCTATTAATCTCCTTGGGATGCAAGCTGGAAGGTACTGGCGACGCATTAATAGGGCATGAGGTGTGTGTTAAAAATTGGTTAAAAAGCTGGCTGTTGCGATCCAGTCGCCGGTTTTTATTTGTCCGTAAACTGGTAGATGCCGGACCAGCGTTCGAGCTTGCCGAGTTTCTGGAGCGCCAGTAATTCGAGCGAGCGCCGTTCGTAGAAGCCGAGCAGAGGGTCGAGAGTACCGTAGCGCTCGTTGAGCGGACGGTAAATGTTCAGTGCTGCTTCGAAGTCTCCTTTTGTATACGCTTCGAATGCCTGGTCAAGTTCGCTCTGGTTGCGTATTTTGATGTCTATGAGATTGGAGGGATTGAAGTCGAATACTTCGTACAGACTGGTCGCCTGCTCTCTGCCTTTGACAACCACTTTATCTAGAAAGCGGATCTTGTAGCAGTGCTTGAGCTGTGAGATGACTTCTTCCGAAAGTACTACCGGCAGTCCGTATCGTTTGGTGAGCGATTCGAAGCGGCTTGCCGCATTGACGGAGTCGCCGATAACCGTGTAGTCGAGTTTTTCCTTGGAGCCTATGTTGCCGCGCGTGACATGGCCGAAATTGATGCCGATGCCGTTGCGTATCGTGGAATTGACGATTTTCTGGGATTCGTTGAAAAACTGAAGCTTGTAAATCATATTGATTGCGGCATGCACTGCGTTGTCCGCATTCGAGAACAGCGCCATGATCGCGTCGCCTATGAGTTTGTCGATTTCTCCGTGTTCCTTGATAATGCACTCGTTCATACAGGTAAAATAGGAATTGAGCAGCTTGACGGTGTCGCTGGAGGAGAGTTTTTCGCTCATCAGCGTAAAGTCGCGGATGTCGATGAACATAATGACCAGCTCGTCGCTGGAGGGAACAAAGTCCGTCGGATCTCCGCCAGACTGAATAACCTGGACAAGCGAGGGGCGGGTGTATTTTTCGGTGATCGCAAGCTGGCGGTTGATTTCGGCGGTGCGCTCTGCGACAAGGTATTCAAGCATTTCCTTCTGGTGCGCGATTTCCGTTACATCGCTGAATACAAAGAAAATGCGATCCAGAAGGTTTTCGCTGTAGATGCACGATGTCTGAAGGTTGATTACGCGCTTCTGTCCTGCAGGGTTGATGATGCGCAGCGAGGGAATAATGCCGTCGGTACGGAAATCGGCGGGAACAAGTTTTTTGTCTGAAGGTTCAAACAGGTCGTAGATTCGCAGTTTACCCATTGCTTTCGGATCGCCGAAGGAATTGATAAATGCGCGGTTAAAAAAAAGCAGGTTGAGTTCGGTGTCCGAAACAGCCATCGGCTCGTCGGTAATGTCGAAAGCTTTTTGGCCGATTACCTGTTCGTCCTGCGCGCCGAAATTGTATTTTGAGACGGCATACGCAATGCAGAGAATCCAGATGCCGATAAAAATCGATCCGAACGCCGGTATGGGAAGTCCGAACATGGGCAGAATGATGTTGAGCGTCAGTGTTATGCCGCCAAACACAATTCCGGTTATCGTGATTACTTCGGACTGTTTCCGTCGGTCCAGACTGCTGTTTTTGCGATGAGCACGTATCCAGAACAGCGTTACCAGCGTGATCCCTTCTGCGTACCAGAGCAGGTTCATGAAGGTAAAAAACTGAACCCAGGGCCGATGCATCGCCGGAGTGTCTCTGAGTCCGAGCGGCGTCATTTCGTACAGTCGCGGTTCGGCGTATCCGAGCAGAATTGCACTGTGCAGAACGATCGCAACAGCATATTGGGCTGCGATGAATGCGGTCATCCCATTAAGGTAGAGCTGATATGTACCGATGCGTATGCGTTTCCCCTTTGTGCTGTCCAGTTCCGCGATGCTGACAAAGAAATGAATCAGAATCGGCCACATCGGAACGAAACCGAAGGACTGGAAATAGTACCAGAACCAGACACTGGTTTCGGGGTCTGCAATAAAAATGAACGATGACGCGAATACCCAAATACCGATGGTAATGCACAGACATAGCAGGAGAAAGCTGCTTCGAGTTTTTTTGATTTTACCAAAGGCATAAAAACCGATTGAAAAAGCAAGTATGGAAATGATGATGGACAGAATTGAAAAAATATTGATATGTGCAATCCACTGAAGCGCGATTCTATGATGGTTCATATCCAAGAATTATCCGGTGAAATAGACTCATTGGCAAGGTTTTTTTAAAAGATGATGCTCTTTCAAAACTCGGTTGCTTTCGAAATCGGCTAAGAGTTATGCGGTTTTTATGTAGGGTGCCTTCTGGTTGCACCGTGCCGCCATTCGGTGACCAGGTCACCGATAGAGTGCCTTATATATAGTAGATTTTAGATGTGCGTAACAGGCACGTAGAGATGTTCATGGACGAAGTAAAGAGGTGTCGTATGAGTAAACAGTATGGAAACCTGGTTCTGATAATTCTGGCAATCCTTGCGGGAACGGTGGTCTTTGCGTTTTCCCGTCCGCAGGAAGCGATGTTAGCCGGGGGCGGGATGATCTCCGCATCCGATGCACAAAAATTGCTTGAGCAGGACGCAACTGCGGTTATCCTGGACGTTCGAACCGCGGATGAGTTTGCTTCCGGCCATATTCCGGGCGCGAAACTGTTGCCGTACGACGAAATCGATGCAAACCGCGCCGCCATGCTGATTCCGGCAAAAGACGCGCCGGTTGTTCTGTACTGCAGAAGCGGGAGACGGTCTGCGATAGCTGCCGATTCGCTGCGCAGGCTCGGCTACACAACAGTATACGACCTTGGTGGTGTCGGAAACTGGCCCTACGGACTTGAACGGTGATCGATTGCCGCCCCTGTTGATTCGTTCGATTCTTCGTGCAGTGTGCTCGTTTCTTGAAGCTGTGTCTATCAATATGTAAAACGATATGTGACCAAAATAATCACACTTTTCCGAAATGCCGCTGTCTAGGTTTTTGTCCCAAGCGGCGGCATACTGTTTTTGTGATACGCAAACATTCTGTAAAACCTGACAAACAATCCTTGTTGACGAGACTTGGCCGGGAGCGCTGGCTGCAGTGTATGGCGCTTTCGGGTGTGCTGTGGATGCTGGTGTTCAATTACGCGCCGATGTTCGGTGTGCTGACGGCGTTCAAGAAAAATTACCGCATTACCGAACCGCTGTTCAGCCTTGCATTTTTTAGGTCGACCTGGGCGTCGTCGGCGGGGTTCCAGCATTTTCTGGCATTTTTCCGCGATCCCGAGTTTTTGAACATTCTGACGAATACCCTGGGCATCAGTCTGTTGAAGCTTGCGATTTCGTTCCCGCTGCCGATTGTGTTCGCCCTTTTGCTGAACGAGGTGCGCAGTGCGAGGTTCAAGAAATATATTCAGACGATTTCCTACCTGCCGCACTTTTTATCCTGGGTTGTGCTCGGCGGAATCCTTTCGACCTGGCTTGCCGATACCGGTTTTCTGAATGAGGTGTTGATCGCGTTCGGCATTTTGAAAGAGGGAAAAACCTGGCTTGCGTACCCGCAGTATTTCTGGTGGATCGTGGTGCTTTCGGACGTGTGGAAGGAGCTGGGCTGGTCGGCAATTATTTATCTTGCGGCTATCGCCGGCATCGACCAGGAGTTGTACGAGGCGGCGCGGGTGGACGGGGCGGGGCGGTTTCGCCAGATCATTTCGATAACGTTGCCGAGCATTCGTGGGACGGTGTCGATTCTGTTTATTCTTGCGGTTGGCAGCCTGCTCAATTCGAACTTTGACCAGATATTTGTGCTGTGGAATCCGCTCAATTCGAGCAGGAGTACGGTAATCGATATTTACACGTACAATGTCGCGATGAAGAGCCTCCGGTTTTCCTACGCTGCGGCGATCGGGCTGTTCAAATCGGTGTTTGCCTTCATGCTGTTGTTTATTGCGAATCAGGTGACCAAGCGCCTCAACGGCGTGTCGCTTTTCTGACGGAGATTGTATGAATACTGCACGGCTGAACAACCGGGGCTTGAACCGCTATGGAATATGGGACTGGGCCCTGACCGCGCTCATGCTCGCAATCTGTTTTATTACGCTGTACCCGGTGTGGTACACGATCGTGCTGTCGTTCAACGAGTCGGCCGACACGTTGATGGGCGGCGTGTACTGGTGGCCGCGGAAATTCAGCCTGAAAAGCTATCAGACGGTGTTTTTGGACAAGTCGATTACCCGCGCCTTCGGCGTGACGATTTTGCGGACGCTGATCGGGACTGTGACGAACGTGTTGTTCACCGCGATGGTGTCCTATGCGTTTTCAAAGAAGCGGCTGTGGGGCCGCCGGGTGTACCTTGCGCTCGGTACGGTAACCATGTTTTTTAACGGCGGGCTGATTCCGTACTTTATCAT
>SHOL01000087.1:0-1835 GCA_004294945.1 Treponema sp.
GTCTGTTATGTGTGTGTTGTGATCGCTCTTTCCAGCTTCGGCTATTATTCAATACACAAAGATATCGTGAACACGCTGGTTCAGTCGTACTACGGGGATCTGTTCAACACAACGCGCGAACTGGAATCCCTTTTTGCTTCAATCAGGAATGAAGTCCGTCTCCTGTCCGAACACCCGCTGATAACCGACCGGGATGATTCGTCATATACGTCATTTCTCGATGCCGACCCTGCAGTGTTTGTGTACCGGTATTCCGAAAAGGAAAAAGCGGTAATTAAGGCGCTTTCAGCATACCGCCGATACAACTCCTCGGTTAACAGCGTGTATATGGGTCGGGAGAACGGTTCTTTTGTGCGTTCTCATCCAAGATCAAGTCCGACCCGCTTTGACCCGCGTACCCGTCCCTGGTACCGGCTGGCTGTTGCAACCCCCGGAATTCCCGTGCATACCGAAGCCTATGCATCTGTTACCTCTACAGATGTTAATATCGGAACGGTTCTTGCCTTACAGGACGAAACGGGCGCAGTATACGGCGTCGTTGGAATGGATATTACACTGGACGAATTGTCTCGTCGTCTGAATGCAAAGCTTCTTCTCTATGAAGGCTATCTGGAATTATGGGATGCCAACGGCAAAGTGCTCGCCTCTCCGGACAGTAACCGGCTTTTCATGAACGGGGACGATTCCCGTTATCGCGCCGTTTCTTCCTGGCACTACATGAAAGTCGACTCGAGCGGTTCTTTCTACCGCTTCGGCCTGCCTGTTTCGCAGCCCGTCGGCATGCTGGCAGCCTTTGTCCCGCAGGTGCGTATCAGACAGGAAGTATTAGCCCGCCTGGCAGAAAAAGTGATACTGGTTTCCTTGATATTCGCTGTCGTTTTCATCGTGATCGTGCTGTCGGTTCGTCATGCAGTCATCGTTCCGCTCGAAGAAATCTCCCGAACGCTTCATGCTCCGGATTGCTCCTGCCGCACGGACAGGCTGCGTGTAGCCGCCGGAAAGGAGATTGCCGGAATCGAGGAGCAGTACAACGTGCTCCTTTCGCGCATGGAATCAGAGAAAGAAGAACTGCGAAAATTGAGACTCGTCATACTGTCGGCTCTGGCTGATCTTTCCTGGAAACGCGACAGCGAAAAAGGCTTCAATATTGTAAAGTCCCAAAAATATATGGATATTCTCGCATCAGCACACATGGTTCTCTATCCGGATTCTCTTCTGTCTGCGGACGATATCACGACCCTCGTCCAGTTTGCGCCGTTGTACGATATCGGAAAAATTGTTATTCCGGATCACATTCTGGGCAAACCCGGCGGGCTGACTCCGGAAGAATTCGAAGAAATAAAGCGTCATACCAGCTACGGCAAGGAAGCAGTCGAGCGTGCTGCAAAAGAAATCGGGCCGGGCGATGCACAAATGATGCAGAAATTTGTCCAGATGATATATTCCCATCATGAACACTGGGACGGGTCCGGATATCCTGAAGGACTGTCCGGAAGTTCCATTCCTCTGAATGCGCGGCTTATGGCTATCATTGATGTATACACCGCGCTTACATCAGACCGTTCATACCGGAAGGCTTTTACGCATGAAGCTGCCGTTGCTCTTATTGCCAAAGGATCAGGAACCTGGTTTGATCCGGATTTGGTCGATACCTTTTTGACTGTGGAAAAACGCTTTCAGGAAGTGTCCCTGCTGTACCGCTGACACGGCAGGCTGCCCGATTGACCGAGCCGGCCCGATTGACCGAATCGGGCTGATTGACCGAACCGGACGAAACATCGTAAAAAAGAGAGATGCCGGACAAGACTGCATAATCCATAGATGATATTCTCGAC